>NZ_JBNPMZ010000001.1:0-345495 GCF_050314255.1 Sporofaciens sp. SGI.106
AAAATTTATTTAAAGAAGGAGCTGAAAAAATGGGTGAGGAAGTAAGAAGAGTAAAGAGAGAACTGGTTCACAAGGGTACAATTATTAATATGTATTGTGATTACATGGAATTTGAGAATGGCAATACTGCTAAATGGGATTTTATTCATCATGACGGTGCTGCGGCAGTGGTGCCGGTATTGGATGATGGAAGAATCCTGATGGTTCGCCAGTACAGGAATGCTTTGGAGAGATATACTCTTGAGATACCGGCTGGTAAATTAGATGCACCGGGAGAACCGGGGATTGAATGTGCTACCAGGGAATTAGAGGAAGAAACAGGATACAAGAGCGAGAATCTGGAATGGCTGATCACACTTCGCACAACAGTTGCATTTTGTGATGAAAAAATTGAAATATTTGCAGCTCATAATCTGATCCCTACCAGCCAGCATCTGGATGAAGATGAATATATTGACGTAAAGGCGTATACAATGGATGAACTGAAAGAAAAAATTTTCAGCGGAGAGATAGAGGATTCCAAGACGGTTGCTGCTCTGATGGCATATGAGGTGCGCTATAATAATAAGTAACGAATATCTGAATTCACGCGGCATATAATGAAATATCCAAAACCCGGAGGATAGTATATGAAGCTGCGTGATAACGGAAGAATATTTGTGGTGTTTTATATGGCAGGATTTCTCATGGGAGTCCTCTATGCAAATGTAATATCAAAAGATTATATTGCAGCAATGGGAATCTTTGATGAGTATTTCCTGTATAATTATGTGCAGGCAGATCTGGAGGTGCAGGAATATCTGTGGTATCTCTTTCGTGTGAGATGTCTTCCGGTGGCGGCACTTTTTGCGGCAGGTTACCTGAAAATCAGAAAAGGGGTGGCGTTGATGTCGGTCGCCTGGACAGGCTTTTTATGTGGAACTCTTTTGACGGCTTCTGTCATGAAGCTGGGGGTGAAAGGGATTTTCCTATGTCTGGTTGCAGGATTTCCTCAATTGATTTTTTATGCTGCAGGAATCTTTATACTGATTTGGACTATGTACTATTATCCATCCACAAAATGGAATTCCCAGAAAATAATGGCGCTTTTTTTGCTTATAGGTATTGGAATTATATCAGAATGCTATGTAAATCCGCCATTGTTGAAAATGTTTTTAAAAAGGATTTGATTTTTGTGGTGAATATACGTATAATCAATTTATACGATGGGAGATAAGGATATGGAAAAAATAGTATTAGAGTATGTTGATTATTTAAAAACCACAAAGGGTATTTCTGTGAATACGGAGATGGCGTATCGTCGTGATTTGATGAAGCTGGTAAAATATCTGGGAGCACAGGGTGTAACAGATGTTGAGAAGACAACTGCTACAAATTTAAATTCTTACATGCTTTTTATGGAGAAGCAGGGACTTACGAATACGACTATTTCACGAAATGTTGCATCTATTAAAGGATTTTTCCAGTATCTGTATAAACAGAAACGTATTGATGAGGATGTGTCAGAGGGATTAACCAGTCCAAAGATTGAAAGAAGAGCGCCAAAGAGTGCTGCCAAGGAAGATGTTGCAAAGGTACTTGCGGTCCCTAACGGAAAGTCTCCGAAACTTCTGAGAGATAAGGCTATGATTGAGCTTCTGTATTCGACCGGTATTATGGTAGAGGAGCTGGTAAGTCTGAAGATTACCGATATTAGTATGGATATGGGTTATCTGCAGTGCCATTTTGAGAACAATCAGAACGCATATCTGATTGATAAGCAGGCTATGAAAGCGATGCGTGCATATTTGAAAAACGGTCGTGATAAGCTGCTGAAGGGGAGAGAATCGGATGTATTGTTCCCGAACATCAGTGGCAGAAAGATGAGCCGTCAGGGATTTTGGAAGATATTGAAAGGATATGCTGCGAAAGCGGGTATTGAAGGAACCATCACACCAAGCATGCTGAGACATTCTGAAAATTGAATAAAGTAAAAAGAAGCTGTACTGATTTTATTTCGGTACAGCTTTTTTAGTGCGCTAATGTGCAATCTTTTTTAAATGGAGGATGCAAAGCGTGAATAAGACGAGCTGACTTCCCAGAAGTCCCCACAGATATCCACGTATTCCAAATGCAGGGATGGCAAGAAATACGCTGCAGAGCCTGAGAAGAAGGCTGATGGTATTGTACAGAAAGGAGTAAGTAGTGTGACCGAGTCCATTTATTATGCTGATCAGATTGCTGTTTGTGTATAAAAAAGGGCATATCCATGCCAGGGTAATGATGAATTGTCCTGCCATCTGGCTGTGGAAAAGCAGATCTCCAATAAATGATCCTGTAAGGATGAGAGAAAAACAGCAGACAGTGCCCAGGAAGAAACAGCATGCAAATACCTTTTTAATGATAGAGTTCATTTCTTTCTGATCGTTCAGTGCCTGAATCTCTGCAATCGTAGGAAGAAGCATAGATGCAATTGCATTCGTGATGGCAGAGGGAAAAAGGATGCAGGGAAGTGCCATGCCGGTCAGAACTCCGTAAATGCTCAGAGAGTCTTTGACAGAAAAACCAAACATCTGCAGTCTTAAAGGAATGGACACAGCCTCCGCGCTCTGCAGCAGATTCAAAAGTACCCGGCTCCCGGTAAGGGGGACGCATATGTGTAGGAGTTCGCACAAATTGGTAAAATATGCAGGAAAGGAAATACGAAACGGAATTTTTCTCGTTTCCCGGCGGCTTACTGACCAGACGCAGAAAAGGGAAGATGCAATTTCTCCGGCGGCGAATCCTGCTACCGCAACTATGACGCCTGGTGCTCCGGCTGATCTTTTTAAAGAGGCATAAATTGTCCACACAGAAGCTACGCGTACAAGCTGTTCAATAATCTGTGAGAGAGCAGGAATCCGTGTCTGCTTTAAGCCAATATAATACCCGCAGATACATCCATGGACTGCGGCAAAAGGAAATGCATAAGACAGTACAAGGAGCAGAGTATCGCATCGGGGTTCTTTGAGAAGCTCTGCGGCAATAAATTCGGCATTCCACTGTAATATCAGGAGAAATATAATTGACAGAAAAACGGAAAGGCTGACTCCTGTATATAGAATTTCTTTTGCCTGGCGGGCTTTTCCCAGAGACATTTTTCCGGCCACACACCGGGAGATGGCTGTCTCAATTCCGGCACAGGTGAGGGAAAAACCAAGAGCGAAAACGGGGAAAATCAACTGGTAGATTCCAACTCCTTCTTCTCCAAAGGCACGGCTTAAAAAGATACGATAGAAAAAGCCGATAAAACGGGTGGCAAATCCGGTGAGCGTCAGTATAAAAGCACCTTTGACAATTGCATTTTTCTGGACCATAATATCCCCCTTTGAGGTGTCCATATAAGATATTCGGGAAAGGGACTTGACAGAACTTTTTTCAGGTGATATTCTACAAAAGGAAAATTCCTAGCAAAACACTAGGGTTTTCCGTCGCCGGAGAGGCGTTCTTGCAAGGAAAGAAGGTGAGGGTATGAAACTTTCTACAAAAGGGAGATATGGACTGCGTGCATTGATTGATCTTGCGCAATATAGTGAGGCTGAACCGGTTTCTATCGGGAGTATCGCTGCCAGGCAGGGAATATCAGAACGGTATCTGGAGCAGTTGATGGCATTGATGAAGAAAGCGGGTTTAATAAAAAGTATTCGCGGCGCCGGAGGAGGATATGTTCTGGCAAAGGATGCCAAAGACATATCTGTAGGAGATGTTTTAAGAGCTCTGGAGGGAAATCTTGAGCCGGTGGAGTGTCCGGCGTTTCAGGAGAACGGAGAAGGATGTGAAGCATCCGGAAGCTGTGTTACGAAATATGTCTGGAAAAAGATTAATGAAAGTATTAATCAGACGGTGGATGAGATGAAGATCGACACATTAGTGTCCGAGAGTAAAAGTCTGTGCGAAAAATAAATTTTTGAAGTGATACAAGGAGGAAAAACCATGGAAAAACTGATTTATCTGGATAATGCGGCAACTACAAAGACAGCACCGGAGGTAGTGGAGGCTATGCTTCCGTATTTTACTGAGCATTTTGGAAACCCATCCAGTGTTTATGGATTTGCTGCTGCAAATAAAACTGCGATTACGGAAAAGAGAGAAATCATTGCCAATGCACTTGGGGCTGATACCAGTGAGATTTATTTTACTGCAGGAGGATCCGAGTCGGATAACTGGGCTCTGAAAGCAACGGCAGAGGCATACGAGGCGAAAGGAAATCACATTATTACAACGAAAATTGAACATCATGCGATCCTTCACACCTGTGAGTATCTGGAACGCAGGGGATTTGAGGTGACTTATCTGGACGTGGATGAGAATGGTGTGGTGAAGCTGGATGATCTGAAGGCGGCAATTCGCCCTACGACGATTCTGATTTCTGTTATGTTTGCAAATAATGAGATCGGAACGATTCAGCCGATTAAGGAAATTGGAGAAATTGCTTCCGAACATGGAATCCTTTTCCATACAGATGCGGTTCAGGCATTTGGTCAGGTTCCGATTAACGTGGATGAGTATCATATTGATATGCTGAGTGCAAGCGGACATAAGCTGAATGGTCCAAAGGGAATCGGTTTTCTTTATATCCGTAAAGGTGTGAAAATCCGCTCATTTGTACATGGAGGAGCGCAGGAGAGAAAGCGTCGCGCCGGAACAGAAAATGTGCCGGGAATCATCGGACTTGGAACGGCTGTAGAGCGTGCGGTACGTACGATGAGTGAACGTGCGGAAAAAGAAACAGAACTTCGTAACTACCTGATTAAACGGGTAATGGAGGAAATTCCGTATACGAAGCTGAATGGACATCCCGAGAAGAGACTGCCGAATAATGCCAACTTCAGTTTTCGGTTTGTGGAAGGAGAATCCCTGCTGATCATGCTGGATATGAAGGGAATCTGCGGTTCCAGCGGTTCTGCATGTACTTCAGGCTCACTGGATCCGTCCCATGTTCTTCTGGCAATCGGTCTCCCTCATGAGATTGCTCACGGATCTCTTCGACTGACTTTAAGTGAGGAGACCACAAAGGAAGATATCGATTATGTAGTGGATAGTCTGAAGGAAATTGTGGGAAAATTAAGAGATATGTCTCCGTTGTATGAGGACTTTGTGAAAAAAGAAGCTTAAAACAATCCTTAGGTACCATAATTGGGGGCTTTTAACCCCTAACATCATAGAATTTGAGATACGAATAACAGTAGATGGAGGAAATTATAATGTATACAGAGAAGGTAATGGATCATTTTCAGCATCCGAGAAATATGGGAGAGATAGAAAATGCCAGCGGTGTGGGTACCGTTGGAAATGCAAAATGTGGCGATATTATGAGGATTTATCTGGATATTGATGAGAATCAGATTATTCAGGATGTAAAATTTAAGACATTTGGCTGCGGAGCAGCAGTAGCTACCAGCAGTATGGCGACTGAGCTGGTGAAAGGAAAAAATGTAAAAGAGGCCATGGCGGTAACGAACAAGGCAGTTATGGAAGCACTGGATGGGCTGCCGCCGGTAAAGGTTCACTGTTCACTGCTTGCGGAAGAAGCCATTCATGCAGCTCTCTGGGATTATGCTCAAAAGAACGGAATTGAGATTGAGGGACTGGAAAAACCCAAATCAGATATTCATGAAGGTGAAGAAGAGGAAGAAGAGGAATATTAATAAATAGAGGAAATGTGAATGGAGCGAAAAAAAGTTGTGGTAGGAATGTCCGGTGGCGTAGATTCTTCGGTGGCTGCGTGGCTTCTGAAGGAGCAGGGCTATGATGTCATCGGAGTGACTATGCAGATATGGCAGGAAGAGGAATCTGTCGTACAGGAAGAAAATGGAGGCTGTTGCGGCTTAAGCGCTGTGGATGATGCAAGAAGGGTGGCATCTCAGATTGGTATTCCATATTACGTAATGAATTTCCGGTCAGAATTTCAGAAATATGTGATAGATTATTTTACTGATGAGTATGAAAATGGAAGGACACCAAATCCATGCATTGCCTGTAACCGGTTTGTAAAATGGGAATCTCTGTTAAAGCGGAGTCTGGATATCGGTGCGGATTACATTGCCACCGGTCACTATGCGAGGGTGGAGAAGCTTGCCAATGGAAGATATGCGCTTCGTGTTTCGGAAACGGCAAGGAAGGATCAGACCTATGCTTTGTATAACCTGACTCAGGAACAGCTTTCGCACACGCTGATGCCGGTGGGGGCATATGAAAAAGAAGAGATCCGTAAAATTGCGGAAGAGATTGGACTGCAGGTGGCAAATAAACCGGACAGCCAGGATATCTGCTTTGTACCGGATGGAGATTATGCTTCCTTTATTGAAAAGAATAAGGGAAAGACATTTCCAAAAGGCAATTTTGTGACCAGTGATGGAACGGTAGTGGGAACCCATAAAGGAATTATTCACTACACGGTGGGACAGCGCAAAGGACTGGGGCTGTCTCAGGGACATCCGGTGTTCGTGCTGGAGATTCGTCCGGAGACCAACGAAGTGGTCGTAGGTACGGGTGAAGAATCCATGACACAAATTGTAAAAGCCAACCATTTGAATTTTATGTCGGTGGAAGATTTGAAGGAGCCAAAGCGTGTCTGGGCAAAAATCCGCTATAATCACAAAGGTGCCTGGTGCACTGTTGAAAGGACTGGCACGGATGAGGTGACGGCAATTTTCGAGGAGCCTCAGCGCGCGGTTACACCCGGTCAGGCACTGGTGCTGTATGATGGGGAGTATGTGCTTGGCGGCGGTACGATAACAGGAGGAAAGAAGCTATGAGAGCAGATGTGCATATGCATACCGTGTTTTCCCATGATTCTGATACGCGTCCGGAACAGATGATCCGGGCTGCGATCGATAAAGGGCTGGAGATGATCTGTTTTACGGATCATTATGATAAAGATTATATGGATTGGGGCGAGGAAAGCATCTTCGATGCAGACATCTATTTCTCAACGCTCAGACCACTGCAGGAGAAATACAAAGATCTGATTGATATCCGTATTGGAGTGGAACTTGGAATGCAGCCTCATCTGGGAGAATATTATACGGAATTTACCCAGAAATATCCTTTTGATTTTGTGATAGGGTCCGTCCATGCGGTGAATGGCTCTGATCCGGCTTTCGGACAGCTGTTTGAAGGGCGGAGCGATGATGAGGTATACCGTATGACCTTCCGGGAAATGCTTGAGGATATCCGGGTGATAAGAGATTTTGACGTGCTGGGTCATGTGGATTATGTTACACGGTATGGAAATGAAGGCATTTCCGCATATTCTTATCAGAAATATGCAGATGAGATAGATGCCATTCTGAAAGAAATCATTGAGCAGGGAAAAGGTCTGGAACTGAATATGGCCGGTTTGAAATATGGTCTTCCGTTCGCACATCCGCATCCGGATATTCTGAAACGCTACAGGGAGCTTGGAGGAGAGATCATTACGGTGGGAGCAGACGGGCACAGACCGGATCATATCGCCTATGATTTTGGAAAAGCAGACGCTATCCTGAAGAGCTGCGGGTTTGAATATTATGCGGAATATAAGGACAGAAAGCCTGTTTTTAGGAAACTTGTATAAAAAAACAGGGGCTTTATTCCATAAAAATGCAAAAGGCACTTGAATTTTTGTACAATATTTAGTACAATTATAAACGGTTGATGATTCTTTAACGATGTTAGGGAATTTCAAAAATAAACGGCTGTGTAACAGTTAATAAACAAAACATTAGGAGGAATTAATCATGGCAGTAAAAGTAGCGATTAATGGATTCGGACGTATTGGACGTCTTGCATTCAGACAGATGTTCGGAGCAGAGGGATATGAGGTAGTTGCAATCAACGACTTAACATCTCCAAAGATGCTGGCTCACTTATTAAAATATGACTCTTCACAGGGTAAATATGCGCTGGCTGACAAAGTAGAAGCTACTGAGGATTCTATTATTGTTGATGGAAAAGAAATCAAAATTTATGCAAAAGCTAATGCTGAGGAACTTCCATGGGGAGAGATCGGTGTTGACGTTGTTCTGGAGTGTACAGGATTCTATACATCCAAAGAGAAAGCATCTGCTCACGTAAAAGCAGGAGCAAGAAAAGTTGTTATTTCTGCACCAGCTGGAAATGACCTTCCGACAATCGTTTACAACGTAAACCATGACACACTTAAAGCAGAAGATACAGTAATTTCCGCTGCATCATGTACAACAAACTGCCTGGCACCAATGGCTAAAGCATTGAATGACCTTGCACCAATCAAATCCGGTATCATGTGCACAATCCACGCTTACACAGGTGACCAGATGACACTTGACGGACCACAGAGAAAAGGTGATTTAAGAAGATCCCGTGCAGCAGCAGTTAATATCGTACCAAACAGCACAGGTGCTGCAAAAGCTATTGGTCTGGTTATTCCAGAGTTAAATGGTAAGTTAATCGGAGCTGCTCAGCGTGTTCCAACCCCGACAGGATCTACAACAATCTTAACAGCAGTTGTTGAAGGAACTGTAACAGTTGATGAGATCAACGCAGCTATGAAGGCAGCTTCTAACGAGTCCTTCGGATATAACACAGATGAGATCGTATCCAGTGATATCGTTGGTATGAGATATGGTTCATTATTCGATGCTACTCAGACAATGGTATGCCCACTGGATAATGGAACAACAGAGGTTCAGGTTGTTTCCTGGTATGATAATGAGAATTCTTACACAAGCCAGATGGTAAGAACAATCAAATACTTCTCTGAATTAGCTTAATTTCAGGGATTGTCCTAATGACTCACAAGGGGTCCGGTCTCTTTGGACCGGACTCCTTTTTTGTTCTAACTATTTATGTTATAAAGGAGGCACACATATGCTTAATAAAAAATCAGTAGATGATATCAATGTAAAAGGCAAAAAAGTTCTGGTAAGATGTGACTTTAATGTTCCGCTTATTGACGGAAAAATTACAGACGAGAACCGCCTTGTTGCAGCTCTTCCTACTATTAAAAAACTGATTGCAGATGGTGGAAAGATTATTCTCTGTTCTCATCTCGGAAAACCGAAGGGAGAGGCAGTTCCGTCCTTATCTCTTGCACCGGTAGCAGTACGTTTATCTGAACTCCTTGGACAGGAAGTAAAATTCGCAGCTGATCCGGAAGTAGTAGGACCAAACGCAAAAGCTGCTGTAGAAGCTATGAAAGACGGAGAAGTTATCCTTCTTGAAAATACACGTTACAGAGCAGAAGAGACAAAGAACGGAGAGGCCTTCTCCAAAGATCTTGCTTCTCTTTGTGATGTTTTTGTAAATGATGCATTCGGTACAGCTCACAGAGCACACTGCTCTAACGTAGGTGTTACACAGTTTGTAGACACAGCTGTAGTTGGATACCTGATGCAGAAAGAAATCGATTTCCTCGGAAATGCAGTAAATAATCCGGAAAGACCGTTCGTAGCAATCCTTGGTGGAGCAAAAGTATCCAGCAAGATTTCCGTAATTGAGAACCTGCTTGACAAAGTAGACACTCTGATCATCGGTGGTGGTATGTCTTATACATTCAGCAAAGCTCAGGGCGGAAGCGTTGGTAAATCTCTTCTGGAAGAGGATTACTGTGAATACGCACTGAATATGCTTGCAAAGGCAAAAGAAAAAGGTGTGAAATTACTCCTTCCTGTTGATACAGTAGTTGCAGATGATTTCTCTAATGATGCAAACTCCAAAGTAGTACTTGCAGGAGAAATTCCGGCAGACTGGGAAGGTCTTGATATTGGACCTGATACAGAGAAGATTTTCTGTGAAGCAGTAAAAGATGCTAAGACCGTTGTATGGAACGGACCAATGGGATGTTTCGAAATGCCTAAGTTCGCTCACGGAACAGAAGCAGTTGCAAAAGCACTGGCTGAGACAGATGCAGTGACAATCATCGGTGGCGGTGACTCTGCAGCAGCAGTTAACCAGCTTGGATTCGGTGATAAGATGACACATATCTCTACAGGTGGCGGTGCATCACTTGAGTTCCTGGAAGGAAAGGAACTTCCGGGTGTTGCAGCAGCAAACGATAAGTAAGCACTTAACGAGGTATTTCACGAGTTTAGTGCGAACTTAGTTCTTCGGAACTTGGCGAGGTCTTTTCGAGCTTAGTCCCGAAGAACATCATCAGCTTAACAATTATTTGGAGGATAAAATAATGGCAAGAAGAAAAATTGTAGCAGGCAACTGGAAAATGAACATGACTCCAAGTCAGGCAGTTGCTCTGGTTGAAGAGTTAAAGCCGCTTGTAGTGAGCGAAGACGTTGATGTTGTATTCTGTGTTCCGGCAATCGATATTATCCCGGTTGTTGAGGCTTGTAAGGGTACAAATATTCAGGTTGGTGCTGAGAATATGTACTTTGAGGAGAAAGGTGCTTACACAGGTGAGATTTCTCCGGCTATGCTTACAGATGCAGGCGTAAAATATGTTGTTCTCGGACATTCTGAGAGAAGAGAATACTTCGCTGAGACAAACGAGACAGTAAATAAGAAAGTCCTGAAAGCATTCGAGCATGGTATTACACCAATCATGTGCTGTGGTGAGACTCTTGAGCAGAGAGAGCAGGGTGTTACTATGGACTTCATCCGTCAGCAGGTTAAGGTTGGCATGCAGAATGTAACAGCTGACCAGGCTAAGGAAATGGTAATCGCTTATGAGCCAATCTGGGCAATCGGAACAGGTAAGACTGCAACAACTGAGCAGGCTGAAGAAGTTTGTGCAGGTATCCGTGCATGTGTAGCTGAAGTTTATGACGAAGCTACAGCAGAAGCAATCCGTATCCAGTACGGCGGATCTGTAAATGCAGGAAATGCGGCTGAGTTATTTGCTCAGGCAGACATCGACGGAGGTCTTGTTGGTGGAGCTTCCCTGAAGGCTGATTTCGGTAAGATCGTAAATTATAAATAAGTAAAGGTGAAGCCGCAGGAGGCGGATTAAGGGCTTCCTGCGGTTCCTTATTTTAAAGGAGAAAGAAAATGAGTAAAAAACCAACAGTACTGATGATTTTGGATGGTTATGGACTGAATGCTAAGACTGAAGGAAATGCTGTTGCAGAAGGCAAGACTCCGGTAATGGATAAACTCATGGCTGAGTATCCGTTTGTAAAAGGAAATGCCAGCGGAATGGCAGTAGGTCTTCCGGATGGACAGATGGGTAACTCAGAGGTAGGACATCTGAATATGGGCGCAGGACGCATCGTATATCAGGATCTGACCAAGATTACAAAAGCAATTCAGGATGGAGATTTCTTCGAAAATAAAGCACTCCTTGCAGCCTGTGAAAATGCAAAGAAGAATGACAGTGCACTTCATATGTTTGGTCTTGTATCTGACGGCGGTGTACACAGTCACAACACACACATTTATGGTCTTTTAGAGTTGGCTAAGAGACAGGGACTTAAGAAAGTCTATGTACACTGTTTCCTGGACGGACGTGATACACCACCGGCATCCGGAAAAGAATATGTAGAAGAACTGGTAGCTAAAATGCAGGAAATCGGCGTTGGAGAAGTGGCTTCCGTAATGGGACGCTACTATGCGATGGACCGTGATAATCGCTGGGATCGTGTGGAAAAGGCATACAGAGCAATGGTATTTGGCGAGGGAGAACAGGCAGCCAGCGGACCGGAAGGAATTCAGGCATCCTATGATAAGGATACCACAGATGAGTTCGTACTTCCTACCGTTGTAATGAAGGACGGAGCACCGGTTGCAACAATCAAAGATAATGATTCCATCATCTTCTTTAACTTCCGCCCTGACCGTGCAAGAGAGATTACCAGAACTTTCTGCGATGATGAATTTACAGGATTCGAAAGAGGAGAAAGAGTAAAGACAACATACGTATGCTTTACAGAATATGACGTAACCATCCCGAATAAGCAGGTGGCATTCGTAAAAGAAGAAATCACCAATACATTCGGAGAATTCCTGGCAGCAAATGGTCTGAAGCAGGCACGTATCGCCGAGACAGAGAAGTATGCACATGTAACCTTCTTCTTCAACGGCGGTGTAGAAGAACCAAACGAGGGAGAGGACAGAATCCTTGTAAAATCTCCGAAGGTTGCAACCTATGACCTGAAGCCGGAGATGAGCGCATATGAAGTATGTGATAAACTGGTAGGGGCAATCAAATCCGGTGAGTATGATGTGATCATCATCAACTTCGCAAATCCGGACATGGTAGGACATACCGGTGTAGAGGCGGCTGCAATCAAAGCCATTGAAGCAGTGGACGAGTGTGTCGGAAAGACAGTAGATGCAATCAAAGAAGTAAATGGTCAGATGTTTATCTGCGCAGACCACGGCAATGCAGAGCAGTTGATCGACGAGTCTAATGGTGAACCGTTTACTGCGCATACAACCAATCCGGTACCGTTCATACTGGTTAACGCAGACCCGTCTTATAAACTTCGCGAGGGAGGATGTCTGGCAGATATCGCTCCGACGCTGATTGAATTGATGGGTATGGAACAGCCGAAAGAAATGACAGGCAAGAGTTTGATTGTTAAATAATTAACTGGGGACGTAGGAAAATGCATTTTCCTACGTCCCCAATTGCTTGGAGGAGACTATGGCAGCATGTGAATATTGTTCCAATTATGTATATGATGACGAAGACGAGAGCTATTACTGTAACGTGAATCTTGACGAGGATGAGTATTATCGATTTGTAAGTAGCAACTATAAGAACTGTCCATATTACCAGTCAAACGATGATTATAAAATAGTGCGTCATCAGATGTGATTTTTTGAGCAGGTATGGAAAAATAGCGTTAAAAAAATATTTATGATACGAAGGTAAAGACACTCTGTAATTTAAGCAACCAGTAATATTATTTGCTTATAATACAGAGTGTCGTTTTATGTTTGTTTGAAGAAAAAATTATTTCTTTCGCAAAAATTCTTGTATTACAGTTTCAATAGCATCTAATTGTGTTTGGGTTAATTTGTTAATATCATTCATTATATTATGTGATTTGCAAGGGTCACTGCTTTGCAAATTGAAAAAATCCTGGGGAGTAACATTTAAATAATCACATATATAGAAAAAGGTTTGCATTGAAGGAAAAGTCAATTTGTTTTCTATGCGGTTTATATAGCTGGGATTCTGCCCGAGTGCGAGACTCATTTCTCTGGCAGAAACGCCTTTTTGAGTTCTTAACGAAGTTAGACGATTAGCAAAATGAAGGATTAGAAATAACAGAGGAAATGATGTATGGTGATTCGGATGCAAAATATAGTAGTTTTATCCGTTGCTTTAGTGAAGAATAGGATTTATTAATTAACGAGAGAGGTGGAGAGGTGGCATCAGTTTGGTTTTCTGAGTAAAATTAATAAAAGAAAAAAGACATCGAAAAAGTACGGCTTGTTAAAAAAATAACTGGGGACGTAGGAAAATGCATTTTTCTACGTCCCCAGTTATTTCTGATACATTGACAAAAGTGATAAATTTATATAAAATTATTATTAATTTTATATAAATTTTATGATTAGTCCGAGAAAAAGAAAATATGGACGTAAAAGAATAGGAGTGAAAAAATGGGATTTATTGATGAACTGGGGAAAAAGGTTACGAATGCAGGGCAGAAAACAGTCCAAATGACAAAAGATTTTTCTGAGTCTACAAAAATGAACGTTATGATTGGCGAGGAAGAGAAAAAAATAAAAAATGCATATTATGAAATAGGGAAAAAATATGCGTCTTTACATAAATTAAATTATGAAGATTCTTTTGCAGATTTAATGATGATTGTGAATGAGTCGGAGCGGAAAATTGAAGATTACAAAAGACAGATTGATGCTATGAAATCTGTAAAGCGATGCGCGTGTGGTGCAGAAATAACAGAGGGGATGATGTTTTGTTCTTCGTGTGGCGCGCCGGTGCATAATCAGGAAGAGATTGATGGAATTAAATGTACTCATTGTGGAAAAACAGTGAGCAAAGATGCGAATTTCTGTATTCACTGTGGCATGTCAATCGAAAAGCCGCAAAATAAAGATATGTCCTCAGATATTTCGGAAGATAAATTGAAAGAACAGATTTGTTCTAATTGTGGCTCAAAATTATCACCGGAGGCTGCTTTTTGTACTGTGTGTGGTACAAGATTGGAAATGTCTTTAGAGACAAAAGACGAAGAGACAGAAGACCTAAATTATATAGCAGAATCTGATGGAGAGCAAAAAGAAATAACTGTGCCGGAAGAGAAAGAAACGACAGTAATTGAACCAAATGTTGTGGAAGCAGAAAATGAGTCATTATTAAGCCAGGAAGAATTCGTGGTCGAGCAAAAGCAGGAGCCAGAAGAAGAAAAGATGCAGATTTGTCCTGAATGTGGCGCAGAACAGCCGCTAAGCTCTGTTTTTTGTACTGTTTGTGGAACAAAAATGACTAAAGATATAGAAAAAACATATGGGTCGGTGGAGAAAACAGAACCAGCGAAAATTATTTTAAGATGTAAAAAATGCGGTGAAGAAGTGGAAGAAGATGCTTTGTTTTGTACTTCCTGTGGGGAACGATTGATTCGTTAGGAGAAAAATTATCCATAAAATCTACAGAAGAAGGAGAAAATAATATGTTTTGTAGTAAATGCGGTGCTAAAATTCCAGACAATGCGGCTTTTTGTGGTTCGTGCGGTGCACCACAGAAGAAAATGGAGCCGTCTGTGAGTCAAACAAAAAAAGAAGCAAAGTAGATAATAGTCGAAAATGAAATGTCTGGCGGAGTAAAATGTTTGAAATGTCCTCAATGTGGTGGGAATAGTTTACAGGCTGTAAGTGAAAATTCTACGCAGGTAAAAACATCTGGAGGGGGCTATTCTGCAGGAAAAGGATGTCTCGGATGGCTGATTTTTGGACCATTTGGTCTATTATGCGGATCTTGCGGACAGTCTCAGAAGACATCGGTGGACTCGACCAGTAAGACATATTGGGTATGTTCAGATTGTGGAACAAAATTCCGTAATTTGGATGATTGGAAAGAGGAAATTAATAAAAAGGAAGAGACATGTAAAATGCAAATTGGTGCAGCTATTATTAGTTTACTTGTTGGATTACTGTTTTGGATTATTACAGGTACAGGATTCATGATGGGCTTATTATCAATTGCAGCTGTTTGCTTTGTTGGATTATATTTTTTATTAAAAAAGCAAATAGGAGTGGATTGGGAGGCTTATTATGCGTTGGAACAGAAATGTACCGGCCGAAAATAAAGTCTTTATCGTGCATCAATTTCTTATGAAAATTGGTAGTACAACAGGCTGTCATCAAATGCCGGAAAGAAGTTTTTTCTGGAAAGGATATCAGTTTCCGGTTTGTGCCAGATGTACCGGACTTGCTGTAGGATATTTAATAGGGGTATTGCTTTTTTTTAGGATTTCAATATCAATTAAAATATGCATATGTTTGTGTTTTCTGATGTTTTTTGATTGGTATATTCAGTTTATAGGAGTGTTTGCTTCTACAAATACAAGAAGATTCTTCAGTGGACTTGCTTGTGGGATTGGCTATATGCAGTTGATATGTAAGGTGTTTTCTATTTTTATAAAATAAATGAGATTATCTTTGAAAAAAGCCGGATGACTTATTGATTATGGGCGAATAGGAGAAAAGTTATAATGTACTGTAGAAAATGTGGAACAGAAAATCGGGATGAAGCAAAATTCTGTAAAAAATGCGGCAGCGCGCTAAATGAGATGACGAATGCTGGATCGGAGAAACATAATACTGAAGCGAAAAAGAAAAAATCTTTAATCTGGATCATAGTTTTGATATTTATTATACTGGCAGCACTTATAATTGGAGTTTCTCTTGCGGTGAAGAATAAAGAAGAAAAAAGCAGGCAGGAATATGTAAATTGTATTACTGAGGCTGAAAAATACTTGACAGAACTGGATTATGAAAATGCTGAGGCTATGTATTTAATGGCAATAGATATTGAACCAAAATACTCGGATCCGTATATAAAACTGGCAGATATATATTTGCTGCAGGAAAAATATGCTGAGGCTGTTGAAATTTTGGAAAAAGCTGAAAAAAATGCTGAAGATAGTGAGAATAAATCTCAGGAGACAGGTATTTCAGTTAGTGATAAGAAAGAAGAAATAAAAAACAGGGGAGAATATACCTGGGTAGTAGAGCCGACTATCGAAGCCGACGATATTAATTATGTGACAGATGAAGATTATTCACAAAAAACAATGAATGGAATAAATCTGCAATTTATATCTCCGTATGCAGTTATTCGACAGGGAGAGAGTCTGGGACTGATTAATTTGGATGGAGAGATGATTGGAAATTTAGACTATAAATGGATCGGTGCTTTCCATTTGGGATGGAGTGAAACATATATTTTAGAAAGAACTACTCGTGGTATAGAGGGATTTACTACATATTATCTTGAAGGTGATACCGTTGAACCAGCCCTGGGTTTAGGCGGCGGTGATCCTTGTTGTTATTCTTTCTATTGGTGTAATGGTTTGCATCATGTTGATGAATATTATTCGTGGGGAGGAGATGTGAAAGCGCCTTCTGAAGCTATTCCTGTTCGTATGTCTGAAGAACTGTATCAGGGTCAGACAGAAAGTAATTATTTGTGGTGGCGTAATTTACAGGGAGGATATGCTGTTTGCAAAGATGGTCAGTTGATTACTGATTTTATTTATGATAAATGTGGTTCTTATTCGGAAGGTTTATTTGCAGTATGTAAAGATAATAAGTGGGGTTATATCAATGAAGAAGGAGAAATTGTTATTCCGATAGAATATGATTCTTCTTGGAAGAAAAATATTGAGCAGTATTATATTGTATTTGGAGAAGAAGCAGAAAAAGAAGATTTTTGTTATGCAGCAAGTGGCGGGTATATTCCGCTTGTGAAAGATGGTAAATGGGAACTCAGGGATATAAGTGGTAAACTGATTATTCTTCCGGGAGTGTTCGAGGAGATTCGTCCGGTATACGATGGAAAATGCTGGGTAAAAAAGAATGGATTGTGGGGTGTAGTTGAATTAGAAAGTGAATCTCAGTCAAAAGAAGGAGATACGAAAGAAAAAACAGAGCTGGATTCCGCTATATACCATGCTCAATATGAGCCAATTCTTCTGGAAACACAAAATCAATATCAGGAGAGTTATGGGTCCAATTATTATTATTGTTTTGATATTGATAAGGATGGCGTCAAAGAACTGATGGTGCAGACAGGAACATGTGAAGCAGATTATATGTATCAAATCTATACGATTAGAGAGATAGATGCGTCAGATGGAAAAACTTTTGAGGCGGTTTATCTGGGTGAGGTTTCAGGATTTCACAGTAGTTTTTATGCCGATGAAAATGGGGGGACGGAGAATTATATAATTCGATCTTCCGGGCATATGGGATATGGGTATGTTTATCATGTTTTCATTCAGGATGGAAAGGTCGTTGAACAGGAAATTTCATCAAATGACAATGCTGAATATTACGCAAACGAGTACCTTTTACCATCTTTAGAGGTGTCAAACTATTCTTTGTTAAATTAAATGGAGTTTATATATGCAGAGAAGAACGCTTACAATTATTGATACACATAGTGAACTGCGGGAAATTGATCTGGAAACTTATGGGAAACCATTGGTACAGTTGGGAAGAAGCAGGGAACAATGCGATGTTGTGATATCGGATAATATTGTCTCTAAAATACAGGGAACGATATGGCTGGAGGGAACAAAAACCTTTTATCGGGATCAGAATAGTCGAAACGGAACCTACTTTGGAAATGCTCACAACAGCAGACTTTTGAATAAAAATGACGGGTATGTAGAATTATATGACAAGTCGGTATTGCGGATTGGAAATATGAATAATCCGGATGAGATGGTGTTGCTCTTATATCGTAATTCAAAGGAAGAAGAAGGATGGAGAAAACAAGAGCTAAAGGGTTCGATTGTTCGAATCGGCAGGAGCAGAGAAAATGATATTGCCCTGAATAATCCCGGCGTTTCCAAAGAGCATTGTTTGATATATTGTCAAAATGGGAAAATGATACTGAAAGATCTTGAAAGTATGAATGGAGTTCTGGTGAATGGGCGTATTGTTCGGGGACAGCAGATTTTGCATGATAAGGACTTGATTCAGATATTAGATTTTCAATTGTTGTTTTCTAATAATTGTATTTATTATCGGACGGCAACATCAGGCGTTTCTTTACGAGTGTGTAATATTAATAAGATAGTAGGTCGGGGAACAAAAAAGAAAAAAATACTAAGAGATGTAAGTTGTGAAATAAACGCCAATGAATTTGTGGCAATTATTGGCGGATCCGGGGCAGGTAAAACAACATTAATGAATGCTATAAGCGGTTTTGAAAAAGAGTTTTCAGGCAATGTATATTGTAATGGCGTGGATTTAATTGAACAGTTCCAAAGTTTAAAGAGTATTATAGGTTTTGTTCCCCAGCAGGACATTATCTATGAAAATCTTACGTTAAAAAGAATGCTGATTTATACGGCAAAATTAAAAATGCCAAGCGATACGCAAAAATTTGAGCGAGATCAGAGGATTCAGGAAGTCCTGGAGATGGTAGATTTAGTAGAGCACCAGAATACTTTTATTAGAAAACTATCTGGAGGACAGAAAAAAAGAGCCAGTATAGCGGTTGAATTATTAGCTGATCCAAAACTCTTTTTCTTAGATGAACCTACATCCGGATTGGATCCTGGAACCGAAAAAAACCTAATGATTACATTGAACAAACTGTCTAAAACGAAAAATAAAACAATTATTATGGTAACGCATACGACACAAAATCTTCATTTGTGTGATAAGGTGATTTTCATGGGTCCGGGAGGACGGCTCTGTTTTTGTGGTAATGTACAGGCAGCCAAAGAATTTTTTGAAACAGAGGATTTGGTTAATATTTATAATATTATTTCAGATAATCCAGAGTACTGGCAGAAGAAATATAGCAGAAATAATGAGAGAGATAATGTATATCAGAATCATAGCGAGAAGAAGGAAAATGATAAATTAGAAAAGAATAAGAAAACTTCGGCTTTGAGACAATTTGGTATCTTAACAGAACGATATGCGGAACTTTTATTTAATGACAGGCCCAGGCTTATTCTTCTGTTAGTTCAGCCGTTTCTTATTGCAATCCTTCTTAATATTGTTGCTGATAAAAATATATTTAAGATATACGAAAGTACAAAATCCATGCTCTTTGCTTTAAGTTGTTCCGGAATCTGGATAGGAATGTTTAATTCCATTCAGGAAATCTGTAAGGAACGGGTTATTTTGAAGAGAGAATACATGGCAAACCTCAGGTTATCCTGCTATATGTTATCAAAATTTGTTTTGCAGGCGCTCCTTGGTTTATTACAGGCAGTTATTTTGACATTGGTATTCTTAAAATTGACCGGAAAGCATAGAGAAGGCATTTTTGTCTCTCAATTTGAATTGGAAATCTTATTTACAATCTGGCTTACAATTATGGCATCTGTTGCAATGGGATTCGTTATATCGGCAATGGTAAAAAGTGGTGATAAGGCTATGGCTGCTGCACCGTTTGTTTTGATCGTACAACTTCTTTTCAGTGGAATACTGTTTTCTTTAAAAGGAATTGGTAAGAAAATATCTTATTGCACTGTGAGCAGATGGTCAGTGGAAGCCCTGGGAAGTATCGCAAGGCTTAATCGCCTGGATTTAAAAATGCAGGAAGAATTTCCTATGTTAGAGCACAAAGCAGAAAGCTTTTTTAAAGCAAGTGCCGGACATGTTGCAAAAACATGGTTTATTCTTTTTGGAATGACTGTTCTGGTAATGGCAGTTGGAACAATTCTATTACGGCGGGTGGCAAAAGACCACAGATAATAAAGTAGAAATTAAACAGGAAGGAAAAAATGATGGAAAAGTGTTTGAAAGGATGGAAGTCGGTGCGGGAAGTAACAATTCCACCGATTGAAACACAGGGATTTCGAGAGAAAGTTGTTGTGAGAAATAAAGTAGATCCAATTCCTTATGAATCTGATTTACAATTTGAACAGGACGAAGAGGCTACTGTTTTAATTCGGCAAAATTTAGAGAATGAAGACTTAACGGTTCTTCTGCAACCCAGAGCTATGCAGGGATTTATATATCGAAAAGGTACGGAAGAAAAGATTAAAATAAACAGGGATATATTTGTAATTGGAAAAGCTAAAGATTGTGATTATACGATTGATAATAATATGACCATAAGCAGACACCATGTTCAGATTCAGAAGAAAATGGATGGATATTATTTGAAAGATCTTGGTTCATTGAATCATACATTTGTTGATAATAAACAGATTGAAGATGAAGTGTTATTGAAGAACGGTACAACTTTTTGTTTGTCCAATGAAGAATTTGTATTTGAAATGGAGCTGGAATAAGACTATGGAGAATGAAAAGAAAATACTTTCAGATACATATGAGATTCTGGGAGTATTGGGGTCGGGCAGCGGAGGAATTGTATATAAGGCATATCATAAACGACTGCAAAAAGAAGTTGTTTTAAAAAAAATGATCAGCAAAAATATCAATGTCAACACAAACCGTCAGGAAGCAGATATTCTGAAACATTTGAATCATATGTATTTGCCGCAGGTTTTGGATTTTTTAGAGGTTGATGATGATATTTATACAGTTATGAGTTTTATTCCCGGTGAGTCATTTAAGGATCTGCTGAAACGAGGTGTCAAATTTTCGCAGAGGGATCTGATTCGATGGGGGATGCAGCTTTGCAGTGCACTATATTATCTTCACACACAAAATCCACCAATAATTCATAGTGATATTAAACCGGCAAATATTATGCTGACTCCACAGGGCAATATTTGTCTGATTGATTTTAATATTTCATTCTTTATGGATGACAGTACTGTTTTGGGATATTCAGATGGTTATACATCTCCGGAACAATACATTATTGCTTTAGATAAGAAATCACTTCATTCCATTCCAAACCATAAAAGTATTGATGAAAAAAGTGATATTTACAGTGTTGGTGCAACATTTTTTCATTTGGCTACAGGAAGAAAACTGGGAAAAAGAATAAGTAAAGATGATGAAATGCTCCTTGTAGAAAATACAAGTGAAGCGTTTGCTGCTGTAATAATGAAAGCATTGCAAAACGATTCTCAAAAACGGTATCGAAATGCTCTGGAAATGTTTCAGGCGTTTCAGGGAATCAGTAAAAAAGATAAAAGATATCGTAGATTAATTCACCGACAATGGATTATTCGAGGAGCGCTTGTTTGTATACTTTCATTATCTATTATTGGCTGTGGTTACGGAGTTCATTTGATAAAGTTGGAAAAACTTGAAAAGTATAATTCAATAGTCGAAAAACAGACAGACAGTCGTATAGAAGGTGATTATGAAGAGGAAGAAAATTTGCATAAAAGTGCAATTGAGGTATATCCGTCAGGATTAGAAACCTATTATCAGAATGCCTGCGCCCTTTATCAACAGCAGAGATACAGAGATTGTATTAGCTTTATTGACTATGATATTTTGAAAAATGAAAAGCTTGATTTACTGAATACCAGAATGGCAGATATTTATTATCTGAAAGCTGAAAGTTATTTTGAATTGGAGGAATATCAGAATGCAATAGATTCATTTGAGCATGTTTTTGAATATGGAGGTTTTGTAAGCGAGTATTATCGAGATTATGCAATTGCACTTGCATATAACGGTCAGATTAAAAGAGCAGAAGAAGTACTGAATGATGCGATTGAGTATGGCCTTGAAAATGATTCTGTTTATTTTGCAAAAGGTGAGATTGAACATTCGGAAGCAAAAATGAACGAAGCTTTGACAGAATTTAGGCAGTGTATCGAAATAACTGAAAATGAAGAATTGAAGACCAGGGCATATGTTCTTTTAAGTAAGATTTATGAAGAGCAGGGAGACATTTTACAGGAAAGAACTGTACTTTTAGAAGCGAAAAGCAATCTTTCCGCTGAAAATCAGATGCTTATACTGGAACGGTTAATACAAGCAGATATCAATTTGGCAGAGAATGCCGGACAGACGGGACTTCGTGATGAGGCTATTCAGCTCTTGTATGAAGTGATTGACCGGGGTTGGGATACATATGATACATATGATAATCTTGCTATTCTATTTCAAAAACAGAAAAATCAGACAGAAGCTAGAAATGTATTAAATAAGATGATACAAATGTTTGGTGAAGATTACAATATTGATAAGAGATTTGCATTTCTGGAAATAGAAGAGCAGGAAGTGCTAGACAATATGAGTAGAGATTACTCTGAATTTGCCAGGTATTACAAAATGGCCGAAAAGCTCTATTATGAACAGCTTAAAGACAATAATACTGATGTTGAGATGGGGCTTTTGGAAAATATATATCAGCAGGTAAAATCCGGTGGATGGCTGTAAGATGAATGAAATATGAGGAGGAAGAGAAATGTTTTGTAGAAAGTGTGGAACAGAAATAAAAGATGGAGTAAAGTTTTGCCCGGTGTGTGGGACAAAAGTAAATCAGGAAAGTAATCAACAAATATACTCTGTGAATAATTCGACAAATCAGTTTACAGACAAAGCACCTGTTTCAAATGGACAGGCTGTAAATAATGCGAATGTAGAATATGCACCTGTTATGAGTGTTTGGAGTTATCTGGGGTTATTTTTGCTTAGTGCAATTCCGATTGTTGGTGTAATTATTATTATAGTGTTTGCAATTAACAGTTCAAACAAAAATAAAAGTAACTATTGCAGGGCAATTATTTTGATGTGGGTAATCAGCTTTGTGTTATTATTGATTTTTGGATCATCTTTGGCAGGCATTCTTTATAGCCTTACATAATTTTTTCAAAAGTAACAGGCAGGTGATAATAGATGGGAATATTGATAACAGGAATTAGTGTTCTGGGAATAGTTCTGTGTACAATATTGCTTTTAGTAAGTGGTAAGATATTTGCGAAGCAGCGCAAAGATCTATTAAAAACTATTGAAATGGAATAAAAGCTTTATTGAAATGGAGAGAAAAAATGAGAGAAAAAGTAAAATTTATTCCGCCAATATTGCATATTTTTGCAGTTGTGTTTGGAATGATTCTTTTACCGTTCGTTAAGATAGGAAAAATTCGCTTAACAATATGGAGTATTTTAAAAATAGGATTTGGGAAAAGTGAAGGGTCAATCCTTGAAAAAGGAGTATTATCTATTATAAAATCGTATACACAGCCATTTGTGTACCTGATATTAATTATGATCGTTTTATTGATTGTAATGGTGGTATTATCAATTGTTATAAATGGAAAAAATGCGTATATTGCGGGAATAATAGGACAGTTTGTAATGAATGGAACTGTTATATATTTATTCTTTAAGTTGCGTCACAATATTTATGCGATTAGAGAGATGGTATCTTTTTTTGATTTGGAAGGAGTTGTATCTTTTCAGATTTTTCCGTTGATCATCTGGATACTTTTGGAAATTTTAGCATTTATGATAAATGTGTGTGGGTTGTATCTGTTTAGGGACACGAATTTCGATAGAGAGGAGTATATACATGATATAATTACTCCCGGAGGCAGAAACGTTATTCCTGAAGTTGTTATTCCTGAAGAGCCTGTGAGTTCGAAACCAAATTTTCCGCAGGATAGTTCCTATTATGGTGCAATTGTTGGAAAAACAGGAATGTATAAAGAAATGGCTTTTGAGCTTCGAAAAAAGGAACTTGTCTTTGTTGTAGAAGATGGAAAACAAATTCTGATTCAAAGAGAAAAAATGTCTTCCAATATGGTTGCACAGCTGTTTTATATTCCGGAGTATCAGGAATATTGTATCAAACCTTTAAAAAAATTGAATGTGTTTTTGATGAGTGGACAGCCATTGGGAAATGGAAGAGAGTATTATTTGCCCAGAGGAACCCAAATATATATTCTGGATAAGCAAAATCTATTTACTTTGGCTTAGAGAGGAGAAGCAGTTATGCAGGTAAGACGTACAGATAAAGAAGTAGATGATACAGTTTGTGTAAATAATGGAGGAATAATGGATGACGATTTAAATTCGTTGTACTTAGAGCTGGGAAAGGAGTATTATGAAGGCGCATTTGAAGATCCACTGCCGCAGCTTCTGCCATTGTTTGATAGAATAACACAGTTGAAAAATAGAGAGAAGCAATTACACAAAGTTATGTTTTGCCCAAAGTGTGGAACGAAATTGGAAGCAGATGTTTTCTTTTGCCCTAAATGTGGTCACAAAATCCAAAAGTAGATATTAGTATGCAACGATTTAAAATAGACAATAAAAAGAGAAGTATCGGGAGAAAAAATGTATTGTGTAAAATGTGGAACAGAAAATGACGATCATGCCAGCTATTGTAAAAGGTGCGGTAGTAAACTTGATAAAAGCTGGCAGAAACCATCTGGAAAAGCTCCGAAAGAGAAACCGCCTGTAAAGGGACCAGAACGTAAAAATACAATAGTCATTGTTTCCGTGATTATCATGATCTTGCTGGTTTTGATAGCAGTTTTTCTTTGTTTCTCCATTGCAGGAAGAAAAAAAGAAGAGAAAAAAATTCAGGAATATGAAAAGTGCGTGGCACGGGCAGAAAAGTATCTGGAAGAATTGGATTATGAGAATGCAGAAGCAATGTACTTAGCGGCAATAGATATTGAGCCGAAAAAGAAGGATGCATATTTAAATCTTGCGGATATTTATATTGTACAGGAAAAGTATGAGAAAGCTATAGAAATTCTGGAAAAAGCAGAGAAGAATGTAGTGGAAGAACAGGATGAAGCTGATGATAAAGATACTTCCATCAGTGATAAAAAAGAGGAACTGGAGAACCGGGGAGAGTATACTTGGGTTGTCGAGCCAACCATAGAAGCCGATGATATATTTTATCTTGCGAGCTACCCGGAGGGAAAGTACTCCATAAATGAACTTTCTAAACAAGCAAATAATTCCAGAGCAGTCATACAGATAGATAACCAGTTTGGAATTATAGATTTAACGGGTAAATTATTGACCGATATAGCGTATAAAGAAATAGCAAATTTTGGTAATTCTTTTATGATGATTAGGACAATTCCTGAATATTCAAAAGAATATGATATGGAATGGGATATTTTTTGGCTAGACGAGGATGGTGAAATAGAGGCATCAGTTGGTAATGGAGCTTTAGATCTAACGCTATATTATTACTATGAAGGAAACCGACAACAGGCCGGTGGTATAAGTGGAGAACCTGTACAACAAGTTATTCCTGTTCAAGAGGCCTCGGAGTACGCAGGTCTTTATGTGACTAGAGCTTTTTGGAATAATTTGAATAGTAAATATGCGCTTGAGTGTGATGGTAATTTAATAACTGATTTTATTTATGACGAATGTGGTTCTCTATCGGACGGTTTATGTGCTGTGTGTCAAAATGGAAAATGGGGATATGTAGATGAAAAGGGACAGATTGTTCTTCCCATCGAATACGATGCTTCCTGGAAACAATATCCCGTGTTTGACATGGGTTCCAGTCGTTCTACCAGTAACGTAAAAGATTATTGTTATGCAGCAAGTGATGGTTATGTGCCTCTTGTCAAGAATGGAAAGTGGGAACTTCGTGATACAAACGGGAAACTTGTGATTCTTCCGGGAGTATTTGAAGCAATCCGACCTGTATATGAAGGAAGATGCTGGGTAAAGAAAAACGGCAAATGGGGTGTGATTGAACTTACTAGTGAAAAAGTTGAGAATGTAAATACTAAGATTCCCGAAAACGCTGTTGAGTATAATGGACATTATTATTATGTATATGATTTGGATTCTGTAAATACCTGGGATGAAGCCAGACAGTATTGTCATAATATAGGAGGGTATCTGGCGACAATAACAAGCGAAGGAGAAGACAAATTCCTTTATTCCAGATTAAGGGATACATTTTTCTATGAAAGCGCCTATTTTGGCCTGACAGATAAGGATCAGGAAGGAACCTGGGTATGGGACAATGGTGAAAGTGTGTATTACACAAATTGGCATGACGGAGAACCCAATGGTGAAAATCAAAATGAAGACTACGGTATGTATTATATGAAGTATACAGATGGTTCCTGGAATGATGGCGATTTTGGTGGGTATACACTAAATGGCGGAAAAGCTTTTATATGCGAATGGGGAGACATAGAAAAAGCGAGTGATGCTGAGTTGGATTCATCACAATCAAGTGATAGTCTTATGACATTATCCGGAGTGTGGAAAATAAATGATGAGAAAACAATGGATGAGAATGGTATGAGTATGTTTGATCTTTTTGGTTCCGCTTATTCTGACTATGGTTCTGAAATGAAAATAGAAAATGACGGAAGTTTTTCATATTATATTGGTGCGGGAATCGGTGGAACCGGAATCTGTTGGATGAATCAGAAACAATTAGCATATAAAATCCAAAGATATGATGATATTCAGGAATCGGGATATATGGATATTATGAAGAATTCGTCAGATTCTTGTTATATCATTTTAGAACACAATGGTAATAAAATATATTGGGAAAAACAAAGGTGAAAAAATGTTTTGTGGGAAATGTGGAACAGAAAATGAAGATCATGCAAAGTTTTGCAAAAAATGTGGAAATGCACTGGATTATAATGCTCAGAAAGTGACGGGGGATACGTTTATATCTGAACCAGTATATCCAAGGCCAAAACGCAGAAATACAACAGTAATTGTAGCTGCAGTTGTTTCGATAGCGTTGATTTTAGTTGCTATTTTCCTTTGTCTTACAACTATATCAAAGAAAAATGAGGAAAAAAGAATTCAGGAGTATCAAAACTGCATGGCTCAGGCAGAAAATTATCTGGAAAAACTGGATTATGAAAATGCAGAAGCAATGTTCTTAACGGCAATTGAGATTGAGCCGAAAAAGAAGGATGCATATTTAAATCTTGCAGATATTTATATTGTGCAGGAAAAGTACGAGAAAGCCATAGAAATTCTTGAAAAGGCAGAGAAGAATGTAGTGGAAGAACAGGATGAAGTTGATGATAAAGATACTTCAATCAGTGATAAAAAGGAGGAACTGGAGAACCGGGGAGAATATACATGGGTTGTCGAGCCAACGATTGAGGCGGATGATATTAATTATATTACGGAGACCGGTGCATATTTTAGAACATGGAATGGAACATTTCTTCAATATAAATCACCATATGCCGTAATCCAGATAGGAGATAAAAAAGGATTGATTGATTTGGATGGTAATGTGCTTGGAAATGTAGAATATGAATGGGTTAATTGCTGGGAAGGTGAGACTTATTTACTGGGAAAAAGTGAAATGAATGATTATTCAGAAGGTATCTATGAATTAAGTAATGATATTATTATCCCTGTTAATGGAAGGGGAGGGGTTAATGGAGTTGCTTATCTAATTTACTGGTGTGATGGTTATAAATATGTTAAAGCGTCACCTGAAGTGAATTACAATAAGCCTGTTGAGCTTGTTCCCGTAAAAAAATCTGAAAAGCTCTGTGATCGTGAGGATTATATTCTGCAATGGTGGAATGAATTGGAAGAGAAGTATGCAATATGTAATGGAGATCAATTAGTGACAGATTTTATATATGATAAATGCGGTTCTTTATCGGAGGGACTTTTTGCTGTTTGTCAGAATGGAAAATGGGGATATATTAATGAAAATGGAGAAACTGTAATTCCATTAGAATATGATGCTTCTTGGAATAAAGATATTTTGAAGGATATATATATAGTGGATGAGGTTTTACCGACAGAGGGATTCTGCTATTCTGCAAGTGATGGTTATGTACCTCTTGTTAAAGATGGAAAGTGGGAATTACGCGACATCGAAGGAAATCTTGTGATTCTTCCTGGCGTATTTGAGGAAATTAGACCTGTATATGAAGGAAGATGTTGGGTAAAGAAAAATGGAAAATGGGGTGTTATTAGCTTCTCTTTTGAAAATCCGGATACTGAAGAAACAGAAGAGGAAATAACAGAGAGTACACCAGATGAAAAAAATGCATTTAAGGCACAGATATCTTTGGAAGGGAAAAATGTTGATCTTACGTTAACAGTAAACGGGTTAGATGGGAATGGAATGATTTCGGTTAAAGTAGATCCTTTTGGAAATGAATTTGAACTGAATTACGGAGAACAATATTCAGATAGTATTCAAAAAAGTTATCAGGGATATCCGAATGGACAGAGCCTCTATGATGTGCTTATTGAGAATGGCATGTTACAAACAGCTGCTAATTTTGAGACAAATGGAATGTATGATTCGGCAAAAGGATCATCAAATGTTTTTCTAACTTATTACCCGGAAGAAAATAAGATTGAATTCCTATCGAATGGAATATATGGAGTTTTGAATGGTGAGTATTATTGTAATAGCGGGGCATCCAATTAATAAAATGTTAAAAAATTAACTGGGGACGTAGGAAAATGCATTTTCCTACGTCCCCAAATTTTTGTTGGCTGTTGATAACATCAACTTGATTCGATTCAACTGATTTACTTCACTTGCGCCCGGGTCAAAATCAATTGCAACGATGTTGGATTCCGGATGACGCCGTCTTAATTCTTTGATTACGCCCTTGCCTACAACATGGTTCGGCAGGCAGGCGAAAGGCTGTGTGCACACGATGTTTGGTGCACCATTATGTATCAGTTCAAGCATTTCTCCTGTGAGGAACCAGCCTTCGCCGGTCTGATTTCCCAGTGAGACGATCTCTGATGCCATTTTACCCAGTTCTTCGATCTTTGCCGGAGGAGTAAAGTGCTTACTCTTTGCGAAGCTTTCTGTAGCCGGGGCACGAAGCCATTCCAGTGCTTTGATTCCCAGGTTTCCGATGGTTGCTTTTTTCTTTTCAAATCCAAGTTTCTGCACCTTGAAGTTCTGGTTATAGAAGCAGTAGAGCAGGAAGTCCAGAAGGTCCGGTACGACAGCCTCGGCTCCTTCACTTTCCAGAAGTTCTACCAGATGATTGTTGGCTGCCGGCAGGAATTTGACCAGAATTTCTCCAACCACACCTACACGGGGCTTTTTCACATCCACAAGCTCAATGTTGTTATCAAAGTCTTCAATAATATTTCTGCAGATTTCTTTAAAGCGTCTGCGAGATGGGAATCCGTGTGAAAGGAAGTCTGTGCAGACTTTCTTCCATTTTTCGTGCATCGCATTTACAGATCCCGGAACTGCCTCATAAGGGCGCAATCTGTAGACGCATTTCATGAAAATGTCCCCAAATACAACTGCATACATTCCCCGCATTGCAAGTGGGAGAGTAATCTTGAAACCAGGATTTCCCTCCAGACCACTCAAGTTAATGGAAATTACCGGAATATGCTCATATCCGGCTTTTTTCAATGCCCGGCGGATGAAGCCAATATAGTTGGATGCGCGGCATCCGCCTCCGGTCTGACTGATGATTACAGCGATTCTATCTGTGTCATATTTGCCGGAAAGAATGGCATCCATAATCTGTCCCACAACGATCAGAGACGGATAGCAGGCGTCATTATTTACGTACTTAAGTCCTACATCCACAGCCTGTTTATTGTCGTTTGGAAGAACATCTATATGATATCCACAAGCGCGGAATGCCGGCTCCAGCAGGTCGAAGTGGATCGGAGACATCTGCGGACACAGGATGGTGTAGTCTTTTCGCATTTCCTTTGTAAATGAAACTTTTTTAATGGCGGAAGACTGAATATCCCGTTTTTCATGTCGTTTCTCTCTGACACGGATTGCGGCCAGCAGGGAACGGACACGGATTCTTGCGGCTCCCAGATTGTTGACTTCGTCAATTTTCAGTGATGTATATATTTTGCCGGAATTGGTCAGGATCTCTGCCACCTGGTCGGTGGTGACCGCATCCAGACCGCATCCGAAGGAATTCAGCTGGATCAGATCCAGATTTTCTTTTGTTTTCACGTAGTTCGCCGCCGCGTACAGGCGGGAGTGGTACATCCACTGGTCCATAACATTCAAAGGGCGCTCTACCGGGTGAAGGTGTGAGACGCTGTCTTCGGTCAGGACGGCGATGTTATAGGAATTAATCAGCTCCGGAAGGCCATGGTTTACCTCCGGGTCAATGTGATATGGGCGGCCTGCCAGAACGATTCCGCGATTGCCGGTTTTGTCCAGATAGGCAATGGTTTCTTCGCCCTTTTTCTTCATGTCTTCACGGCAGGCAGTAAGTTCTGTCCAGGCTGTGTGAACGGCAGCTTTTATTTCTTCAGCAGGAATGGTGAAAGAATCACAGAGTTCTTCACTTAGTCTTGCGGTCAGAACTTCTTCATTGCTGAAGGAGATAAATGGATGAATGAAATCCACCTCTCCATTTACGATTGCATCAATGTTATTTTTTATATTCTCCGGGTAAGAGGTTACGATCGGACAGTTATAATGGTTGTTGGCATCTTCAAATTCATTTCGTTCATAAGGAACGGAAGGATAGAAGATATGTGGTACCTTTTCATTGATCAGCCACTGTACATGTCCGTGGGCCAGCTTTGCCGGATAACATTCGGATTCACTTGGTATGGATTCGATTCCAAGCTCATATATTTTTCTGGTGGACGCCGGTGAGAGAACCACGCGGAATCCAAGCTTCGTGAAGAAGGTGTGCCAGAATGGATAATTCTCATACATATTCAGGACGCGTGGAATTCCCATGATTCCGCGGCGGGCGTCTTCTTCTTTCAGAGATTCGTAGCCAAAGTAGCGTTCCATTTTATATGCAAATAAATTCGGAAGCTTGTTTTCGCTCTTTTCTTTTCCAAGGCCACGCTCGCAGCGGTTTCCGGTAATGTATTTACGTCCGCCGCTGAAATGATTGATGGTCAGACGGCAGTTGTTGGTACACCCTTTACATTTTGCCATGGTAGTCTTATATTCCAGAGCATTAATCTCATCAATGGAGAGCATGGTAGTGCCCTGGCAGTCGCTGTAACGCTCTCTGGCGATGAGAGCGGCACCGAAGGCACCCATAATTCCGGCAATGTCCGGACGGATTGCCTCGCAATTTGCAATTTTCTCAAAACTTCGAAGGACTGCGTTGTTATAAAACGTTCCGCCCTGTACGACGATATGTTTGCCCAATTCAGAAGCATCAGATACTTTGATTACCTTAAATAAAGCGTTTTTGATAACAGAGTAGGCAAGACCTGCCGAGATATCGGCAACGGATGCTCCTTCCTTCTGTGCCTGCTTAACTTTGGAATTCATAAATACGGTACAGCGTGTTCCCAGATCAATAGGATTCTTGGCAAATAACGCCTCATGCGCAAAATCTTCTACGGTATAATTCAGTGATTTTGCAAAGGTTTCGATAAAGGAACCACATCCGGAAGAACAGGCCTCATTTAATTGGACGCTGTCTACGGTCTGATTCTTGATTTTAATGCATTTCATATCCTGTCCGCCAATGTCCAGGATACAGTCTACATCCTGTTCAAAGAAGGATGCAGCATAGTAATGGGAAACAGTCTCAACTTCTCCCTCATCCAGCATCAGGGCTGCTTTGATTAGTGCCTCACCATATCCGGTGGAACAGGAATGTACGATCTCCACATCCTCCGGAAGCTGACTGTAGATATCTTTAATCGCCGTAATCGTAGTTCCGAGAGGATCACCGTCATTGTTATGGTAGAAGGAGTACAACAAAGTACCATCCTCGCCTACCAGTGCCGCTTTGGTAGTGGTAGAGCCGGCATCAATACCGAGAAATGCCTTACCGTGATAAGAAGCAAGGTCTTTGATCGGGACCTGGTGTTTTGCATGTCGGTCAATAAATGTTTTATAATCTGCCTCTGTAGCAAAAAGAGGCTGCATACGGTCTACTTCAAATTCCAGCTGAATCTTGCCTGCAAGTCGGTTCTGCATCTCACGGATAGAGATTTCCAGATCCTTTTTGGAATTCAATGCAGAGCCAATAGCTGCAAAAAGATGGGAGTGCTTGGGAGCGATGGTATGTTCTTCGTCCAGCTTCAGTGTGCGCACAAATGCCTCTTTCAGTTCAGATAAAAAGTGCAGAGGGCCTCCGAGAAATGCTACATGTCCGCGAATCGGTTTGCCGCATGCCAGACCGCTGATGGTCTGATTTACTACAGCCTGGAAAATGGATGCGGCCAGATCTTCCCTGGAAGCACCGTCATTAATCAATGGCTGAATATCCGTCTTGGCAAAAACACCGCACCGTGCAGCAATAGAATAGAGTGCTTTGTAATTTTTTGCATATTCATTCAGACCGGAGGCATCTGTCTGAAGAAGAGATGCCATCTGATCGATGAAAGAACCTGTTCCGCCTGCACAGACGCCGTTCATTCGCTGTTCAATATTTCCGCCCTCAAAATAAATGATCTTGGCGTCCTCGCCGCCAAGCTCGATTGCGACATCGGTCTGAGGGGCATAGTCCTGAAGTGCGGTAGATACAGCAACGACCTCCTGGACAAAAGGAACCCCAAGGTGTTTCGCAAGTGAGAGTCCGCCGGAGCCGGTAATTACCGGTGACACGTAAATAGAGCCAAGTTTGTAAATTGCTCTGCCCAGAAGATCTGACAGAGTCTCCTGAATATTGGCAAAATGACGTTCATAGTCAGAAAAGATTACGTCATTCTCATCATCAAGAACAGCGATTTTTACAGTCGTTGAACCGATGTCAATTCCAAGAGTATACAATTCTTTGTGATTCATACTATGTACTCCTTTTTACTAAATCTATGAGTTACTTCTTATTAAATGTATTTTTTCTTTTACAACCCGTAACATTATACGACAAAAAAATTGAAATGACAATTAATAAATATCATATAAATGTTAAAATACAGTTAAAGTTTAAGGGTATAATTGACAAATATATTCCAAAAAGGTAGAATGACTACTGTATTCATTCATTTTTTAGTAAGGAATTTTTAGTAAGGAGACATTTTATGAACTGGTTATCAAAGCTGGAACGGAAATTCGGAAGATATGCGATTCCGAACCTGATGAACTATATTATTCTTTTGTATGGAGGAGGATTTATTCTTCAGTTGGTGAATCCTTCATTTTATTACCAGTATCTGAGTCTGAATGCGGCGGCGATCCTTCATGGACAGGTGTGGAGGATCGTGACCTTTATTATCCAGCCACCATCAACCAGTGTGATATTTGTGATTTTTGCATTATATCTTTATTATATGATAGGAATGCAGCTTGAGCGTGCATGGGGAGCCTTTCGGTTTAATCTGTATTTCTTTTCCGGAGTACTGTTTCATGTGATTGCTGCCCTTGCAGCTTATCTGTTGACAGGGGTATCACTGCCTCTTGATACATGGTATCTGAATATGTCACTGTTCTTTGCGTTTGCTGCACTTTACCCGGATATGCAGTTTTTACTGTTCTTTTTCATTCCGGTTAAAGTTAAATGGCTGGCACTTCTGGATGGAGTATATTTCCTGTATGCATTTATTCAGGCATTTTTACCGGCATACGGTGGGGGACCTTACGGAATCATCTACAGAGCCAATGCTCTGGGAGCGGCAGTATCGATTTTGAATTTTGTGATCTTTTTCCTGGGTTCAAGAAATATGAAACCTTATTCTCCGAAACAGGTGAAGAGAAAAAAGGAATTCAAACAGAAGATGCGCCCGGTGAATCATTATGCCAATGGTGCAAAACACAGATGTGCGGTCTGCGGAAGAACGGATATTGACCATCCGGAGCTTGAGTTCCGATATTGTTCAAAATGTAATGGGAATTATGAATATTGTCAGGATCATTTGTTTACGCACACGCATGTGCAGTAACTTGTGATAAAAGAAGGATGAAAAGGGAGAAAAGTATGAAAAAAACAAAGATTATCTGTACCATGGGACCTAACACCAATGATGAGAACCTGATGAGAAAGCTGGTACAAAATGGCATGGATATTGCCAGATTTAATTTTTCGCACGGTGATCACGAAGAACAGAAAAGCAGAATGGACATGCTGAAGAAGATTCGCGAAGAGGAGAATAAACCGATTGCAATCCTTCTGGACACAAAGGGACCGGAGATCCGTACCGGGGTTTTAAAAGATGGCAAGAAGATTAAGCTGAATGCCGGAGACACCTTTGTCCTCAGTATTGAGGAAAAGAAAGGTGATGAGCATGGAGTATCGATTACTTATGCGGGACTGATCGAGGATGTTCAGATCGGTAAGACAATTCTGATTGATGACGGTCTGATTGAATTGACTGTAAAAGATAAGACGGATAAGGAGATTGTCTGTAAAGTATTAAATGGCGGAGAACTGGGAGAGAGGAAAGGTGTAAACGTTCCGAATGTACCTGTTCGTCTTCCGGCAATTACCGAGAAAGATAAAGAGGATCTTAAATTCGGAGTGGAGCAGGGGGTAGATTTTATTGCTGCTTCCTTCGTCCGCAATGCTGAATGTATTCTGGAAATTCGCGCATGGCTTAAGGAGTGCGGGGCAGGCTATATTCCGATTATTGCCAAAATTGAGAATGCGGAGGGAATCCGCAATATTGAAGAGATTATTCGCTGTGCGGATGGAATCATGGTTGCACGTGGTGACCTTGGTGTAGAAATTCCGGCAGAGGAGGTTCCGTATCTGCAGAAAATGATGATTCAGAAATGTAATGAGTATTATAAACCGGTTATTACTGCAACACAGATGCTGGATTCTATGATCCGTAATCCACGTCCTACCCGTGCGGAGGTTACAGACGTTGCAAATGCGGTATATGACGGAACCGATGCTGTCATGCTTTCCGGAGAAACTGCACAGGGAAAATATCCGCTGGAGGCTCTGCAGATGATGGTTCATATTGTGGAGAGTACGGAAGAACATCTGGATTATGAAGTGATTCTGGAAAAGGCAGGAGAGAACAGACGGAAAGGTATTTCCAGTGCGATTGGCTATGCGTCCGTATCTGCTGCAGTGAACTTAAATGCAAAATGTATTGTGACACCGTCTATGTCCGGTGCAACAGCAAGGGTGGTATCCAAGTTCAAGCCCAAGGCTGATATTATTGGTGTGACGCCAAACGAAGCAACCTTAAGACGTATGCAGATTTACTGGGGTGTACGTCCGTATAAATCTATTGAGTTCAGTAATACAGAGGATATTTTAAGTGGTGCGATTGATCTGATCTCTGCGAAGCAGGTAGTAGAAACAGGAGATATTATTGTGCTGACAGCAGGAATTCCATCTCCGAATGCATCGAAGACAAAAGCAGGAGTCAGCAATATGATGCGGATTGCCGTGATTGACTAATTATTAAGACTGGAGGGCGAAAGTACTTATGAAAAAAGAACCATTTGTAACAAAAGAACAGCTGGAAGAAATCATTAAAACCTATCCTACACCTTTTCATCTCTATGATGAGAAGGGAATCCGGAAAAATGTAGAAGCGCTGAAGGAAGCATTTTCATGGAATAAAGGATATAAAGAATATTTTGCTGTAAAAGCAACACCGAATCCGTTCCTGATTGATATTCTCCGTGAATACGGATGCGGTTATGACTGTTCATCATTGACAGAGCTCATGCTCTCTGACGCAATCGGAGCAGAGCCTGGTGATATTATGTTCTCATCCAATGATACTCCGGCGGAGGAATTTGCTCTTGCTGATAAGCTTGGTGCCATTATCAACCTGGACGATATCACACATATTGATTTCCTTGAGGAGACGATCGGACATATTCCTGAGACTATCAGCTGTCGTTATAACCCTGGCGGACTTTTTAAAATCAGCAATGATATTATGGATAATCCGGGAGATGCCAAATACGGAATGACAACGGAGCAGATTTTCGAGGCATTTAAGATCCTGAAATCAAAGGGAGCAAAAGAATTCGGTATTCATGCCTTCCTTGCCAGCAATACAGTGACGAATGAGTATTATCCGATGCTTGCAAAGGTTCTTTTTGAGGTGGCTGTAAAGCTTCAGAAGGAGACTGGGGCACATATTAAATTTATTAACCTGTCCGGAGGAATCGGTATTCCGTATAAGCCGGATCAGGAGCCAAATGACATCAAAGTAATCGGTGAGGGCGTTAGAAAAGTATATGAAGAAGTTCTTGTGCCGGCCGGAATGGGCGATGTGGCAATTTATACGGAGCTTGGTCGTTTTATGCTGGGACCATACGGGTGCCTGGTGACTACCGCTATTCATGAGAAACATACTCACAAGGAATATATCGGTGTAGATGCGTGTGCAGCAAACCTGATGCGTCCGGCAATGTATGGAGCATATCACCATATTACAGTTATGGGTAAGGAAAATGAAGTGTGTGACCATATGTACGATGTGACTGGTTCCCTTTGTGAGAATAATGATAAATTTGCAATCGACAGAATGCTGCCGAAGGTAGATATGGGAGATATTCTGGTCATTCATGATACCGGTGCCCACGGATTTTCCATGGGATATAATTATAACGGACGTCTTCGCTCGGCAGAAGTTCTGCTTCAGTCAGACGGAAGTGCCAAACTGATCCGCCGTGCAGAGACACCGGCAGATTATTTCGCGACATTTGACTGTTTCGAAATTGGAAAGAAACTTTGTCAAAAGTAGTAGAAAAAATAAAAAAAGTATTGTATTTTCAGATATAATATGTTAAACTTAATCTCGGCTTTAAGAAAAGTCGAGATAAGCGGATGTGGCGGAATGGCAGACGCACAAGACTCAAAATCTTGCGAGGGTGACTTCGTGTGGGTTCAAGTCCCACCATCCGCATTTAAACAGATTCAAAGAGATAGTCTTCCATTGTTTGGAAGACTTTTTTTGTAAATCTGCATTTTTGACAATACGAGGGAGGTGAAATGATGGAATTTTGTGTTCGTGATATGATGAAACTGGATATTTTAAAAGATGCTGATCTGTTGGGGGGAGAAAATGGACTGGAACGGACGGTCAGCGGAGTGACGATTATCGAATCACCGGATATTGTGAAGTTTATCAGTGGTGGGGAAGTGCTGTTAAGCGGACTTTATGCATTCCATACTTATTCGCTGGAGGAATTCAGACAGTATGTAAGAGTTCTGTCTAAAAAAGAGATCAGCGCGTTAATCATTAAGCGTGGGCGTGAGATGGAAAACCTGGATGAGAAAATCGGAATTCTTGTGAATTTTGCGGATGAGAATCGGATTCCGCTTCTGGAGATTCCGTTTGAAACGTCATTTCGGGAAATTATGACGGAGATTATGGAGCATATCTTTAATCAGGAGGTCATCCGTCTGAAGTATTTTAAGACAACACATGAGAACTTTGCGGCACTTTCTCTTTCGATGAACTCGAACGAAGATGGCGTGGAGAGGATTCTGGATGTACTCAGTAAGCTGATCGATAATCCTGTATCATTATTCGGGCAGAATATGGAATGTCTGGCATCTACCAGTCCGGAGATCCATGAGCTGTCAATTTCGGAACGGGCAAAAAAGTATGAACCGGATTTTTACTCGAATTACACGTATTTAAAGCAAAACGTTCTTTTAAGTGAAGAGAATGAGAAACCGTGTAATCAGTATATTGTCCGTCTGAATCTGATGTATAATGTGAAATTATACCTGGTTGTTACAGAGTGCAACAGTCCGATTGACAGTATGGCCCATATTGCTATTGAAAATGGTGTCACAGCTTTAAAGCATGAGCTGTTCAGACAGTATTCTATTGCGGAGCTTGAGAAAAAATTCCAGAGTGATATCTGGAACAATATTCTGAATGGTAAAGTGAATACTCTTCAGGAATTGAGAAGAAGTACCAAGATACTGGGAATTAATATCGAGGCCGATTACCGGGTTCTGGTGTTCTGTCTAAATGGGAATGATGACAGGAAAGCCGAAGACATGAATGAGCGCATGAAGTATTTTAAAGTACTGAATGATGCCATTATGGCGAATGTCCCAAATGTAAAGATACAGAATGATCTGGATAAGGTGATTGTAATTCAGGAAGCAAACAGTAATCAGAAGCAGGAGGCTTACAGGCGGGAACTTAAAGAAACGATTGCTTCGATTCAGAAGAAGGTATCTTCTAAATATAAGCATTTGAAAGTATGGACGGGAGTCGGCAAGGTGGTGCATGGACTGCTGCATGTGCAGGAGAGCTTTAAGGAGGCGAATGATTCTCTGCTCTTTATTGACATTCTGGGAGAGAATGTGGGGGAAGATAATGCAAGACTTATGATCTTTTCGGATATGGGGATTTTTAAGCTTCTCTGCCATCTGAAAACAAAGGAACAGCTTCTTGAGTATGTGCCGGAATCCCTGCAGAAGCTTTATAATTATAAAAAGCCGCAGCGGGAAGATCTTCTCACCACACTGAAGACTTATCTGGACAGGAATCAGAATCTGGCCAAGACTGCTCAGGATCTGTTTATCCATTATAAAACGGCGGCATATCGTATTGAGAGAATCTCGGATATTACCGGAATTGACTTTGACAATTCCAATGAGATGCTTGCAATTCGGATTGGACTGGTTGTCTACAAAATGATAGAAAATATCGATAAGTAAAAAACTTGAAGGATGCAAATTGTCTGAAAAGGATAATTTGCATTCTCTTTTTTTATCCTTTTATGCCGATGCATATTGTTAAAAAAATATCTATAATGTGAAACATAAACAAAACACACAAAACTTAATGGTTCTAATTGTGCATGATGTACAATATTATTGACTATTTTTTGACGAATCCATGCATAGAAGAATCCAATAAGTAAATTCAGAAAGTTGACAGTGTCGACGGAAGGGAGGATGTAGAGAGAAAATGAAGGCAGATATCAGTAAGATAGTTTCCCGATTGGAAGAGATCTATCAATGTGGTGCAAAAGAAGATGGTACACATACCAGAATGGCATTTTCCAAAGAGGATGTGAAAGCAAGAGAACTTTTTACAGGCTGGGCAGAACAATTGGGAATGTCTCACCGGATGGATGCGGCGGGTAATCTGATTGTCCGGATGGAAGGAAAGAACCCCGGACTACCGGCCATTCTGATGGGTTCTCATATGGATACTGTCCCGGATGGAGGACGGTATGATGGAGTAGTAGGCTGTGTCGGGGCATTAAGCGTCTGTGAGGCGATGGCTGAAGAAGGATATGTACCGAATCATCCCATAGAAGTGATTGTATTTACGGATGAAGAAGGTTTTCGATTCGGAAAGGGGCTGCTTGGAAGTTCGGCAATCTGCGGACAGGATCCGGATATCAGTGATGACGAGCCGGATATTTACGGTGAAGCGAGAGGCAGAGTCATGGAAACCTATGGAATCAGAAGTGAGAATGTCCTGGAGGCAAAGCGCGATAAAGATTCTGTACACTGTTTCATTGAACTTCATGTGGAACAGGGAGCTACCCTCGATAAGTCCGGCACTTCAATAGGAATTGTATCATCCATTGCGGGTGTGAACCGTTATGAGGTGACAGTTACCGGAGAAGCAAATCATGCCGGAAGTACCACAATGGAAGACCGCAGAGATGCACTTGTAGCTGCGGCAGGATTTATTAATAAAGTACCGGAGGTTACAACAGAATACGGGAATCATTTTACCGTGGCGACGGTAGGTACCATAAAAGTCACCCCGCATTCTGTTAATGTAATTCCAGGCACCTGCACATTCAGCCTGGAAATCAGGGATCAGAGCAATGAAGTGATGAAGCTGATTGAACAAAAACTGCAGGAATCCCTTGGGGACATCTGTAAAAAATACGATGTGTCTTATACATTTGTCCCCACATCCTTCCATGAGCCGGCACCGATGTGTGACTGGGTGAAGGCTAAGATTGAGGAAGCGGTAAAGGAGCTTGGTTATGATTATAAAGTGATTCCAAGCGGAGCCTTCCATGATTCTCTGATTATGACCGGCGTATTTCCAACGGCAATGATATTTGTGCCGAGTGTGAACGGAATCAGTCATAACAGAAATGAATTTACACGGGAAGAAGACATTGAGAAGGGATGCAATGTATTACTTGAAACCGTATTAAAAGTAGATGAGATGATATAAGTCATCTAAAAATAAAAAGAAAAAAGAAAGGCAGGGTAACATTATGACAAAGAAAAGAATTGGTATTATCGGTGGAGGAATTTCCGGAACAGCTCTTGGATATCACTTAAGTCTGTATGATAATGCAGAGATCGTGATTTTCGAGAAAGACACCATTGGAGGAGCATCTACAGCAAAATCAGCTGGAACCGTGTGTCTGTTTGACGATTCTCTGAAGAACAGATACTGGGATGTAAGACTTTATGGATTTGAATCCTACCTGAAGATGGAAGCAGAGGAGAAGGGTTCCGCAGGATTTGATAAGACAGGAACACTCGTAGTTGCTACAAATGAGAAAGTGGAAGAGACAATCAAGACAGGTATCGCTCTTGCAAAAGCGGCAGGATATACCGGAGAATATATTACAGATAAGGATCGCATTAAGGAAATCCTTCCGGATATTTCTACAGAGAACATCCTGGGTGCCGGATATACAGCAGATGACGGATATTTTGATGGAACTATGATTTCCAATACATACGCTAAGAAGCTTCAGAAAAATGGCGGCGTGATCAAAACAGGCGTTAAGGTTACAGAAATTCACAAAGAAGGAAACAAGGTAACAGGTCTTACTACATCTGAAGGTGAAAAATATGATTTTGATGTAATCGTAGACTGTACAGGACCATGGAGCAAATTCACAGGTGAAATGGTAGGAATGGATGTACCGATCTGGCATACAAAAGCAGAAGCATTCTTCTTATGTCCTCCGGGAAAGAAACTGGATTATACATTCCCGGTATTAAAGTATCCTGAATTCTATGCACTGAGAGCAGGAGATAATATCTTTATCTGCAAATCTCACCTTTCCATGGATCTGAGCAACCCGATGCATGCAGGACAGTGGGATCCGGATAAATTGCCGGCAACAGGCGGAACCGATGATTACTTCATTGATTTCCTTCTTGATCAGCTGGAAGCAAAAGTTCCGGGAATCGTAGACAGCGGACTGGTATCCTCCTGGTTATCTTACCGTGCAGAGCCAAAGGATTTCTGGCCAATCCTTGGTGAGACACCGGTTGAGGGATATATGCTGGCTACAGGATACGGCGGAAACGGAGTTATCGAGGCTCCTGCAGCAAGCCGTGACCTTGCAAAACTGATTATGATTGGAGAGTCAACTCCACTGTTAGAGAACTGGTCATTCAAACGTCTGCTTGAAAAATAATCTGACAGAATTAAAATGATAAAATTGTTTCATACAAATTAGGAGGAAATAATGAATATAGCAGTTCTTATTAAGCAGGTTCCCGTTTCAAATGATGTTTCTGTTGATCCGGAGACACACGCACTGGTTCGTGCGAGTTCAGAGGGAATGATTAATCCGGCAGATTTAAATGCCATTGAGGAAGCAATGCTTCTGAAAGAACAGACAGAGGGAAAAGTTGTTGTATTTACCATGGGACCTCCGGATGCAGAGAAGGCATTAAGGGATGCAATGGCTCTCGGATGCGACGAAAGCTGTCTGATCACAGACCGCGCTGTTGCAGGAGGAGATACGGTTGCAACAGCTAAGGTTCTGGCAAAAGCAATAGAACTCTATGGATCCTTCGACCTGATTTTATGCGGTGCACTGTCAGCAGACGGTGCAACCGGACAGGTTGGTGCAATGGTTGCAGAAGCTTTACAGATTCCGCATGTTGCAGAGATTCAGGGGATGAAATATGATGAAGCTGAGAGTGGAAAGATCGAGGCAGTGAAAAAGGTTTATGATGAAAAGGTCAGAGTACGGTGTGCTCTACCGGCAGTTTTGTCTGTAAACTTTGGAAGTAATGAGCCGCGTCTTGCAACCCTCAGAACCAAACGCGCAGCGAAGAGTAAACCACTTGTGACTTACACAAATGCAGATCTTGGATTTGCGGCTGAGGAAGTGGGTATCGCCGGTTCACCGACAGCCGTTATCGATTCCTTCCAGCCGGAAAGCGCAAGGAAGGCAAAGATGCTGACCGGTACAGGTGCTGAACTTGCTGCGAAGCTGAAAGAATTACTCGAAGAGGAGAAAGGAAAATAATAATGGCTAGTGGAATTTGTGTATTTGCAGAGAATTATAAGGGTAAATTAGAGCCGGTAGCTGCAGAGCTGATAACAGCCGCACATCTCATTCAGGAAACAACAGGTGAGAAAATCAGTGCCATTGTTGTTGCCAGAGAGTGTGATGGTATTGCGGAGGAGTTAAATCAGCTTGGCGTAGATGAAATCTATGCAGTTAAGACTGCAGAAGACTGTCTTCTGCAGGATGATGCGGTAAGTGAAGTCGTTGCGGAAATGCTTCGTCGGATTGCTCCGTCAAGCGTACTGGTTCCGGCTACACCGACCGGACGTTCTATCTTCTCAAGAGTTGGAATGAAGCTTGGATGTGGTATGACTGCAGACTGCACAGAGCTTCTTGTAGGAACAAGAGAAGATGGTTCTTACTTTATTAAACAGAATAAACCATCTTATGGAGAGAATGTTTTCGTTACAATTATTACCAGAGAAGGATTTGCCCCGCAGATGATGACGGTGAGACCTGGTGTGTATGGTGCACAGGAACCAGTTGCTGACGCACATGCAACATTGACATATATGGAAGATATCCAGATGCCGGAATCTAAGGTTGAAGTATTGGAAGTACTTCCGGCTGAGAATGAGACAGACAGCATCCTTGGTGCAGAGGTTGTAGTTGTAGGCGGACGTGGAGCTCTGGAGGAAGGAAACTTTGAGCTGCTTCAGAAGTTTGCACAGAAGGTCGGAGCAGCAATCGGAGGAACCAGACCAATGGTTGATTCTGAGATGATTCCGTTCAATCATCAGATTGGACAGACAGGACTTACCATTCGCCCGAAGGTATGTATTTCTTTTGGTGTATCCGGAGCAATTCAGCATACCGAGGGTATCAAGGATACGAAATTGTATATTGCTGTAAACACAGATGAGAATGCGGCAATCTTTAATACTACCGATTATGGTATGGTGGCAGATATGAAGGATATTCTGGAGAATTTCCTGGCAGAATAGAATGAAAACATACATGAAAAAGCTGATCGAAAAAAACGGTCAGCTTTTTTTCTTTCAAAAATAGATACTTTGGTGTATAGTAATAAAGTGGAATTTTGTATGAACAGTTAAATTCCTATAGCAGAGAAAGAACGGAGAGTTATATATGGCTGAGAAGATTGTTCTGATAGACGGACACAGTATTCTGAACCGTGCATTTTACGGAGTGCCGGATCTTACGAATGCAGAAGGACTTCATACGAATGCAGTGTATGGATTCCTGAATATTATGTTTAAGATACTGGATGAGGAAAAGCCGGAGTATTTGACGGTGGCATTTGATGTACATGCGCCTACCTTCCGGCATGAGATGTTCGAAGACTATAAGGGTACCAGAAAACCTATGGCAGATGAACTGCGTCAGCAGGTTCCGGTAATTAAGGATGTTCTGAGGGCAATGGGAGTAAAGATCATTGAGCAGGCAGGCCTTGAGGCGGATGACCTTTTGGGAACCCTGTCCAGACGCTGTGAGGAAATCGGGATGGAAGTATCCGTTATCAGCGGAGACAGAGATCTTCTCCAGCTTGCAACGGAGCATGTTAAGATCCGGATACCGAAGACGAAACAGGGCAGAACAGAGGTGGAGGATTATTATGCGGCAGATGTTCTGGAGCGGTATCAGGTGACACCTCAGGAATTCATTGATCTGAAAGCTCTGATGGGCGATGCTTCTGATAATATACCGGGTGTTCCCAGTATCGGAGAGAAAACAGCTACGAAGATTATTACAGAATACCACTCTATTGAAGAAGCCTATGCCCATTCGGATGAACTGAAACCGCCCCGGGCGTCTAAGGCGCTCCGGGAACACTGGGAGCTGGCAAAGCTTAGCAAGGTACTGGCAACGATAGAAGTGCATGCGGATTTTGAGTATTCCCTTGAGGAAGCAAAACTGGGCAATCTGTATACAGAAGAGGCTTACGGATGGTTTCAGAAGCTGCAGTTCAAGAATCTTCTTGGCAGATTTGAAATCAGTGCACCCTCTAATGCGGTGGAGGACGGATTCCGGGAAATTCATGCGAAAGCGGATGCGGAACGCATTTTTACAGAGGCCGGGAAGAGGGAAACGGTGGCAGTTACAGTATTCCGGAATACAAAGGACGTGCTGCCCCTGTTTGCCAATGAAGCCCAGGCAGGCGGAATTGGAATCTGCTATGGTGAGAAAGACATTTACTGCATTTATGCAGATACAGATATAACGATGGATTATCTGGCAGAACAGATAGATATTCTGACGGATAAGGTGAAGACTCTTGCGGCTTTCCGTGTAAAAGAGCTGCTTTCTTATCTTCAATCCGGTGAGAAGGCGTGCTGGTTTGACAATACGGTAGCTGCCTATCTTCTGAACCCGCTGAAAAATGACTATACTTATGAAGATGTGGCCAGGGAACAGATGGATCTGATATTGGAAGAGAAGAGCGAAGAATATGTGAAGGTATGCTATGAGGTCTATACGGCATATGCGTCTGTGAAACCTCTGACGGAGAAGCTTGTGGAAACACAGATGTGGAACCTTTTTGCAAATGTTGAGATGCCGCTGGTATTTACCCTGCATGATATGGAGCAGAACGGGGTAAGGGTTGAGGCGGAGGCTCTTCGCATTTACGGCGAACAGCTGGGAGTCCGCATCGAAACCCTGGAACAGGAAATCTACGAGGCGGCAGGAGAAAAGTTTAATATTAATTCTCCTAAGCAGCTGGGGGTCATTTTGTTTGAAAAAATGGGTCTGAAAGGCGGCAGGAAGACCAAGACCGGTTATTCTACAGCGGCTGATGTACTGGAGAAGCTGGCACCGGATTATCCGGTTATCGGACAGATATTGATGTATCGTCAGCTTACGAAGCTTAAGTCCACCTATGCAGACGGACTAGCGGGCTATATCCGTGAAGACGGGCGGATTCATGGTAAATTTAATCAGACCATAACGGCTACCGGCCGAATCAGCAGCACGGAACCGAATCTGCAGAATATTCCGGTGCGGATGGAGCTTGGACGGCTGATCCGCAAGGTATTTGTTCCGGAGGACGGATATGTATTTGTGGATGCGGACTATTCTCAGATTGAGCTTCGTGTGCTGGCACACTGCTCTGAAGATGAGAAATTGATACGGGCATATCGGGAGGCGCAGGATATTCATAGAATTACCGCGTCTCAGGTGTTCCACACTCCATTTGAGGAAGTGACGGATCTGCAGCGGCGCAATGCCAAGGCAGTCAATTTTGGAATCGTGTATGGAATCAGCTCCTTTGGACTGAGTGAGGATCTGAGTATTACCAAAAAAGAGGCTGCACAGTACATCGAACAGTACTTTAAAACTTATCCGGGAATCAAGATTTTTCTGGATGATACGGTCAAGCATGCAAAAGAGATGGGCTATGTGGTGACCCTGTTTGGACGAAGACGACCGGTTCCGGAGCTTTCATCCAGCAATTTCCAACAGCGTGCATTTGGAGAGCGTGTGGCTATGAATGCACCGATTCAGGGAACAGCGGCAGATATTATGAAGATTGCGATGGTAGGCGTGAACCGTCAGCTAAAGGAAAAGCATATGAAGTCCAGACTGGTTCTTCAGGTTCACGATGAGCTTCTTATTGAAGCACATCTGTCGGAGCTGGAACAGGTGAAAGAAATATTAAAAGAAGAAATGGAACAGGCAGCATCGCTGGAGGTTCCTCTTGAGATAGATATGCATACCGGAGAAAACTGGTATGAGGCGAAATAAAGATTGAGGTGTGAGATGAAGATAGTAGGAATTACAGGCGGCGTAGGCTCCGGCAAGAGTGAAGTGCTCCGTTATCTGGAGGAGAAACATGGGGCTTCTGTCTGCCGTGCAGATGAAGTGGGCAGAGAACTGCAACAGGAAGGAACGGCCTGCTATGACAGTATTGTGGCAGAATTTGGTGATGAGATCCTGGAGGAGAACGGGAAGATTAACCGTGCAAAGCTTTCTGCAATTGTATTTGATAATCCGGACAGACTGGCCGCTCTTAACGCGATCGTGCATCCGGCGGTGGAAGAGAGAGTAAAGCAGCTTAAAGAAGAGGCTCAGAGTCAGGGAAAATCCCTGTTTGTGCTGGAATCAGCCATTTTAATTGAAGCTGGTTATGAAGATTTCTGTGATGAAATCTGGTACATTTATGCCAGTGATGAGGTGAGAACCAGACGTCTGAGATTCTTCCGGGGTTACAGTGAAGAAAAAACACAGTCTGTAATCCGTGCCCAGAAGACAAGAGAGGAATATATGGAGCAGAGTGACAGAGTCATTGATAACAGCAGAAGCTTTGAAGAGACCTGCGCCCAGCTGGAGCACATTTTAGATAAATTATAACCGGGAGAGAAATTACATGAGATTATGCAGTATAGCCAGTGGAAGCAGCGGAAACTGTATTTATGTGGGTAATGATGATACCCATCTGCTTGTGGATACTGGAATCAGTAAAAAGAGAATAGATGAAGGCCTTTCAGAGATTGGAATTAAGGGAGAAGAGTTAGACGGGATTTTGATTACCCATGAGCATTCGGATCATATTCAGGGGCTGGGAGTGTTCAGCCGGAAGTATCAGGTTCCAATTTATGCTACCAGAGGAACGCTGGAGGGGATCCGGGCATATAAGAGTCTGGGAGCTTTGCCTGAAGGATTGCTTCATGAGGTGGAGACGGATATGGATTTTATGCTGGGAGATATTGAAGTCCATCCTTTCCGGATTTCCCATGATGCCAAGGAGCCCTGCGGCTACCGGATGAATCATGGAGGGAAATCTGTGGCAGTTGCCACCGACCTTGGAATCTACGACGAATATACGGTGGAAAATCTGAAGAATCTGAATGCAGTCCTTCTGGAGGCAAATCATGATATACACATGCTGGAGGTGGGGCCTTATCCTTATCCGCTTAAGCGAAGAGTTATGGGCGATAAAGGACATTTATCGAATGAATTGTCAGGACGCCTTCTTTGTGATATACTACATGACAACTTGCAATATGTAATTTTGGGGCATCTGAGCAAGGAGAATAATTATGCGGAGCTTGCCTATGAGACAGTTAAACTGGAAGTGACAATAGGAGATAATCCTTATAAGGGAGATGATATTCCGTTGTATGTAGCAGGCAGAGACCGTGTATCAGATATTGTAACCGTATAAAAGCAAGTCAGTTGTTGAGGGACGAGATTAGGAGGAAGAACATGAGAAAATGTGTAATAACTGTTGTGGGAAAAGATACTGTTGGAATTATTGCGAAGGTGTGCACCTATTTGGCAGAGACTAATATCAATATTCTGGATATTGCTCAGACTATCGTGAGCGGCTATTTTAATATGATGGCTGTAGTGGATGTGTCAAATGCGGATAAAGAGTTTCATGTGTATGCAGAGGAGCTGGAAAAACTGGGTGCTGAGATCGGCGTGACCATTCATTGTCAGAGAGAAGAGATATTTGAAAGCATGCACAGAATATAGGAGGTCACGTACAGAATTATGATTAATATACTTGAAGTAAAAGAAACCAATCAGATGATCGAGCAGGAAAATCTTGATGTGAGAACCATTACTCTGGGCATCAGTCTTCTGGACTGTATGGATTCCGATCTGGAACGGCTGAATGAGAATATTTATAATAAGATTACCACCCTCGCGAAAGATCTGGTAAAGACCGGAGAAGATATAGAGAAGGAATTTGGTATCCCGATTGTAAATAAACGTATTTCTGTAACACCGATCGGTATCATAGGTTCATCCGCCTGTAAGGAGCCAAAGGACTATGTGAGTCTTGCAAAAACTCTCGACAAAGCGGCAAAAGAAGTTGGAGTTAACTTTATTGGAGGATATTCTGCTCTGGTGTCCAAGGCAATGACTGTCAGTGATGAGAATCTGATTCGGTCCATACCGGAAGCACTTGCATGCACAGACAGAGTATGCAGTTCGGTAAATGTGGGATCCACAAGAACAGGTATTAATATGGACGCGGTACGTCTTTGCGGTGAAATTGTGAAGGCAACGGCTGAAGCAACCAGTGAAATGGATTCTCTCGGATGTGCCAAGCTGGTCATCTTCTGTAATGCACCGGATGACAATCCGTTCATGGCAGGCGCTTTTCTTGGTGTGACAGAAGGAGACGCGGTGATTAACGTAGGTGTCAGCGGACCGGGTGTTGTGAAAAATGCCATCGCTAAGGTACGCGGCCAGGGCTTCGAAGTTCTCTGTGAGACGATTAAGAAGACGGCGTTCAAAGTAACCCGTGTGGGACAGCTTGTAGCAGGAGAAGCGTCAAAGAGACTGGGAATTCCGTTCGGTATTGTGGATCTGTCACTCGCTCCTACACCGGCAATTGGAGACAGTGTGGCAGAGATTCTGGAGGAAATCGGATTGGAACGTGTAGGTGCTCCGGGAACAACTGCAGCACTTGCCATGCTGAATGACCAGGTGAAGAAAGGCGGGGTAATGGCGTCTTCATACGTGGGAGGATTAAGCGGTGCATTTATTCCGGTCAGTGAGGATCAGGGAATGATTGATGCAGTGACGATGGGAGCGCTTACCATCGAGAAACTGGAGGCTATGACCTGTGTCTGCTCCGTTGGTCTGGATATGATTGCGATTCCGGGAAAAACCAGTGCTGCGACCATTTCCGGTATCATTGCCGATGAAATGGCTATCGGTATGGTAAATCAGAAAACTACGGCAGTCCGTCTTATTCCTGTTATCGGAAAGGATGTCGGAGATACGGCAGAATTCGGAGGTCTTCTCGGATATGCTCCGATTATTCCGGTTAATGAGTATGACTGCAGTGCATTTATAAATAGAAAGGGACGTATCCCGGCACCTATTCATAGTTTTAAAAATTAAAAAGAGAGGTTAAAAAATGGGTAAAGTAGCGATTGTGACTGACAGTAACAGCGGTATTACACAGAATGAGGCAAAAGAACTGGGGATCCGTGTGATTCCAATGCCGTTTTATATTAATGAAGAATTGTTTTATGAAGATATCACGCTTTCACAGGAAGAATTCTACCAGAAGCTTGCTCAGGATGCGGATATTTCTACATCCCAGCCTTCACCGGGGGATGTACTGGAGCTTTGGGATGAACTGCTGAAAAGTTATGATGAGATTGTGCACATTCCAATGTCAAGCGGACTTTCCAGTACCTGTGAGACAGCTTTGATGCTGGCACAGGATTATGAAGGTAAGGTGCAGGTAGTTGATAATCAGAGAATTTCAGTTACCCAGAGACAGTCTGTCATGGACGCGATCCAGTTGGCAAATGAGGGCAAATCCGCGAAGGAAATTCACGACAAACTGATGGAAGAGAAGCTGGAAGCAAGTATTTATATTACGGTGGATACGTTGAAATACCTGAAAAAGGGAGGACGCATCACACCGGCAGCGGCAGCTATCGGAACGGTTCTTAACTTGAAGCCGGTGCTTCAGATCCAGGGAGAAAAGCTGGATGCTTTTGCAAAGGTTCGTGGATGGAAAGCGGCAAAGAAGACCATGCTGGATGCCATGGAGAAAGATATTAAGGAACGTTTTGCGGGAAAAGAGGTTCATCTGGAAGCAGCTTATACCTGTTCAGAGGAAGAAGCACAGGAATGGAAACGTGAGATTGAAGCAAGGCTTCCGGGATATGAGATACAGATGGACAAGCTTTCTTTGAGTGTGGCGTGTCATATCGGACCGGGGTCCATGGCAGTTGCATGCAGTAAAAAGATTTAAATTGGTGATAGAGGGAGTGTCGCAAAAGCCGATTATGGAGCGGGGCTCCCTCGTTTTTTAGGCAAAACCCCTTCGTCTATTATATGATGACAATAGATTGCTGATGCTCATTGATAAAAGGTGTCCCGAATTTGGCTGTGATGACAGATTCGTAGAGGTTGGCCGCGAAAATGTCCGTTTCCAACATCCGTTTTCCGGTATCAGAAAGCCCTTCTGTCTGTCCGAGCTTGGTGATCAGCGGGATAGAGGCGTGCGCCTTTATCTCTTTCAAAATTCCGACTGCATCCCGGCGAAATCCGAGAATACGCGCATAAGGACAATATCCTGTCTGGATGTAGGCATCTACATCCTCTTTTTTTATGTTCAAAAGAAGATGAAATAATGCCCGGCTGACGCGGGAATAGGTAATCTCTTTTGTCTTGAGAAGCTCACAGAACTGATCGAAATTTATAAAATCATTGGAGCAGTTGGCAATGCGGTTAGCCAGTTCTTCAGTGATGTCCGCATAGGCTGCCAGATTACTCCGGTTCTCTGTGAGAAGGCGGTATTTCAGAAGCAGGGAAAAGTCGTCTGAGCAAACCGGATAACGGGTTCCGTATGTTGTTTGCAAAAGATGCTGACTGGCAGGGGGAACCTGGTTTGCAAGGAGGGTGGGAATTTCCGGAGCTTCAGTCTGAAGTAATTTTTTGCGGATTGCGGAGGCTGAGCTCAGTCCGTCCTGAAGTTCTTCGTCGTGATAGCAGGATACCAATCTTTGAATGGTGAGGACATTCATCCTGCTTTTTCTTCGGAAGAGAGCCTTGATATATTCCATGCCCAGGATGTTATTGGGCTGCCCGAGAAGAGATGCGGCATCTTCGTCTCCCAGGTATTCTGCCAGTGCTTTCTGTCGTGCTTTTGGAAAAGAATTGCCGGCTTTGAGTGCCTGTTTAAGCTTGTCCTGATAGGCTTCCGGTTCTTCGGAAAGAATGTATGCCAGATGTTTCAGTCCTTCTATGTCACCGGATTCACTTCCGAAGCAGAGATAATCCACACATCCTAGCTGATCCAGAATTGAGACTGCACCTGCGGCAAAATATTCGGCACTTCCTGACGCACAGTACACAGGAAGTTCTATGACCAGATCTGCTCCGGATCTCAATGCAGCCTCTGTCCGTAAATGTTTGGGCATAATAGCCGGAGCACCCCTCTGCACAAAATCACCGCTCATGACAACGATGACTGCATCTGCATTGGTCAGTTCTTTTGTTTTTTCTATATGATACAGGTGTCCGTTGTGAAATGGATTATATTCTGTAATGAGTCCGACGATTTTCATAATAATCTCCCTTGTATATCCCTTTGAAATTGATTATACTATATAAGGATGAGTGTATGCAACCTGTGGAAAATAATGCCTGCTTTGCAGGTACAAATCACGCGCTGGAACTCGCGATGCGAGTTCTGAATGGCAGAAATTCATCCGACAAAAGAAGACAGGAAGGAGGATACCATGGAAAAAGAATGGAAAGAACATGATCCGGAAAGTGATTTCGCAGTCAAAGAACAGGATGAAACGGCAGATTATATGGAAGAGCGCGAGGAACTGACGGAAGAACGTATCCTTGAGATGCTGGAGGCAAGACAGTATAAAGACTTGAAAGAAGAACTGGAAAATAACATGTATCCTGTCGATCTTGCCGATTTGATGGAAAATTTTAACCAGAAACAGATGGTGATGGTATTTCGTCTCCTTGCCAAGGAAGAGGCGGCGGAGACATTTTCGTATATGAACAGTGATCTGAGGGAGATTCTGATCAACGGGCTTACAGATTCCGAGCTGGAAGAGATTATGGAAGAGATGTATCTGGATGACACGGTAGACGTACTGGAAGAGATGCCTGCCAATGTGGTGGATCGTCTCCTGATGGCTACGGACGAAGAGACCCGCCAGCAGATTAATCTGCTTCTGCAGTATCCGGAGGACAGCGCCGGAAGTGTCATGAACGTGGACTATATCGCGCTTCGCAAGGAAATGACGGTGGCGGAGTCCATCCTGAAGATCCGTCAGGTAGGTCTAAACAGGGAGACCATTTACACCTGCTATGTTACGGAGAAGAAGAAGCTGATCGGTGTCGTTGACGTAAAGGAACTTCTGACCACCAGTGAGTCTAAGACCATTGAAGAAATCATGGAAACCAATATGCTGTACGCGCGGACCACGGATGATCAGGAAGAGGTGGCAGGTATCATCCGGAAATATGGTCTGATCGCTCTGCCTATCGTGGATCATGAAATGTGTATGGTCGGTATTGTAACGGTTGACGACGCTATGCTCGTCCTGCAGGAAGAGGCAACGGAAGATATCTCGATCATGGCCGGTGTCAGCCCCAGTGAGGAATCTTATTTCGGAACGACGGTGATGGAGCATGTGAAGAGCCGTCTGCCCTGGCTTCTGTTTCTGATGCTTTCAGCGACAGTGACTCAGATGATCATGAACAGCTATGAATCTGCCCTTGCAGTGATGCCGCAGCTTGCCGGATTCGTTCCTATGCTGACCGGAACGGGAGGAAACTGCGGTTCCCAGAGCTCGACTCTGGTGATCCGGGGACTGGCCGTGGAGGAAATAGAATTTAAAGATCTTTTTAAAGTAATATGGAAAGAAGTTCGAATTGCCGTATGTATCAGTATTATTCTGGCAGTGGTCAATGGAATCCGTATTGTCCTTATGGGGCAGGGAGGCGGGCTGATGGCTCTGACGATCGGTATGACCATGGCCTGTACGGTAATCATTGCGAAGGTAGTGGGATGTACCCTGCCGCTTATTGCAAAGAAGGTGGGACTGGATCCGGCGATCATGGCAACGCCGCTGATCTCTACGCTGGTGGATATCAGCACGATCAGTGTTTATTTTGCGATTGTCAGCGCGATATTTCAGTTATAAATGAGAAAGAAATGATACATTGTATTAAAAAACAGACATAATATTCCAGCAAGAGACCTTGTCCGCAGGGTCTCTTTGTATTATAATAAATATATGTGAGAAAAAATGGAAAGGAGTCTGTAAATCATGGGATTTATTGATGAAATTAAAGCAAAAGCAAAAGCAAATGTAAAAACAATTGTACTTCCGGAGACAGAAGATGCAAGAACTTATGAAGCAGCTGCAGCTGTATTGAAAGAAGGAACTGCAAAACTGATTCTCGTAGGAAGCGAAGAAGAGATCGCAAAGAATAAAGGTTCTTTTGACATCTCAGGAGCAACAATTGTGGATCCTGCGAAGAGCGAGAAGACAGAAGGCTATATTGCAAAACTGGTTGAGCTTCGTCAGAAAAAAGGCATGACAGAAGAGCAGGCAAGAGAACTGCTTCTTACCAACTACTTATATTATGGTGTAATGATGGTAAAGATGGGAGACGCAGACGGAATGGTTTCCGGAGCATGCCATTCTACAGCAGATACTTTAAGACCATGTCTGCAGATTCTGAAGACCAAACCGGGAACAAAGCTTGTTTCCGCATTCTTCGTAATGGTAGTTCCGGATTGTGATATGGGAGCAGACGGAACATTCGTATTCGCAGATTCCGGTCTGGAACAGAATCCGGATCCGGAGAAACTGGCTGCAATCGCTCTTTCTTCCGCAGAGTCATTCGAGCTTCTGACAGGAAAAGAGCCTGTTGTTGCAATGCTGTCACACTCTACTAAGGGAAGTGCAAAGCACGCTGATGTAGATAAGGTATTAGAGGCAACAAGAATTGCAAAAGAGAATGCACCGGAAGGACTGCTTCTGGATGGAGAGTTCCAGTTAGATGCAGCTATCGTTCCGGAGATCGGAGCATCCAAGGCACCTGGAAGCCCGGTTGCAGGAAAAGCAAACGTACTGGTATTCCCGGATCTGGATGCCGGAAATATCGGATACAAACTGGTTCAGAGACTTGCAAAAGCAGAGGCTTATGGACCACTGACACAGGGTATCGCAGCACCGGTTAACGATCTGTCACGTGGATGCAGCGCAGAGGATATTGAAGGCGTTGTTGCAATCACGGCTGTACAGTGCCAGGCTGCTGATAAATAAATCAAAAAAAGAGAGGGCAAACCAATGAATGTATTAGTAATTAACTGTGGAAGTTCATCACTGAAATTCCAGCTGATCAATTCTGAGTCCGAGCAGGTACTTGCAAAAGGTCTGTGCGAGAGAATCGGAATTGACGGAAGCCTTACTTACCAGCCGGCAGGTGGGGAAAAGGTAAAATCTGACAAAGCAATGCCGACACACGAAGAAGCAATTCAGTTCGTAATTGATGCTCTGACAGACGCTGAGACAGGCGTTGTAAAGAGTCTTTCCGAAATTGGGGCAGTTGGACATCGTGTAGTCCACGGCGGTGAGAAATTTGCAAATTCTGTAGTAATCAATGAGGAAGTTATCCAGGCAATTGAAGAGTGTAATGATCTTGCACCGCTTCACAATCCTGCAAACTTAATCGGTATCGCAGCTTGCCAGAAGCTGATGCCGGGCACACCTATGGTGGCAGTATTTGATACCGCATTCCATCAGACAATGCCGGAGAAGGCATATATGTACGGACTTCCGTATGAGTACTATGAGAAATATAAGGTAAGACGCTATGGATTCCACGGAACAAGCCACAGCTTCGTATCCAAGAGAATGGCTGAGCTGCTTGGAAAACCGTATGATCAGCTGAAAACTATCGTATGTCACCTTGGAAACGGTGCCAGCATCTGTGCTGTAGAAAATGGCAAATCCGTTGACACATCCATGGGTCTGACACCTCTGGAAGGTCTGGTAATGGGGACACGTTCCGGTGATATTGATCCGGCTATCCTGGAGTTCATTGCAAAGAAAGAGAATCTGGACATTGCAGGACTTATGAACATGCTGAATAAGAAATCCGGTGTTTACGGTCTTTCCAACAACCTTTCCAGTGACTTCCGTGATCTGGAGGCAGGTGCCAATGAAGGAAATGTACCGGCTAAGATTGCGCTGGAAGTATTCTGCTATCGTGTTGCAAAATATGTTGGCGGATATGTTGCAGCAATGAATGGGGTTGATGCGATCGCATTTACTGCAGGTATCGGTGAGAATGCAGGAATCGTACGTGAGAAAGTTATGAGCTACCTCGGTTATCTTGGTATTGAGCTTGATGCAGAGGCAAATGCAAAGAGAGGAGAAGAGATCGCAATTTCTACTCCGGACTCAAAAGTAACAGTAATGGTTATTCCTACCAATGAAGAGCTTGCAATCGCCCGCGAAACTGTTGCATTAGTATAGAAGATTAGTGGTTGACAAATTTATATTTCGTGATATAATAGTCTAGGTGTGAATAGGAGTAATAATATGATATTAAACCTATCAGACGTTCTGTCTGAACAACATAAGACCATCGAGAAGGATATTCCGATAGAGATGGAGGTATTTCAATCAGAACTGGGTGAGTTCCGGATTCTTGATAAAGAGCCTCTGGCTATCAGGGTGGAACATGTAAAAGGAAGAGAATTGTTGATTACAGGAAAAGCAAAGATTACGGTGGAGATTCCATGTGATCGCTGTCTGGAACCTGTGGAAACAGAGCTGGTTCTTGATTTTACCAAGGATGTCGATCTTAGTGTGCCGGATGGAGAACAGTCAGAAGATTTAGATGAAACAAACTATATTGACGGATATACGCTCGATGCGGAACAACTCATCCGCAACGAAGTACTAATAGGGTGGCCGACGAAGATTCTGTGTAGCGAAGACTGTAAGGGTATTTGCAACGTGTGTGGTCAAAACCTGAACCAGGGAACTTGTGACTGTGAAGATACAAGTCTTGACCCTAGAATGTCAGTTATCCGCGATGTTTTTAAGAATTTTAAGGAGGTGTAACCTATGTCAATTTGTCCAAAGAATAAATCTTCTAAAGCAAGAAGAGACAAGAGAAGAGCGAATTGGAAAATGAGCGCTCCGAACCTGGTTAAATGCAGCAAGTGCGGCGAATTAATGATGCCTCACAGAGTATGCAAGGCTTGTGGCTCATACAACAAAAAAGAAATCATCGCTCAGGATTAATGAGAGTAAAGAGCTTTCCGAAATATCGGAAGGCTCTTTTTTTCTGTCATATATTGATTTTTATATCAATGTTTAGTAGAATGATACCTAGCAGACAATGGAGGGAAAAAAATGTCAGAAATAACGAAAGTAGTACTGGACGCCATGGGGGGAGATAATGCTCCGGTAGAGATGGTGAAAGGCGCTGTGGATGCCGTGTCGAAAGAAAAGAATGTCAAAGTATTTCTGGTGGGTAAAGAAGAGATTGTAAAAAGTGAATTAGATAAATATACTTATGACAAAGACCGGATTGAGATTGTAAATGCAACGGAGGTGATTGAGACAGCAGAACCGCCGGTGAATGCTATCCGCAGAAAAAAGGATTCCTCGATTGTAGTGGGAATGAAGATGGTGAAAGCGAAGGAAGCAGACGCTTTTGTATCAGCAGGAAGCTCCGGAGCGGTCCTGGTTGGCGGACAGACGCTGGTGGGAAGAATCAAAGGAGTGGAACGGCCGCCTCTTGCACCGTTGATTCCTACAGAAAAGGGAGTGGCGCTTCTTGTTGACTGTGGAGCTAATGTGGATGCCCGTCCTTCTCATCTGGTACAGTTTGCCAAGATGGGATCCATTTATATGGAACGTGTTGTGGGAATTAAAAATCCGAAAGTGGCTATTGTAAATATCGGCGCAGAGGAAGAGAAGGGAAATGCTTTGGTGAAGGAGACTTTTCCGATGCTGAAAGAGACCCAGGGTATCAATTTTACCGGCAGTATTGAGGCAAGAGAGATTCCACATGGGCAGGCAGACGTCATTGTATGTGAGGCATTTACAGGCAATGTGATTTTAAAACTTACGGAAGGGCTTGCTTCCACTTTGGTGCATAAGATAAAGCAGGGCATGATGTCCTCTCTTCGGAGTAAGATAGGAGCACTCCTGGTGAAGCCTGCACTGAAGGCTACTCTGAAAGAATTTGATGCCAGTGAGTATGGAGGAGCACCACTTCTGGGGCTGAATGGTCTGGTGGTAAAGACACACGGCAGTGCAACGGCAAAAGAAGTATGTAATTCCATCATCCAGTGTATTACATTTAAAGAACAGGATGTAAATGGAAAAATCAGAGAATGTATTCAAACGGATACGAAATCCGCAGAATAAATCAATATGTAACAAAAAAGGAGAAGAGAAGTATGGAATTTGAAAAAATACAGGAAATCATAGCAGATGTCCTTAATGTGGATGTGAATGACATTACAGAGGATTCTACTTTTGTAGATGACCTTGGAGCAGATTCTCTGGATATTTTCCAGATTATTATGGGAATCGAAGAGGCTTTTGATATTGAAATTGATAATGATGATGCTGAGAAGATTGTTACCGTTGGTGATGCGGTAGAGGAGATCAAAAACGCAACAAATAACTAGGCATTTGACACGAAAAAGCCCAGGAACGGGCTTTTTCGTTTTGTGAGGCGGAAAATGAACAGAGATTTAAAATTATTGGAAGAAAAAATTGGATATCATTTTCAGGATTTTTCACTTTTAAAAAAGGCAATGATGCACAGCTCTTATGTAAATGAGAAGCATTTGCCGAAATATGAATGTAACGAACGGCTGGAGTTTTTAGGTGATGCTGTTCTTGAGGTTATATCCAGTGAATTTTTGTTTTATGAGCATGAGACCATGCCGGAGGGGGAACTGACGAAGACGAGGGCCAGTATGGTTTGCGAACAGTCTTTGGCTTATTGTGCCAGAGATATTCATCTGGGAGATTATCTTCTGCTGGGTAAGGGAGAGGAGGCTACCGGAGGAAGAAAGAGGGAATCTGTCACATCAGACGCGCTTGAGGCTTTGATCGGAGCAATATATATAGATGGTGGTTTTGCTAATGCAAAAGAGTTTGTTCATCGTTTTGTTCTCAATGATCTTGAGAATAAGAAACTCTTTTTTGATAGCAAGACTATCCTGCAGGAGATTGTGCAGGCAAATTTTGATGCCGCTATTTCTTATGATCTCATTGCGGAAGAAGGTCCGGATCATGATAAGTCGTTCACGGTAAGTGTTCATATTGGTCCGGAAGAATACGGAAACGGAAAAGGAAGAACCAAGAAAGCAGCGGAACAGGAAGCCGCATATCAGACAATTTTATTGCTGCACAAGAAAAATATAAAGTAGGTGTTATATGTATTTAAAAAGCATAGAGGTGCAGGGCTTTAAGTCGTTTGCCAACAAAATCGTGTTTGATTTTCACAACGGCATTACCGGAATCGTGGGTCCGAACGGAAGTGGTAAGAGTAATGTAGCAGATGCGGTAAGATGGGTGCTGGGAGAACAGAGAATCAAGCAGCTGCGCGGAGGCAGCATGCAGGATGTTATTTTCGCAGGAACTGAGAATCGTAAGCCATTAAGTTATGCTTCGGTTGCCATTACTCTGGATAATTCGGATCATCAGCTTCCTATTGAGTATGAGGAGGTTACGGTTGCGAGAAAATTATATCGTTCCGGTGAGAGTGAGTATCTGATTAACGGAAGTACCTGCCGTTTGAAGGATGTCAATGAGCTGTTCTATGATACGGGTATCGGAAAGGAAGGGTATTCCATTATCGGTCAGGGACAGATTGATAAGATCTTAAGCGGTAAGCCGGAAGAAAGAAGAGAGCTTTTTGATGAGGCTGCCGGAATTGTAAAGTTTAAGCGCAGAAAAAATATGTCGGTGAAAAAGCTGGAGGATGAGCGTCAGAATCTGGTTCGTGTGAATGACATTCTGTCTGAGCTTGAGAAGCAAAAGGGGCCTCTGGAGCGCCAGTCCGAGGTGGCAAAGGAATATCTGAAAAAGAAAGAAGAGTTAAAAACATACGATATTAATATGTTCCTTCTGGAGACGGCACGACTAAAGGAGCAGATCAGCGAGGTAGATAGTAAACTGGATATTTCCAAAGAAGAACTGGAACAGGCGGGAGTAGCCTATGATGCCATGAAGGCGGAATATGAGGCCGTGGAAGAGCAGGTGGATGAGATTGAAGATTCCATTGAAGGCTATAAAAACAGACTTAATGAGACGAACCTGCTAAAACAACAGTTGGAGAATCAGATTGCGCTTTTAAAAGAGAAGATTCACAGTGCCCGCATGACGGATGAGCATTTTGAACAGCGGTCAAGGGCTATTTCGGAAGAAATAGAGAAAAGAAATCTTCAGCTCAGTGAACTTACGAAGGAGCAGGAAGAAATCCGCGGGCAGATGAAGGAGCAGAGCCAGGCTGAAAATGAAGCCAGAAGGGCTCTGATAGAGATTCAGACAAAGATTGCCACTTTGACTGACCAGATTGAAAAGAATAAGAATGATATTATTGAGCTTTTGAATAACAGAGCTTCCACAAAAGCGAAGATACAGCGTTATGATACCATGCTGGAACAGATTCAGGTGCGTAAGTCGGAGATGCAGAAGAAGCTGCTGATCTCTGAGAGCGAATCCGGTGAGGAGATGGACCAGCTTAAGAAATATGAGGATGAGCTGAGAACGATATCTGAGACGATTGTTGGGTATACGGATGAAAATCGCATGTTGGAAGCTTCGATTGAGAAGCTTCAGAAAGAATTGGCAAAACAGACCGAACAGCTTCAGATCGGCCAGACGGCTTATCACAGAGAGCAGTCCAGACTGGAATCCCTTAAAAATATTACAGAGCGCTATGACGGATATGGCAACAGTATCCGCAAGGTAATGGAGCGTAAATCTCAGGAGCCGGGGCTTTTGGGTGTAGTTGCCGATATTATTAAGGTAGATAAGGCATATGAGATTGCCATTGAAACAGCACTTGGTGGAAGTATTCAGAATATTGTCACAGATAATGAAAATACTGCCAAAAGGATGATTGCATTTTTAAAGAAAAATAAATATGGTCGTGCGACTTTCCTGCCGCTTACCAGTGTCAATGGCAATCACGGGATCAACAGACCGGAGGCTCTTAAGGAACCGGGTGTGATCGGAATTGCAAGTACGCTGGTGAAGGTGGAAGATAAATACCGGAATCTGGCAGACAATCTTCTGGGAAGAACCATTGTGGTAGAGAATATTGACTGCGGAATTGCAATTGCCCGTAAGTATCATCAGTCGCTCCGGCTGGTAACGGTAGAAGGTGAACTTTTGAATCCGGGAGGTTCCATGACTGGTGGAGCATTCAAGAATTCCAGCAATCTGCTCAGCAGGCGCCGGGAGATGGAAGAATTTGAGAAGACAGTCCGGAAGCTTAAGCAGGAAATGGACATCATGCAGCAGGAATCCGAGAAGCTGAGAAAAGAGCGTGCCGGATATTATGCAAGGATTGATGAAATACAGAAGAAACTTCAGGAGGCCTACGTTATTCAGAATACGGCAAAAATGAATCTGGATCAGAGCCAGGCAAAGATTGCACAGGCGCGGGAAGAATCGCTCAGGATTCAGAAGGAAAACGCGGAACTGGATCAGCAGATTACAGATATCAGCGATAATCAGGAGTCCATTGCAGTGGAACTGGATACGTCGGAGCGGATGGAGTCTGAGCTTACAAAGCAGACAGAAGAATACCAGAAGATGCTGGAGGAACTTCGGGTCAGGGAAAGTGACGGTCAGAAGAAGGTGGAAGAGCTGCATCTGTTATATGCCGGTATGGAGCAGAAGCATACTTTCATGAAAGAGAATCTTGCCCGAATCGGTGAAGAACTGGAAGGCTTCCGCAAGGAGCAGGAAGATCTGGAGTCGGGTAAGGATAACGCTTCTCAGGAGATTCGGGAGAAGGAAGAACAGATTCTGAAAATCAGGGAGACGATCGAGAATTCCAAAGAGCTTTTTGCAGAGCTTGAGGAAGAGATTCAAAAATCAGTGGAAGAGCGCGAAAAACTGAATCAGAAACATAAATCATTCCTTCAGAAAAGAGAAGATCTGTCCAAACATATGGCAGAGCTGGATAAAGAGATATTCCGGCTTGAGAGCCGGAAAGAAGGATATGAAGAGGCATCCGAGAAACAGATCAATTATATGTGGGAGGAATACGAGCTCACTTACAACCGGGCACTGGAGCTTCGGAATGAGAACCTGACAGATCTTTCTGTAATGAAGAAACGGATCCAGACACTGAAAAATGAGATCAGGGGGCTTGGATCTGTCAATGTAAATGCGATTGAGGATTTTAAGAATCTTTCAGAGCGTTATGAATTTTTAAAGACCCAGCATGATGATCTGGTGGAAGCGGAAGCAACCCTGGTTAAGATTATCAATGAGCTGGATGAAGCGATGCGCAGACAGTTTTCCGAGCAGTTTGAGCGGATCGCAAAGGAATTTGACAGTGTGTTCAAAGAATTATTCGGTGGTGGTAAGGGTACACTGGAACTGCAGGAGGATGAGGATATTCTGGAGGCAGGTATTCGTATCATTGCCCAGCCGCCGGGAAAGAAGCTTCAGAATATGATGCAGCTTTCCGGTGGAGAGAAGGCACTTACAGCAATTTCACTTCTGTTTGCGATTCAGAATCTGAAACCGTCCCCATTCTGTCTTCTGGATGAGATTGAGGCGGCGCTGGATGATTCCAATGTTACCAGATTTGCGCAGTATCTTCATAAACTGACGAAGAACACTCAGTTTATCGTTATCACCCACAGAAGGGGAACGATGACGGCGGCAGACAGACTATACGGTATTACGATGCAGGAAAAGGGTGTATCCACCCTTGTATCGGTAAGCCTGCTCACCGATGAGCTGGATAAATAATCAGGAGGGAAATTATGGCAGAGGGAATGGGTTTTTTTAAACGGCTGGTCTCAGGACTTGCAAAGACAAGAGATAATATCGTGTCCGGCATGGACAGTATTTTCAATGGATTTTCCAAAATAGACGAAGATTTTTACGAAGAACTGGAAGAACTTCTGATCATGGGAGATCTTGGTGTACAGGCAACATATGATATTCTGGATGATCTGAGAAAGAAAGTAAAGGAACGTCACATCAAGGAACCGGCAGATTGCCGTCAGATATTGATAGACAGTATCAAAGAACAGATGGATGTGGGGGAAGCTGCCTATGAGTTCGAGGAGAAAACATCTGTAGTTATGGTTGTGGGTGTCAATGGTGTAGGTAAGACCACTACTATCGGCAAGCTCGCCGGAAAACTTAGGGCACAGAACAAAAAGGTAGTGCTGGCGGCTGCGGATACCTTCCGCGCAGCTGCGGGAGAACAGCTGAAGGAATGGGCAAACCGTGCTCAGGCAGAGCTGATTGGCGGCCAGGAGGGATCAGACCCTGCTGCGGTTGTATATGATGCAGTAGCTGCTGCAAAAGCCAGACACGCGGATGTTCTTCTGTGTGATACGGCGGGAAGACTCCATAATAAGAAGAATCTGATGGAAGAGCTTAAGAAGATGAACCGGATTATTGACCGGGAGTATCCGGAGGCATTTCGTGAGACCCTGGTCGTTCTGGATGCAACTACCGGACAGAATGCACTTCAGCAGGCGAAGGAATTTAAAGAAGTTGCCGATATTACGGGTATCATTCTTACGAAGATGGACGGAACTGCCAAGGGTGGAATTGCAGTGGCAATTCAGGCAGAACTTGGTATTCCGGTGAAATACATCGGTGTAGGTGAGACCATAGATGATTTACAGAAATTTAATGCAGATACATTTGTGGATGCGTTGTTTACCACTTCAGATAAGGAGCATGAATAAGAGAAGGAGAGAGAGATGTTAACATTAGAGAAATTTGAACAGGCAAGTGAATTAGTAAAAGACGTTACCAATCCGACAAAGCTGGTCTACAGTGATTTTTTGAGCAGACAGACCGGGGGTAAGATTTATCTGAAACCGGAGAACATGCAGAATACAGGAGCTTATAAGGTTCGTGGTGCATATTATAAAATCAGCACATTGAGTCAGGAGGAAAGGGACAGAGGACTGATTGCTGCGTCTGCCGGCAACCATGCACAGGGAATTGCATATGCAGCACAGAAATTCGGATGCAAGGCAATTGTCGTAATGCCGTCTATTACTCCTCTGATCAAAGTAAACCGGACAAAGAGCTATGGTGCAGAAGTTATCCTTCACGGGGACGTATATGATGAAGCATGTGAGTATGCAATGCAGCTTGCAGAGGAAAAGGGATATACATTCGTACATCCTTTCAACGATCTGGATGTGGCAACCGGACAGGGAACGATTGCGATGGAGATTGTTCAGGAGCTTCCGACAGTTGATTATATCCTGGCACCGATCGGCGGCGGCGGACTGATTACCGGAGTGGCAACTCTGGCAAAGATGCTGAATCCCAAAATTAAAGTAATCGGTGTAGAACCGTCTCAGGCAGCAAGCATGAAGGCCGCACTTGCAGCCGGAGAGCCTGTGACACTGCCAAGTGCCAATACTATTGCCGATGGTACTGCAGTGAAGCGTGTGGGAGATCTGAACTTCCCATATGTTAAAGAAAACGTGGATGATATTCTTACGGTAGAGGATGATGAACTTATCGGTGCATTCCTTGATCTGGTAGAAAATCACAAAATGATCGTGGAAAATTCCGGCCTGCTCACAGTAGCTGCTTTAAAACAGTTAGATCTGGAGCATAAGAAAGCCGTTGCAATTTTAAGTGGAGGAAATATGGATGTGATTACCATGTCCTCTATTGTACAGCATGGTCTGATCCAGAGAGACAGAATCTTCTCTGTATCCGTTCTGCTTCCGGACAAGCCGGGTGAGCTAGTGCGTGTAGCGGCAACTATTGCCAATGCTCAGGGAAATGTTATCAAGCTTGAGCATAATCAGTTCGTCAGCACAAACCGTAATGCGGCTGTGGAACTTCGAATTACCATGGAGGCATTCGGAACCGAACATAAGAATGAGATCCTTCAGGCGTTGGAGGATGAAGGCTTCAGACCGCGAGAAATTGGTGCAAAATTATATTAAAGAAGCTATGATTACGGAAGACAGGGTGTTTGAGGAAGGCAGATAATAGTCATGAGTCTTTGGAAATATAAGTATTTTGTCGATGTAATTGACAGTAAAAGTTTTACGAAAGCAGGAAAGAAAAACTTTGTATCACAGACTGCGATCAGCCAGCAGATTTCTTCATTGGAGAAAAGCGTGGGAGGAAAACTGATTGACAGAGGAAGCGGTGGAATTGAGCCGACAGAACTGGGGCGCATTGTATACACAAAAGCCAAAGAAATGCTGGAGATCAATGAAGAAATGCTCAGAGAAATCAAAAGGTATAAGGGCAGATCGAAATTTGAGCTTGGTGTGGACTGTTCATTAAGTCGGATATTCTGGAAAAAAGTTGAGAAGATGCTGTATGTGTACTATCCGGAAACGGAAGCTGATTATCATTTTCATAAGGTTGATTCAAGAACCGGATGCCGGATGCTGGAGGACGGGGAACTTGATATTTTTATCGGATATGAGGTGAATAATCTGAAGCTGGGAGATCTGGAGGAAGAGGTGCTTTGCAAAAGCAAAATAGGGGTCTTTCTGGGACCAAGTTCATCTCTAAAGGATAGGGAAGTACTTACACTTAGTGATCTGGAGGGGCACAAAAGATATGAGACAAAGCTTTATTCCTGCAGCAGACAAAAAGGAATTTCTCAATATACGGATAAGGATGAAGATGAATGGGTAAAGTGTGAAGATAATGTGGATACATTAAAACTCAAAGTGGAGTTTAATGATGGATATGCATTTGTGGACAGCAGGTTTTTCTCATCTGATGACGGAGAACTCAGGATATTAGAAGATTTTGATAAAACCTGTCTTGTAAAGTTTTATTTTAAGAAAGACAGACCTGAGATAAGGGATGTATTTATGAATCTTCGGGAATTGATGGGAAACGATGAATAATGAGATTGGAAATCAATCGTTTCAAACAGGAGAAGGTAAATGATTTGTGGAAATCATTTACCTTCTCCTGTTTTAGTAGCTGTTCTGTGTACATTTTGACGGAAATATACCTATAAAAATTTCTTATCCAAATATAATTTTTTCTTGTTTGAATTTGTCGAAATGCGGTAATAAAATCTGTAATAGAGACTGCTGACAAAAAAAGGAGGGAATATGGAAATGGCAAAAGAAAATATGTGGAAGCAGTATACGGATACCCAGAACCAGGAACTGGAGAACTTAAACGACAGATATAAAAATTGTCTGAATACTGCGAAGACTGAGAGAGAATGTGTAGCTCTTGGAATTCGCATGGCGAAAGAGCATGGGTATCGGGACATAGAGGAATGCATCGCGGAAGATGTCTGTCTGAAAGCCGGTGACAAAGTGTATGCACAGTGCATGGGGAAAGCACTCGTACTCTTTCAGGTGGGTAGTGAGCCTTTGGAGAAGGGAATGAATATTCTGGGGGCACATGTTGACTCACCGAGACTGGATATTAAGCAGAATCCATTATATGAAGACAGTGAGATGGCTTATCTGGATACTCATTATTATGGCGGTATTAAGAAATATCAGTGGGTGACAATTCCTCTTGCAATTCATGGAACGGTAGCAAAGAAGGATGGAACAACGATAGATGTTGTGATTGGTGAAGACGAGAATGATCCGGTTGTTGTAATTTCTGACCTGTTAATACATATTGCGCAGGAGCAGATGGAAAAGAAAGCAAGTGTCGTGATTGAAGGGGAAGGTATGGATGTTCTGGTAGGAACAAAACCACTTGCGGATTGTGACGATAAGGAAGAAAAAGAGCTTGTAAAAGCATCCATTCTCAAATATCTGAAAGAAAAATATGATATGGACAAAGAGGATTTCCTGTCTGCTGAGCTGGAGATTGTTCCGGCGGGAAAAGCAAGAGACTGTGGTCTGGACAGAAGCATGGTCATCGGTTATGGACAGGATGACAGAGTGTGTGCATTTACATCTTTGTTTGCTATGCTGGAAACAGAGGCGCCAAAGCGTACAAGCTGCTGTATATTAGTGGATAAAGAAGAAATAGGAAGTGTAGGTGCAACCGGAATGCACTCCAGATTTTTTGAAGATACAATTGCGGAACTTTCCGCTCTCACAGGGGACCGAGATGCGCTGAAAGTAAGACGTACACTTCGCAATTCCTACATGTTATCTTCTGACGTAAGTGCAGCTTACGACCCGCTTCATGCAAGTGCGTTTGAAAAGAAGAATACAGCTTTCTTTGGAAAAGGTCTTGTGTTAAACAAATACACCGGAAGCCGCGGAAAAGTCAATACAAGTGATGCCAATGCAGAATATATTGCAAAGATCCGTAAAGTATTTGATGAAAATGAAGTGGCATTCCAGACTGCAGAAATGGGAAGAGTTGACCTTGGAGGCGGCGGAACTATTGCATACATTATGGCAAATTATGGAATGAACGTAATTGACAGCGGCGTTGCAGTTCTGTCCATGCATGCACCAAATGAGGTGACAAGCAAATCAGATATCTATGAAGTTTATAAAGGATATAAAGCATTCTTAAAAAATATGGAATAAAGGAAAAGGGAAAGAGAGAGGAACAAAACAATGGAAACTAAGAAAAAAGGCTATCCAAAAGCATTTTGGGCATGTGCATGTACAGAAATTTTCGAGCGTCTGTCATACTATCTTGGACGTTCACTGATCTTAATCTTTGTAACAGCAACCGTAGCGACAGGAGGTCTTGGGCTTTCTGATACAGTTGCAGCAAACATGCAGTCAAACCTGACAGCATTTTCTTATCTGCTTCCGCTTTTGGGAGGAGTTGTCGTAGACAAATATATTGGTGCGAAATACACGACACCGGTTGGTATGGTAATCGCAGGTTTTGGTTATTTCATGGGTTCTGTTGCAACCAGCACAATGGGTGTATATCTGATGATCTTTTTTGTCAGCGCAGGACTTGCACTTTTTAAAAACGGACCGATTATCGGACGTGTTATTACCGATAAATCACAGATGGACTCTGCGTTTTCTATCCGTTATTCTCTTGTAAATGTTGGAGCGTTTATCGGAACATTTGCAGTAGGTATCTTATATAAAGACGTATTTGCGAAAGACGGCGTATTAGGTTTCGTTCCATGTTTCAGACTTGCAGCATTGATCATGGTATTAGGTGCATTATGGTATGTATTTGTATGTTGGAGATTCTTAGGTAATACAGCAGCGCTTCCATTCAAAAAGACAATGACTGCTGAAGAAATCGAAGCAGAAAAAGCAAGAAAAGCTTCCGAAAAAGAAACAAAACAGCCAATGACAACTGTAGAAAAGAAGAGAATTGGTGCAATCATTATCGCATCTGTATTCTCTATCATCTTCTGGATCTTCTGGTATCTTGGATACCTTCCGGTATACTATTACTGGGCAGAAAATGCCAACTGGGTAGTTGCAGGTTACGAGGTTCCGGCAACATGGTTTGACGCAGCGAATTCACTGTTCTGTGTAATCTTAGGTCCTGTTGTTGCTTCATTATGGAAGAAACTTGCAGCAAGACCACAGGGTGATATGAGTATTTTCCGTAAAACAGCTCTGGGTATCACAACAATTGGTTTGGGTTATCTTTTCTATATCATTATGGACATTGTTCGTGGAGACGGAAAAGTCAGTGTAGTCTGGCTTCTGGGATTTGCATTCCTTCTTACACTTGGTGAAATGTTCTTCTCACCACTGGGACATGCGTTTATCAGTAAATATTCTCCAAGCCGTTACCTTGCAGTTATGATGTCTGTATGGGGATTTGCGACATTTATCGCAGCAAAATCCTACGGATATGTTTACGGAGTTTTATTTGGCGGAAATCTGGAGTTCAGAGTAGGAGCAGGAATCGTTGCAGGTATCGCATTTGTTTCTGCGATTATAATGGTTCTTCTGGATAAGAAGCTCTCAGCACTCGTAGATTAGGAAGTATATAGTAAAAGAGGAATAGAAAAATGGATGTACGTGAAAGACTTGCGAAATTACGCACTCAGATGGAAGAAAAAGGAATTGATATCTATATCGTTCCAACGGCAGATTTTCACCAGAGTGAGTATGTTGGGGAATATTTTAAAGCAAGAAAATATATTACCGGTTTTTCCGGTTCTGCCGGAACTGCTGTGATCACAAAAGATAAAGCATATATGTGGACAGATGGAAGATATTTTATCCAGGCTGCAAGACAGATGGAAGGAACTACGGTGGAACTGATGAAGATGAGAGAGCCGGGTGTTCCAACTGTTGAAGAATATCTGAAAGATACCCTCCCGGAAAATGGAACGATTGGATTTGACGGTCGTGTGGTATCCATGGGGGAAGGAAAAACATATGAGCATATTGCAGCAGAAAAGGGCGGCAGCATTGTATATGCTTACGATCTGATTGATACCTTCTGGGAAGATCGTCCGAAATTATCAGAAGAACCTGCATTTGCTCTGGATTTGAAGTATGCCGGAGAATCAACAGCAGATAAACTCGGACGGATCCGTGAATTTATGCGTGAACATGGAGCAACCGCACATGTGCTCACAACCATAGACGATATTTGCTGGACATTGAATATCCGAGGAAATGATATTGAATTTTTCCCGTTAGTATTATCTTATGCAATCATTACACTGGATGGAATGGAACTTTATATTGATGAAAGGAAGCTTGGAGAAGAGATAAAAGAAAGTTTCGCAAAAGATGGAATTACACTTCATCCATACAATGATATTTATGAAGATATTAAGAAGTTAAATGCAGATGAAACACTTCTTCTTGACCCGGCAAAAATTAATTATGCAATTTATAAAAATATTCCGAATGAAGTAAAAAAGGTAGAAGAGCGTAATCCGGAGATTGTGTTTAAGGCTGTAAAGAATGTTACTGAGATTGAGAATATCAGAAAAGCACAGATGAAAGACAGTATTGCACACATCCGGTTTATGAAATGGCTGAAAGAAAATGTTGGAAAGACAACCATTACAGAGCTTAGTGCTTCTGATAAGCTGGATGAATTCCGTATGGAGCTTGGCAATTTTATCCGTCCAAGTTTTGAGCCAATCTGTGCATATGGAGAGCACGCAGCGTTATGCCACTATGTTTCTTCTGAAGAGACAAATGTAGAATTAAAAGAAGGCAGTGTATTCCTGACAGACACAGGTGCCGGATTTTATGAAGGTTCCACGGACGTGACCAGAACCTATGCCCTGGGTGAGATTCCACAGATTATGAAAGAGCATTTTACACTTGTTGCAATCAGCCATCTGCAGCTTGCAAGCGCAAAATTCTTAAGAGGCTGTACCGGAATGAACCTGGACATTCTTGCGAGAAAACCATTCTGGGACAGAGGAATTAACTTTAATCATGGAACAGGACATGGAATGGGATATCTTTTGAATATCCATGAAGGTCCGACAAACTTCCGCTGGCAGTATCGTGCAAATGATACACATCCATTTGAAGAGGGAATCGTTATTACAGATGAACCGGGAATTTATTTTGAAGGTTCACACGGAGTAAGATTGGAAAATGAGCTTCTTGTTCAGTCCTGGCAGAAGAATGAGTATGGAGATTTCCTGTACTTCGAGCCAATTACCTATATTCCAATGGATCTGGATGCCATTTTACCGGAAATGATGTCTGAACCGGAAAAAGCTCTTTTAAATGACTATCATCAGCTTGTATATGATAAAGTTTCTCCTTATCTTGAAGAAGATGAAAAAGAATGGCTGAGAAAATATACAAGAGCAATTTAATATTGTAACCTCATCCTCCGAATTGAAAATATACCCTATTGAAAAATGCCCCTTTGGCCTAAAAACCAGAGGGGCATTTTTTTACTCTATAGGAAACTGCGTTTCCATAGAGTAAAACTCTTTATTCTGAAAATAATTCTTGACAGGATGTGTATAATTGTATACAATTATACACATCGAAAAAGAAAATCATTTACCTTTGACAGAAGAGTATAATTTGAAGGAGAGTGTGCAGCGATGGAAGATCGAAAGGTATATTTTGATAAACATTCTAATTTATTACAGCTTGAAGAGCATATGTATCCGCTGGTCGATGTAGAGACACCGAATGTATTCCGGAATCTGTTTCATTATGATGAAATTCCGAAGATTGCGTTCAATGACCGTATTGTGCCGCACTGTATGCCGGATAATATCTGGATTACGGATACGACATTCCGTGATGGTCAGCAGTCAAGAGCACCGTATAGTACAGAGCAGATTGTAACATTGTACGATTATTTTCATAAACTGGGCGGTCCAAAAGGAAAGATTCGACAGAGTGAATTTTTCTTATACAGCAAGAAGGATAGAGATGCCGTTTATAAGTGTATGGAAAGAGGGTATGAATTCCCGGAAGTGACCAGTTGGATCCGTGCAAGTAAGAAGGATTTTGAACTGGTGAAAGATATCGGTATGAAGGAGACAGGAATTTTGGTAAGCTGTTCCGATTACCATATTTTTTATAAGCTTAAGATGACAAGAAGAGAATGTATGAATCATTACCTCTCCGTTATCCGTGAATGCCTGGAGACGGGAATCAGTCCGAGGTGTCATCTGGAGGATATAACCCGCTCTGATATCTACGGATTTGTAATTCCATTCTGTCTGGAGCTTATGAAACTTCAGGAGGAATATCAGATTCCGGTAAAGATTCGTGTCTGTGATACCATGGGATATGGTGTTAACTATCCGGGAGCTGTGATTCCGAGGTCTATTCCGGGTATTATTTACGGTATTCGTGTACATGCGGGCGTACCAAGTGAACAGATTGAATTCCATGGACATAATGATTTTTATAAGGCAGTCAGCAACTCTACTACAGCATGGCTGTATGGAGCCAGCGGCGTGAACTGTTCCCTCTTCGGAATCGGAGAGCGTACCGGCAATACTCCGCTTGAGGCTATGGTATTTGAGTATGCGCAGCTTCGGGGTACTCTGGATGGAATGGATACCACAGTCATTACAGAGCTGGCAGAGTATTATGAGAAAGAAATCGGTTACACGATTCCATCCAGGACACCGTTTGTCGGAAGGAATTTCAATGTGACAAGAGCAGGAATCCACGCGGATGGTCTTTTGAAAAATGAGGAGATCTACAATGTATTTGATACTGACAAATTCCTGAACCGTCCACCGCTTGTAGCAGTATCCAATACATCAGGACTTGCGGGAATCGCACACTGGATCAATACATATTTTCGCCTTCCACAGGAGAAGCAGGTAGATAAGAATACGGAGCTTGTAGCTATGGTAAAAGCCTGGGTGGATGAGGAATATGAAAGCGGACGAGTTACCGTATTGACAGACGACGAGCTGCTTAAGGTAATTGATGATGCCTGTAAGAAGCTGGGCGTGGAATTGCTGTAGTATCAATTGGGGGAAACTCCGGAAAGAGGCAAATCATGGAAGAATATCAGGATCGCTCACTGAGGGGAAGAGTGTTTCGGAAACTGAGAGAGGATATTTTATCCGGAAAATATAAGGAGCATGAAGAATTAAGGGAAATCTCTATCGGAGAAGAGCTGGGAGTCAGCAGGACGCCGGTCCGGGAAGCATTAAGACAACTGGAGCTGGAAGGACTGGTTACGATCATCCCGAATAAAGGAGCATATGTGACTGGAATTACACCTAAAGATGTGCATGATATTTATACGATCCGCTCCATGCTGGAAGGATTATGCGCACGGTGGGCAACCAGACATATTACTGATGAACAGATTGAGGAACTGGAAGAGATCATACTTTTGTCAGAATTTCATCTGAAAAAAGAAGGAAATGAGAAGGCGAAACAGGTATCCGATCTGGACGGTAAGTTCCACAAGGTACTGTACGAGGCCTCCAACAGCCGTATACTGGAGCATGTTCTATCAGATTTTCACAAGTATGTGCAGATTGCAAGAACAATGTCAGTAGGTGCCAAAGACCGGGCAGAGAAGTCCATAGCAGAGCACCGGGGAATACTGGATGCAATCAAGAGTAAGGATGAGGTTCTGGCCGAGAAACTGGCGAATGAGCATATTATTAAGGTAATGGCAAATCTCCACATGAATGAAGAATAACAATAATTAAGATTTAACAGAGCTTAGAAATTTAGAGTATAGAATATCGAAAAGGAGCTGAAGGCAATGGCAAAGATTAAAATGACAACCCCTATTGTAGAGATGGATGGAGACGAGATGACGAGAATCCTCTGGAAGATGATCAAGGACAATCTTCTGGAACCATTTATTGAACTCAACACAGAGTATTATGATCTGGGACTGGAGCATCGTAACGAGACAAATGATCAGGTAACTATTGATTCTGCCAATGCAACGAAAAAGTATAAAGTGGCAGTAAAATGTGCTACCATCACACCGAATGCTGCACGTATGACGGAGTATAACCTGAAAGAAATGTGGAAGAGCCCGAATGGAACCATCCGTGCTATACTGGATGGAACCGTATTCCGTGCACCGATCGTTGTAAAAGGAATTGAGCCTTGCGTTAAGAACTGGAAGAAGCCGATTACCATTGCAAGACATGCATACGGTGATGTTTATAAAAACACCGAGATGAAGATTCCGGGACCTGGAAAGGTAGAACTGGTCTATACTGCCGAAGATGGAACAGAGACAAGAGAACTCGTACATAATTACGCAGGACCGGGCGTGGCACAGGGCATGCATAATCTGTGTGATTCCATCGAAAGTTTCGCAAGAAGCTGCTTCAACTATGCACTGGATACAAAGCAGGATCTCTGGTTTGCTACCAAAGACACTATTTCTAAAAAATATGACCACACATTCAAGGATATTTTCCAGGAAATCTTTGATGCGGAATATAAAGAAAAATTTGATGCGGCTGGTATTACATATTTCTATACTCTGATCGATGATGCCGTTGCACGTGTAATGAAATCCGAGGGCGGTTACATCTGGGCATGTAAGAATTACGACGGGGATGTAATGAGTGACATGGTATCATCTGCATTTGGTTCTCTTGCCATGATGACTTCCGTACTGGTGTCACCGGACGGATATTATGAGTATGAGGCTGCTCACGGAACCGTACAGCGCCACTATTACAAACATTTGAAGGGAGAGGAAACCTCCACGAACTCAGTTGCAACCATATTCGCATGGACAGGAGCTCTAAGAAAACGTGGTGAGTTGGATGGAAATGCAGAGCTGATGGCGTTTGCAGACCGTCTGGAGAAAGCTACCATTGACACGATCGAAGGTGGCGAGATGACAAAGGATCTGGCGCTGATCACAACGATGGAGAATCCGACGGTGCTGAACAGTGAGGAGTTTATTAAGGCAATTGCGAAAAGATTGTAAGTTAATTGGGGACGTAGCAAAATGCATTTTGCTACGTCCCCAATTAACATTTGCGGTGTACCTTTTTGTTCAGTTTACTCTGCAAGTTCCTCCCAGCGTTCATAAAGCTCAGCCAGTTCATCGGCGATCGCTGCTTTTTCCTGTGCCAGTTCCTGACACCGGACGGAATTAGTGTATACCTCTTCCTGAGCCATTAGTTCATCAATTTCAACATCCCGTTCTTCCAGTTCGGTGATCCGGTTTTCTGTCTTTTTCAGATCGTTCAGGCGTTTTCGTTCTTTCGCCTGCTGTTCTTTTTGTTCCTGCCAGCTCAGCTTGGATTCGGATACGGCAGAAGTGGAGGGATTGGTTGCAGTGACAGCGGCTCTTTTTCCTGAAATACTGGATTCGGAAATGGTCTGACCGGCATAGGCGGCGGTCAGTTCTTCTTTTTTCTCCAGATAGTAATCGTAATTTCCTATATAATTTACAAAGGTCTGGTTCACCAGATCCAGAATTCGTGAGGCGGTCTGGTTGATGAAATAACGGTCGTGGGAAACGTATAACACGGTGCCGGTGTAATCGTTGAGGGCTTTTTCCAGTATTTCTTTGGAAGCTATATCAAGGTGGTTGGTAGGCTCATCCAGAATCAGAAAATTCGCTTCTGAGAGCATGAGTTTTGCAAGAGATACCCGACCTCTTTCTCCACCGCTCAAATCCCCGATCAGTTTAAAGACGTCGTCGCCTGTAAACAGAAATGCTGCCAGCATATTACGAATCTGGGTGTTGGTAAGAGAGGGGTAATCATCGGATATTTCCTCAAAAATGGTCTTGTCCATGTGAAGGACGTGATGCTCCTGGTCGTAATATCCGATTTTGACGTTCGTTCCCAGGGTAAATGTACCGCTGTCTGCCGGAAGTACCTGATTCAGTATCTTGAGCAGTGTGGTCTTTCCCGTTCCATTATCACCGATTATTGCTACGTGTTCCCCGCGTTTAATCTCGAAGCTTATATTGGAAAATAATGTCTGCGGCGGAAAGGATTTGCTCAAATTCTCTACAGAGAGTACATCATTACCGCTTACACAGGAAGGCTCAAGTGTCAGGTGGATTTCACTGTGGATTTCTGCAGGTTTCTCCACCAGAGTCATTTTGTTCAGCATTTTTTCACGGCTTTCTGCCCGCTTAATAGATTTTTCCCGATTGAAGGAGCGCAGTTTTTCGATGACGGCTTCCTGATGTTTGATTTCCTGCTGCTGGTTTAAATATTCTTTCAGTCTGGCATCCCGGATCATCTGTTTCTTCTGTGCGAAGGCTGTGTAATTTCCGGGGAACATCATGATATTTCCCAGTTCGATTTCAATGACCTTTGTTACGACACGGTCCAGAAAATAACGGTCATGGGATACAATGAGAACGGCGCCCGGGTAATTCAGAAGATAAGTCTCCAGCCATGCAATAGAATTCAGATCCAGGTGGTTGGTAGGCTCGTCCAGAAGAAGGACATCCGGGCGTGTCAGCAATAATTTACCCAGCGCGACACGGGTCTTCTGACCGCCGGAGAGGGTGTCGACCGGTTTCCCAAATTCAGACTCTTCAAATCCCAGTCCTTTCAGTACTCCGGTAATCTCGCTTTCGTAAGCGTATCCATTTTCCCGCTCAAAGGTATCTGTCAGCCGATGATAGGTGGTAAGTCTGTCTTCCAGCTCCTGTCCGGACAGAGATGATAATTCCTCTTCAATAGAGCGGATCTGACGCTCCATCTCGATGACATCTGCCTTGGCAGTTTTTACTTCTTCGTAAATCGTATGACCGGTAGTGACTTCCTGGTGCTGGGACAGATATCCGAGAGTCTTTCCTTTGGCAAGAGTGACAGAACCGTCATCCAGGGAAAGTTCCCCCACGATCATCTTAAGAATCGTGGATTTGCCGGCACCATTGAGACCCACCAGTGCTGCTTTTTCGTGTTCTTCTATATGAAAAGAGCCATGTTTTACAATGACTTCTTCTCCAAAAGCTTTTTTGATGTTATGGCATGATAAAATCATGGCATGACCTCCTAAACCTAGTATTACTCACAATAATTATAACGAAATTTATGCAAAATACAACTAAAAGTTTGACTTTGAGTTGACAATTCTATATAATATTATGAAGAGAAACAAATCGGGAAGGTGAGACTAGTGGAAGAAAGAGAAATTTCTCAGGCTGTAATACGAAGACTTCCAAGATACTATCGCTATTTGGGCGAGTTGCTTGAAAATGGTGTAGAACGTATTTCCTCAAATGAGCTGAGTAAGCAGATGAAGGTGACGGCATCCCAGATTCGACAGGATCTGAATAATTTTGGTGGATTTGGACAACAGGGATACGGATATAATGTAAAATATTTATACACGGAGATCGGGAAAATCCTGGGGCTTGAGAAGAACCATAATATGATTATTATCGGAGCCGGTAACCTGGGACAGGCTCTGGCAAATTATGCGGCATTTGAAAAGAGAGGATTTGTTCTGAAAGGGATATTTGATGTAAATCCTACCCTTGCAGGTGTGTCCATTCGTGGTGTTCCGATTCGAATGATGAGTGAATTGAGAGAGTTTATAGGCAAAAATGATATTGAGATTGCCGCACTTACTATACCGAAGGCAAAAGCGATTGACGTTGCAAATGAACTGGTAGAGCATGGAGTCAGAGCAATCTGGAACTTTGCTCATACAGATTTGAATCTGCCGGAACATGTCATTGTTGAAAATGTTCATCTGTCAGAGAGTCTGATGAGGTTATCCTATAATATCAGCCGATATAACGAGGAGCATAAAACAGAATAGAGTGAGTCTTGAAACGAAAGTGGGACGTGTAATGTCGGTCTGTGCTGTGCAGGCTTTCTTTACACGTCTTTTGCGTATAGTCAGGCTGAAAATAAGAGGAGGAAAAGAGATATGATATATTTACCGGATGGAAATCAGATGAAGGAGGCGGACCGCCACACCATCTGTGATCTTGGGATTCCATCTCTGGAACTGATGGAGCATGCAGCAAGAGCCTGTGTGGAAGTTATGGAAGATCGAAAAACAGATCTGTCAGATGTGTGCATTGTGTGTGGCTCCGGCAATAATGGTGGAGATGGATTTGCGATTGCAAGGATGCTGCTGGAGAAAGGATATTCTGTTAAGGCGGTTCTGGCGGGACGCATGGAGAGCAGGACCCCGGAGACAGTGTATCAGATGGATTTGTTTGAAAAAGCAGGAGGAACAGTCAGTGAATGGAAATCCGGAAAATATAGTGTCATAGTAGACGCCTTATTTGGCGTAGGATTGAATAGAGATATAGAGGGAAGATATGGCGAGTTGATTGAAGAGATGAATCAGGCAGAGGCAGTCAGGTTTGCCGTGGATGTGCCGTCGGGAATCAGTGCGGCAGACGGAAGAATACTGGGGCATGCATTTCATGCAGATGTGACAGTAACCTTTCAGAGGGGAAAACTGGGGCTCTATATGGATCCGGGACGGCAGATGGCCGGTGAGGTAATCGTAACGGATATCGGTATCAATACAGAATGCCTGGATGAGGATATTCATACAGTCTGTGCCCTGGAGGAGAAGGATATTAAGAAAATGATGCCGGAGCGCAGGGAAGATTCCCATAAAGGAACCTATGGAAGATTGCTTGTGATTGCAGGCAGTAAGGGGATGGCGGGAGCAGCCTGGCTGAATGCATATGCGGCATATATGACAGGCGCCGGACTGGTGCAGATCTACACGGCAGAAGAAAATCGAATGATTCTTCAGCAGCTCCTTCCGGAAGCAATTATAACGACTTATGATTTGTTCGATGAGAGAGAGTTAATTTCCCTGCTCCGATGGGCAGATACAGTTGTCATCGGTTCCGGAATCGGGACGACAGATCTGGCGAAAAAGCTTCTGCGCACTACCCTGGAGTATGTGGCTGTTCCATGTGTGATTGATGCGGATGGACTGAATCTACTGGCAGAAAATCCAAAATATATGAAAGATCTGAGGGAAAACCAATTTGTATTTACTCCACATATGAAAGAAATGTCCAGGATTTTAAAGAAACCGGTATCGGAACTCAGGGAGAATAAAAGAGAAATGTTGGAGGAGTTTGTGAAAAACTATCCGGTCACCTGTGTGCTGAAGGATGCCCGAACTCTCACGGCATGTGAGGGAAGGCACACGGCTTTGAACCTCTCAGGTAATGCTGCCATGGCAAAGGCAGGCTCGGGAGATGTTCTTGCCGGCATTATCGGAGGACTCCTTTCACAGGGCACAGATGTTTATGAGGCAGGTGTCCTGGGCGCATATCTCCATGGATTGGCCGGGGATGCGGCCAGAAAGCAAAAAGGGGCATACAGCGTGCTGGCGCGGGATCTGGCGGAGAATCTGGCAGTAGTTTTGAGAAAATTGGAGGAGGATTAAATGAAGAAATATAGCAGAGTTTGTGCAAGAGTGAATCTGGATGCCATAGAATATAATATGGAAATGATGAGGCGAAACCTGCATCCGGATACGAAGATGATCGCAGTAGTGAAAACGGATGCTTATGGACACGGTGCTGTTCAGGTTGGAAGAATACTGGAACCCAGGGATTATGTCTGGGGATACGCGGTGGCAACCGCAGACGAGGCGCTTTTTATGAGAGAGCATGATCTTATGAAGCCGATTCTGGTACTGGGATGTGTCTTCCCGGAACAGCGCAGGGATATGATCGAACGAAATATCCGGGTAACCTGTTATACGGAAGAGATGGCACAGGATTTATCGAATCTTGCAGTGGAAATGGGAAAGAAAGCATATGTGCATATTAAGCTTGATACAGGCATGGGCAGGCTTGGATTTTTAATTAATGAGGAAAACGCAGAGATTATACGAAGGATTGCCTCCATGCCGAATCTGGTAATGGAAGGTATGTATACACATTTTGCCAAGGCGGATGAGACAGATAAGACATTTACGCAGAAACAGATTGAAAAATATCAGTGGATGAGGCAGGCTTTGACTGACCGTGGAGTGAACTTTGAGTTCTATCACTGTTCCAACAGTGCGGGAATTATCGATATGAAAGAGGCGAATATGGATCTGGCCAGGGCAGGAATATCTACCTATGGTATGTATCCTTCCGAGGAGGTTGTCAAGGAAAACGTACCATTGAAACCAGCAATGGAGCTGATCAGCCATGTTACACATGTGAAATGGGTGGAAAAAGGAGCTACTATCAGCTACGGAGCAACCTATGTGGCAGATTCACCGCGAAAGATTGCAACCATACCGGTGGGATATGGTGACGGTTATCCGAGAAGCCTGTCAAATAAAGGAGCGGTACTGATACATGGAAGGCGGGCACCCATTTGCGGACGAATCTGCATGGATCAGTTCATGGTAGATGTGACTGACATTGAGGACGTGAAATTCGGTGATAAGGTGGTTCTTGTAGGATTTGATGGAGAGGAACATATTCCGGTGGAAGAATTAAGTGATTTGTCCGGACGATTTAACTACGAGTTTGTATGCTGCCTGAGTAAGAGGATACCAAGAGAATATCTGAGAAACGGTGAAGTGGTAAAACAGATTGATTATTTTACGTAGAACTGCATTTAGGGAATGCGGATCTTGAATCTAAGATCCAACTCTTTGGAATACATCCGGGAAAGATGGGAATACTTTCTTTAGATTAAAAATCGGAGTGTGAAAGAGAGTGCAGGTAAGACGTGGTGACATATATTATGCAGATTTAAGTCCGGTGGTAGGATCGGAGCAGGGCGGAATCCGTCCGGTGCTGATCATACAGAATGATATTGGGAACCGGCACAGCCCTACGGTCATCTGTGCGGCGATTACGTCCCGGATGAATAAAGCAAAGCTCCCGACTCATGTAGAGATAGATGCAAGGAGATATCAGATTGTAAAGAATTCTGTTATTTTGCTGGAGCAGATCCGTACGATAGATAAACAGAGACTGAAAGATATGGTATGTCATCTGGATAAGGAACTGATGGATAAGGTTGATGAGGCTTTGAAGATAAGCTTTGAGCTTCATACATAAAACAAAAGGAGATAAAAAATAATTATGGAAGAAGGCAGTTTGTTTCATCGAATGAAACAGTTGTTCCCGGCAGAGGGAGAGGAAGAAAAAAAGCTGGGCGCAGAAGCGGCAAAGCTGATTCGGAATATTTTCCGATATATGGATAAAGATGCCAAGGACATTATGACACACAGAAGAGATATTGTTGCCATAGATGGAGAAGAAACGCTGGAGGATGCGCTTCATTTTATGCTGGATGAGAGCTTTTCCAGATTTCCAATCTACCGGGAAGATATTGACGAGATAACGGGAATCATTCATCTCAGAGATGCCATGACCTGTTATTTCCAAAAGGAAATGAGGGATAAACCAATCAGAGAATTGAAAGACTACATACGTCCCGTTACATTTATTCCGGAGACCAGAAGTATTGACCGGATTTTTAAGGATATGCAGGCAGAAAAAAACCACATGGTCGTAGTTCTGGATGAGTATGGTCAGACATCCGGTCTGGTAGCCATGGAAGATATTCTGGAAGAAATTGTTGGAAATATCATGGATGAATATGATGAAGAAGAGGAAATGATCGTCAGATGCCCGGATGGAACTTATGAAGCGAATGGATTTATTGAGCTGGAGGATCTGGAAGATCTTCTGGGCCTTTCATTTGACAAAGAAGAATATGAAACTCTGAACGGATTTATGATTGACAGGCTGGACCGGATTCCTTCGGAAGATGAACAGTGTGTTGTGGATTATGAAGGATACAGGTTTACGACTATGGAAGTAGATAATAACACAATTCAGTCAGTTAAGATTGAAAAAATTGTTTAGAAGTGTTAAAATATAACGATGTGATTAGAATAGAGAGAAGCGAGGAGAAAAAGATGTCAGGACATTCAAAATTTGCCAATATTAAGCATAAAAAAGAGAAAAATGATGCTGCAAAGGGTAAGATTTTTACAAAGATCGGTAAAGAGCTTGCAGTAGCTGTTAAAGAAGGAGGCAGTGCTGATCCGGCCAATAACAGTCGTCTTCGTGATGTGATCGCAAAAGCGAAAGCCAACAATATGCCGAACGATACTATCGACAGAAGTATTAAAAAGGCTGCAGGTGATGCGAACTCCGCAAACTATGAGCATATTACATATGAAGGCTATGGACCGAACGGAACAGCAATTATCGTTGAGGCACTTACCGATAATAAGAACCGTACTGCTTCTAATGTAAAAAGCGCGTTTACAAAAGGAAATGGAAATGTGGGAACACCGGGATGTGTATCCTTTATGTTTGACAAAAAAGGACAGATTATTGTTGATAAGGAAGAGTATGAAGGAGATGCGGACGATCTGATGATGCAGGCTCTGGATGCAGGTGCAGAGGATTTTGCGGAAGAGGAGGACAGCTTCGAGATTCTGACAGATCCGGATGATTTCAGTGCTGTAAGAGAGGCTCTGGAAGAGGCTGGTATCAAGATGGCATCTGCAGAGGTGACGATGATTCCGCAGACATATGTTGAATTAACAGATCCGAAGGATATCCAGAATATTCAGAAAACTCTGGATCTTCTGGATGATGACGATGATGTTCAGGATGTTTACCACAACTGGGATGAATAAGAGTGAATCATACGGGAGGAAAAGATTATGAGTGATTACAGAATCGAGACCAAGTGTATCCAGTCCGGATACGAACCGAAAAAAGGCGAACCCCGTGTTCTGCCTATTTATCAGAGCACAACATTTAAATACGACACCAGTGAGCAGATGGGACGTCTCTTTGATCTGGAGGATTCCGGATATTTTTATACCCGTCTCCAGAATCCGACCAATGATGCAGTAGCAGCGAAGATCTGTGATCTGGAAGGCGGAGTGGCAGCAATGCTGACTTCATCAGGACAGGCTGCAAGCTTCTATGCGATTATGAATATTGCAGAGGCAGGAGACCATATCGTATGCGCATCTGCTATTTACGGAGGTACATATAATCTGTATGCCCATACGATTAAGAAAATGGGTATCGAGGCAACTTTCGTTGACCCCGACTGCACAGAAGAAGAGCTGAATGCTGCATTCCGTGACAATACTAAGGCAGTATTTGGTGAGACGATTGCGAACCCGGCATTGGTTGTTCTGGATATTGAGAAGTTTGCAAAGGCAGCTCACAGTCATGGAGTACCGCTCATTGTAGATAATACATTTGCAACACCGATCAACTGTCGTCCATTTGAATGGGGAGCAGATATCGTTACACATTCAACTACCAAATATATGGATGGACATGCATCCTGCGTCGGTGGTGCGATTGTTGACAGCGGTAACTTTGACTGGGAAGCACATGCAGACAAATTCCCGGGACTTACCACACCGGATGAGACCTATCATGGAGTGGTATATACACAGAGATTCGGAAAAGGTGCCTATATTACCAAGGCAACTGTACAGCTTATGCGTGATCTGGGATCCATTCAGGCTCCACAGAATGCATTCCTGCTGAACCTGGGATTGGAGACTTTGCATCTTCGTGTTCCGAGACACTGTGAGAACGCTGTAAAGGTTGCAAAATATCTTCAGAGCCATGAGAAGGTTGCATGGGTTAACAGCCCGTCTCTTGAAGGGGATAAATACTATGATCTGGCAAAGAAATATATGCCGAACGGAACCTGCGGTGTTATCACTTTTGGTCTGAAGGGCGGAAGAGATGCATCTGTTAAGATGATGGACAGCCTTAAGATGGTTGCTATTGTAACTCATGTTGCAGACGCAAGAAGCTGTGTACTTCACCCGGCAAGCCATACACACCGTCAGATGAACGATCAGGAGCTTCTGGAGGCAGGCGTTCAGCCGGATCTGATCCGTTTCAGTGTCGGTATTGAAAATGCGGATGATATTATTGCAGATGTAGAACAGGCACTTGCACAAGTATAAAAATATGAAAACATCTTCATACTAAGCAGTATGGAGGTGTTTTTTTATGGCGGAAAACAGAAAAGAAGAAGAGAAAAATGAACAGATCAAGGAGATGGGAACAGCCAATCTTACATCCGGATCATCCAGACACCGTATTAAGCTGATTACAATTATTGGAGAAATAGAGGGCCACGAAGCTGTGTCCGGAAATACGAAGTCTACCAAGTATGAACACCTGCTTCCCATGCTTGCTGAGATTGAGGACAGTGAGGAAATTGATGGACTTCTGATTCTCCTTAACACATTGGGAGGTGATGTTGAGGCAGGTCTGTCTATTGCGGAAATGATAGCATCTCTGAGTAAGCCTACTGTTTCCCTGGTATTGGGAGGAAGTCATTCGATCGGAGGTCCATTGGCGGTTTCGGCAGATTATTCTTTTATTGTGCCGAGTGGCACGATGATCATTCATCCCGTTCGTTCCAGTGGAATGTTTATCGGTGTCATGCAGAGTTTTCGAAATATGGTCCGTACCCAGGATCGCATCACAGGATTTCTTGCGAAGCATTCTCATATGAGTCAGGAACGAATTGAAGAACTGATGCTGAACCCCACCCAGCTTGTGAAAGACGTGGGAACTCTTCTGGAGGGAGAAGAAGCAGTAAAAGAAGGTTTGATCGATGCGGTGGGTGGAATGAGTGATGCTTTGCATAAATTGCACGAAATGATTGACCATGTGCAGTGAAAAACAATGAAAATAAACAACAATATAATTTGATAATGACAGTCTATTTTAAAAATGCTATACTAAATATAGTATGTGTATTTACACACTTGATTTTTAAGGGGGAAGTTATATGGCTTCAAAGCCGGTAAAGAAAAAAAATACCAGAAAAAAGACTTCCAAAAGACAGACGAAGAAGGCGGAAACAGGGAGTTTTTATTCTGATGAGATTATTATATGGCTCACACTTGCAGTCAGCATTTTGATTCTGCTCAGTAATTTTGGATTCTGTGGTTTTGCAGGGGAGGCCATAGCATCTGTTTTGATGGGATTATTTGGAACGGGAGCATATCTGGTTCCTTTCCTTTTATTTGGAACGGTTACATTTCTGATTTCCAACAGGGAAAATGTAAAGGCTTATATCAAGGCAGGAGCAGCAATTGTTCTTTTCGTCCTGCTTTGTATATTATTTGAATTACTCTGTGAGGCCGGAGGAAATCTGGGTTATGTATTTACAGAGTGGCTGACACCTGCAATAGGAATTGCAGGTACATATGTGGTGGTTATTATCCTGATCATTATCTGTATGGTTCTGATTACGGAGAAATCTCTTCTGAAGCCGGTGAGAACCGGAAGCGGGCGTGCCTATGACCGGGCAAGGCAGGATGCCGCCAGAAGGAAGGAATTCCGGGATAATCGTCGTGAGCTGAAAAGACAGGAACAGGAGCGTAAGATGGAAGAGCGCCTGGATGAACAGAAGAAACAGTTACAGGATGGACGCCGCGAAGAAAAAAGAAAAGATAAACATGTGTCGGGAGTATCATTTGCTACTACACTTGAAAATAAGTCAGACAAAAAGTCACCGGAGCTTCGGGAATTAAAAACGGAGGCAGAGGAGCTGAATATCAATACAGATAAGGCAGCATCTCAGGAGAATGCTGAGCATTCTGCTCCCCAGCCGGAACCGGATTTTGTGATTAATCGTGCGGTAATGCCGGAGGCAGAGCCGGAAGAAGTAATTCCTGCTGAAAAGATGGAAGAGCCTGCGGTGGTGCAGAAGAAATCCCGTATGGGAAAAGACATGGTAGCCGATGAGGTGGCTCATGTGGAGGCGGCTGTTGCGGCCGGAAATGAACGACCGAAAAAAGTCTATAAATATCCACCGATTTCTCTTCTTACCAGAGGTAAAAAGGGTGGCGGTGATTCAGATGCACATCTGCGCGAAACTGCAATGAAGCTTCAGACGACACTTCATAATTTTGGAGTAAATGTGACTGTCACGAATGTAAGCTGTGGTCCGTCTGTAACCAGATATGAGCTTCAGCCGGAGCAGGGAGTTAAGGTAAGCAAGATCGTGGGTCTGAGTGATGATATTAAACTGAACCTTGCGGCTGCGGATATCCGTATAGAGGCGCCTATTCCGGGAAAAGCTGCGGTTGGAATCGAAGTTCCGAACAAGGAAAATGCTACCGTCATGCTGAGAGACCTTCTGGAATCCCAGGAGTTTAAGAACAGTAAATCTAAAATTTCTTTTGCTGTGGGACGGGATATTGCCGGTAAGGTTGTGGTGGCTGATATTGCCAAAATGCCACATCTTCTGGTGGCAGGTGCTACCGGTTCCGGTAAATCGGTATGTATCAATACCCTGATTATGAGTATTTTATATGGGGCATCGCCGGATGAGGTCAAACTGATCATGGTTGACCCGAAGGTGGTGGAGCTTAGTGTATATAATGGAATTCCACATCTGATGATACCGGTAGTAACAGATCCGAAAAAAGCTGCAGGAGCTTTGAACTGGGCGGTTGGCGAGATGACAAAGCGCTATCAGCTTTTTGCAGAACAGAATGTCAGGGATCTGAAAGGCTATAACGAAAAAGCAGAACAGTCAGTACCGGATGAAAATGGCATAAAGATGGAAAAGATGCCTCAGATCGTAATTATTGTAGATGAGCTTGCAGATCTGATGATGGTTGCACCGGGAGAAGTGGAGGAAGCAATCTGTCGACTGGCACAGCTTGCTCGAGCGGCAGGAATTCATCTGGTTCTGGCTACACAGCGTCCGTCGGTAAATGTTATCACAGGACTGATTAAGGCAAATATGCCTTCGCGAATTGCATTTTCCGTATCTTCCGGAGTAGATTCACGAACGATTATTGATATGAATGGAGCGGAAAAGCTTCTGGGCAAGGGTGACATGCTGTTTTATCCGTCTGGATATCAGAAACCTGCGCGTGTGCAGGGATCTTTCGTATCTGACAGAGAGGTGCAGAGCGTAGTAGATTATCTGAAAGAACATAATGATGACGCTTCATACAGCGAAGAAATCGTGAATCAGGTCAACAGCAGTGCTTCGGCAGGTGTGACAGGTACTGTTTCCGGCAGTGCAGATGGAGATGGACGGGATGTCTATTTCGTTGAAGCCGGGAAGTTTATTATTGAAAAAGAAAAAGCATCAATAGGTATGCTGCAGCGAATGTTCAAGATTGGATTTAACCGTGCGGCGAGAATTATGGATCAGCTTTGTGAGGCTGGTGTGGTTGGACCGGAAGAGGGTACAAAGCCGAGAAAGGTATTGATGTCAATGGAAGAGTTTGAACAGTATATTGATGAATACATATAAATAGAGTTGAAACTGTTCGGATTATGTAGTATGCTAGTTAAGTTATGAAAAAATTATGATTACAGAGTGACAGGAGGTTGTCAGGAGATGAGGTGCAGAAACTGCGGGCGAGAAATGCCTAATGGCATGCTGCGGTGTGAGTATTGCGGTGAAGAGTTGCGTATCGTACCGGATTATAATCCCCTGGATGATGTGCTTGCAGCACAGGTAAAGGGTTCCATTGATGGAACAGAGACTCCTTTGGATGATTATGAATATATGAGCCGAACTGCGTCACTGCAACGTTCAACCGGAAGTATGACAAGAGCCGGGCGAAATACTGCGGTAAAAAGAAATACTGTGGTAAAAAGAAATACGGCAGTGTCGAGAAATACTGCTCCCGGCGGCAGAAGGAATACTGCTTCGGGGGGCAGAAGGAATACTGCTTCCGGTACTGGAAGAAATGCGGGAAATGACCGGAAAAGGCAGGCTGAGAGAAAACGTGCTCTCAGAAAGAAGAAGTTGCTTCGTGCATTGATTATTCTGTTGATAATTGCAGTAGTATTAGGAGTACTGGGATTTGTACTGTACCAGAATTCTTATTCCGGACAGGTGAAAAAAGGTTATAAAGCTTTGGCAGAACAACAGTACAGCGATGCAGAACATTATTTTAATAAGGCAGTGAAAAAGGCTCCTGAGAAGGCTGAGGCTTACATTGGTCTGGCTAAAATCTGCCTTGCTGACAATGACAGAGATGGAGCAGAAGAGATATATCGGGATGCGATTGATAAATATCCGGAGAGTATTGCTATTTATGAGGCATGCATAAAGTTCTATCTGGAAACCAGTCAAAGCAAAGAAATTCCTATTCTTCTGGATGAGGCAAAAGATTCAGTACGTGAGTCGTTATCGGCATATATTGTGAGTGTACCGGAATTTAGTCTGGATGATTCGGAGACTTTTGATGATGTACAACAACTTTCACTGACTGCGAAATCCGGGGATATTTACTATACGATAGACGGCACCGAACCGACGGAGAAAAGTAAGAAATACGATGAACCAATTCAGATATCCGAGGGAGAGACGACGATAAAAGCGATTGCTGTAAATAAAAAGGGTGTTCCAAGTCTTACGGAAACCAAGACATATATGGTCGAGCTTCCGATTGAAGATGCTCCGGCAGTAACACCGTCCACCGGACAGTATGATGAACCTGTGCAGATCACGATTCAGGTACCGGATGGATATACAGCATATTATACGATGGACAGGAGTGATCCTACAACGGAGTCGAATCTGTACACAGGTCCGATTGAAATGCCTGCAGGATCAACTATATTCAAAGCAGTGCTGGTGAATGGAAAAGGCAGACTCAGTGGTGTTACTACCAGAAATTATGAACTGACTATTCAGTAAAGAAATAAAAGCAATTATCAGCTGTTTGTGAGCGGCTGATAATTGCTTTTTATCATATATCAGGAAAGGTATTTGTTTTTCTTTCTATATCGGGTAACGGCAACTGTAGCAACTGATGCAATCATAAAAAATCCGAAGATAATGATTGTCGCTGTTTGTGTCGAATCAGCTGTTTTCACTTTACCGGAATATTTTGAAGAAGGATTGTCTTCCGGTTTTTCCGGATTGACCGGTTTTTCCGGAGTCTCAGGCTCATCTGGAGTTACCGGTTTGTCGGGGGATACAGGCTGATCCGGAGAGCCACCTTCGTTGATCAGTTTCAGTTTTACATATCTCTCCAACCGGGTTTCTGCCTCATCAGTACTGAAGCTTTCCATATATACTTCTCTTACGCCGGCATCAAGTACTTCGAATTTTGCATTTCCGTCAAGCAATATTTCGTATTCACCCACATCTGTATTTGAAGAATCTGCGTATCCCGCAGGGCAATTATTGAGTGCTTCTTTATCCGCGTAAACAATGTAAACAACTCCATCAGAAGAAGCAAAGTTTTGTGATACCATTTCCGAAAGAGAAGTACTCATGAAGAATGGGTCGGTATAGGTTGTTCCGACAGCATTTTTTAAAGACTTTATGCTGGGATCGCTTCCGGTCAGCTGAGTGGTATAAAGAGTGGAAACACCACTGTAAAGGACTACATTCTCGGGCTGTCTGTAGCGTGCAAGCTCTGCAGCTACACCGTGATTCATTGCCAGCATCATTTCTTTGTAATCACTGCCAAAGGAATCTGTTCCAATCGTGTAATAATAGGAGGATTCGTCCTGGACACCTTTCATGGATTCATAGTAAGCCTGTCCCTTATACAGATCGATATAATAATTGGGAAAACCATCCGGTACATTGTTGTATGTATTATAGTCAATCGCCCATTTTCTGATAGTATCTTTTGTTAGTTGTTTGTACGAACTGTCATCAAAACCTGTGTATGCGATACCACAGTCAGACGTAACTTCCACATTGAGTTTAAAAGTAAAAAGTCCAACATTTGCAATGATGGAAGTAGTTCCGGGTTTCAATCCTGTTACTACTCCAGTTTGATCTACACTTGCAATCCGGTCATCGCTGGATGTAAATGAGACATCATCTGTCACTGCATTCAGAATGGAAAAGGTAAAGGTTTCTCCACCGGCGAGAGTGATATCCTCCGCGTTTTGTGAAGGAATGCCTGTGAAAAATGCAATATTATTTTTCAGTGCATATTCACGTACCGGCGAATCTGCACTGCCATAAATCGCAAGTGCAGAGGAAGTCATTTTCTGTCTGAGGAATGTGGTATTTCTATATTCGTAATAAAAGCCAAACGCTGCATCCCCCATTTCGGTGAGAGAAGAGGGAATGTAAAGCGCGCAGACAGATTTGTTTCCAAGGAAAGCACGGTCGCCAATTCTCCGGGTACCCTCCGGTACGGTATAGGAATCTGCTGAGACGAAAGGCGGACACAGAACCAGTTCCGTTCCATCCTTTGTAAATATAGCTCCGTCAATGTTTGTGAAATATGCATTACTTTCAGGAATATTAATTTCTGACAGTTCATTACATTCCGAAAATGCTGTAGGATCAATCTCAGATACAGAATTGGATAATGTGATGGAGTGCAGATTACTTTCACGGAACATACAGTCAGTAATTTGTGTTACATTAGCGGGAAGGGTAAGTTTTTCCAGATTGGTGCGGCAGAAAGCGCCCACACCAAGTACTTCCAAAGAAGAAGGCAAATGGAGTGTTTCAAGTCCATAACCGTATCCGGAAAATGCATAATCCCCTATTTTTTGGAGCCCTTCATTCAATGTGATTGCTGTACTTGTATCTGCAAAAGCATAGTTTCCAATTTCTAGGGTTGCAGAGGGAAGGATAATTTCACCGCTAATATCTGCTGTACTGAATGCATAATCCCCGATTTTCGTAACGGATTCAGGTATTACAAGTGTATCAGTCTCTTTTAAGTTCGGATAGGCAACAAGTTCTGTCATGTCACTGTTATACAGGATGCCGTCAACGGCAGTAAAAGCGGAATTCCCTTCTTCTACAGCGTATGCACCGGTATTGCAGTGATTGAATGCAGATCCGTCAATACTCGTTACGGATTGTGGAATTACAACCGTTGCAAGATTAGATCCGGAGAGTGCTTTACATCCGATAGAATTCAGACCGCCTGTAAAATTTATCGCGTTAAGGCAATAATCACCGTCGAATGTTCCTGCGGCAAGTTCTGAACAGGGAAAATCAGCAGCAGTAAGATCTACACAATTCGCAAATGCATATTCACCGACGAATGTAACACTGGAAGGAATATTGACAGTCTGGAGTCCGGAGGATGCGAAAGCGCGGGTGCCTATTGTAGTTATAGAAGATGGGATTTCTATCTGGCTCAGGGCGGCACAGCAGTAAAACAGCCGGTCACTGATTGCGGTTAAACCAGAATTCAGTGAAACATTGGAGAGACTGCTGCATTCTGCAAAGGCAAACATCCCGGCACTGGTAAGTCTGGCAGGAAGAACGATCGATGTCAGATTCCGGCAGGATAAAAAAGCACCGTCACCAATTGTTTCAAGATTTTCAGAAAAATCCACAGTTTTCAGATTTGCACAGCCGGAGAAGGCACATCGTCCTATTTTCGTAAGGCTGTCCGGCATAACTACAGTTTCGAGATTGGAACAGGCTTCGAGGGCATAATCCCCAATGGATGTGATCCCTTCGGACAGAATGAGATGGTGAACCTGAATGCCTGCACGAAATGCCGATTCGCCGAGTCTGGTAACATTCTTTCCGCCAAGCTTCGAGGGAATAGTGACCGTTTCTTCTTTTCCGGTATATTCGGTAATCTCAATGGTTCCGTCCTCAAGAACTACATATTTGTAGTCTCCCTCGGTAAGAACGTCCTCTACTGCAAAAGCAATCTGGCATGTGCCAAACAACAGAGAAAATGCAATAAAAATGGATAGTATTTTTTTCAAAAAAAACGCCTCCTTACACGATTAATCTTGAATAAATTGTAACATCTTTGAGTTTTTGGTGCTACAAAAATAATAGAAAAGTATTGCGTAATTGTATGAAAAAAAATACAAAAAACAAGGGAAAACCTATTGCGTTAAATATTTAACAGGATTAGAATGAGATTATCAAATAATTAACAATGTTTAAACGCAAAGGAGATGCGAAAAATGGGAAGATTTACATTACCAAGAGACATTTATCACGGAAAGGGATGCCTGGAAGAACTGAAGAATCTGAAAGGTAAAAAAGCAATTCTTGTTGTGGGCGGTGGTTCCATGAAGCGTCAGGGATTCCTGGATAAAGCAGTGAATTATCTGAAAGAAGCAGGTATGGAAGTAGAACTCTTTGAAGGTGTTGAACCGGATCCGTCTGTTGAGACCGTAATGAAAGGTGCAGAAGCAATGCGCAAATTCGAACCTGACTGGATTGTATCTATGGGTGGAGGTTCTCCAATCGATGCTGCAAAGGCTATGTGGGCATTCTATGAGTATCCTGAGACTACTTTTGAAGATCTGATTATTCCATTTAACTTCCCGGAACTGAGACAGAAAGCAAAATTCTGTGCAATTCCATCGACATCAGGAACAGCAACTGAGGTTACGGCATTTTCAGTTATTACAGATTACGAAAAAGGAATCAAATATCCTCTGGCAGACTTTAATATTACACCTGACGTTGCAATCGTTGATTCAGAACTGGTTGAAGGACTTCCGGCACATCAGGTTGCATACACAGGAATGGATGCACTGACACATGCAATTGAGGCTTATGTATCTACACTGAATTGTGTATACACAGATCCTCTTGCAATTCAGGCTATTGAGATGGTATTTGACTATCTGCCGGCATCATTCAAGGGTAATATGGAAGCAAGAGCACAGATGCATGATGCACAGTGTCTGGCAGGTATGGCATTCTCCAATGCTCTGCTTGGTATCGTACACTCCATGGCACATAAGACTGGTGCTGCGTTCTCAACAGGACATATTACACACGGTCTTGCAAATGCAATGTATCTCCCATATGTAATTAAATATAATGCAAAGGATCCGGTTGCAGCAAAACGTTACGCTGAAATCGCAAGAAAAATTGGACTTCAGGGAGCTTCTGAAAAATCCTTAATCAACAGCCTCTGTGCTAAAATTGATGAGTTTAATGTAATCCTTGGAATTCCGGCTACATTAAAAGAGTTTGGAATTAAGGAAGATGAATTTAAGGAAAAAATAGCAGAAATCGCTGCAAATGCAGTTGGTGATGCATGTACAGGTTCTAACCCGAGAGCAATTGATCCTGCAACAATGGAAAGACTCTTTACATGTATTTATTACGGAACAGAAGTAGACTTCTAAAACTGTTTGATGGAAAGACAGGTGCAGCCGCATCTGTCTTTTTCAAAACCATAAAACTATAAAAAGTGGTTTTCAGCATTTTGCCACAAATAAATTGGAGTGTACTTGATATTTTTGGGCAAATACATTATTATAGAATAAGTATGAAATGATAGGAGGAAATAAGATGTACAAGATATTAAAGGCTGAAAAACTGGCCGATATGATTTATCTTATGGATGTTGAAGCTCCACGTGTAGCGAAGCACTGTGAGCCGGGTCAGTTTGTCATCGTTAAAATGGATGAGAAAGGCGAGAGAATTCCGCTTACCATCTGCGATTACGATAGAGAAGCAGGAACGATTACTATCGTTTTCCAGACTGTAGGAGCATCCACACATAAGATGGCAGGACTGAAAGTCGGAGATGCTTTTCGTGATTTTACCGGACCACTTGGATGTCCATCAGAATTTGTGGGAGAAGACATTGAGAGCCTGAAGAATAAGAAGATTTTATTCGTAGCCGGAGGCGTTGGTGCTGCACCGGTTTATCCACAGGTAAAATGGATGAAAGAGCACGGCATTCATGTAGATGTTATCGTTGGATCCAAGACGAAAGACATGCTGATTCTGGAAGATGAGATGAGATCAGTAGCCGGTAATTATTATCCATGTACAGATGATGGTTCTTATGGTCATGCAGGTATGGTTACTACCAAGATTGAGAAGCTGGTAGAAGAGGGCAATAAGTACGACATCTGTGTGGCAATAGGACCGATGATCATGATGAAATTTGTTTGTCTTCTGACCAAGAAGCTGGAGATTCCGACAATCGTCAGCATGAACCCGATTATGGTAGACGGAACCGGTATGTGTGGTGCCTGCCGTCTGCATGTTGGTGATGAGATTAAATTTGCCTGTGTGGATGGTCCGGAATTTGATGGACACCTTGTTAACTTCGATGAGGCAATGAAGAGACAGCAGATGTACAAGACCGCTGAGGGACGTGCAATGCTGAAATTACAGGAAGGCGACACTCACCATGGTGGATGTGGCCACTGCGGAGGTGACGAATAATGGCAGATGTATTAAAGAGAGTTCCTGTAAGAGAGCAGGATGCGAAAGTAAGAGCAACAAACTTTGAAGAGGTTTGTTATGGATATAATAAAGAAGAGGCAATGGATGAAGCAAGCCGCTGCCTGAACTGTAAAAATGCAAAATGTATTCAGGGATGTCCGGTATCTATCAATATTCCTGGATTCATTTCCAAAGTAAAGGACGGAGATATCGAAGGTGCATATGAAGTAATCGGACAGTCTTCCGCATTGCCGGCTATCTGCGGACGAGTATGTCCACAGGAGTCTCAGTGTGAGTGCAAATGTATCCGCGGAATCAAGGGTGATCCGGTATCTATCGGAAAACTGGAGAGATTTGTTGCAGATTATGCACTGGAGAATGATATTAAACCAAAGAAAGCTGAAAAGATGAACGGTCATAAAGTAGCTGTTATCGGTTCCGGTCCGTCCGGACTTACCTGTGCAGGAGATCTGGCAAAGCTTGGCTATGAAGTAACTGTATTTGAGGCTCTTCATGAACTGGGTGGTGTACTGGTTTATGGTATTCCTGAGTTCCGTCTTCCGAAACAGAAAGTTGTAAAGAAAGAGATTGAAAAAGTTAAAGAATTAGGTGTTAAATTCGAGACAAACGTAGTAATCGGAAAATCCACTACCATCGATCAGTTGATGGAAGAGGAAGATTTTGAAGCAGTATTTATCGGTTCCGGTGCAGGACTTCCAATGTTCATGGGAATTCCGGGAGAGACTGCAAATGGTGTGTTCTCAGCAAATGAGTATCTGACCAGAAGCAACCTGATGAAAGCTTTTGACAGTTCTTATGATACACCGATCGCAGCAGGTAAGAAAGTAGCCGTTATCGGTGGAGGTAACGTAGCTATGGATGCTGCAAGAACTGCACTTCGTCTTGGAGCAGAGGTACATATCGTATACCGTCGTAGCGAAGCAGAGCTTCCGGCACGAGTAGAAGAAGTACATCATGCAAAAGAAGAGGGCGTTATCTTTGATCTTCTGACCAATCCGAAAGAAATCCTCGTTGATGAGAATGGATGGGTAAAAGGTATGAAGGTTATCAAGATGGAACTTGGCGAACCAGATGCTTCCGGAAGAAGACGTCCGGTAGAGATTCCAGGTTCTGAGTATGAGATGGAACTGGATACAGTAATCATGTCCCTTGGTACATCACCGAACCCATTGATCGCATCTACAACAAAGGGGCTTGAGACAAACCGCAGAAAATGTATCGTAGCTGAGGAAGAAAATGGACAGACTTCCAAAGCATGTGTTTTCGCAGGTGGAGATGCTGTTACAGGTGCAGCAACTGTAATCCTTGCAATGGGAGCTGGTAAAGCTGGTGCAAAGGGTATTCACGAGCTGTTGTCACAGAAATAATATATATTGTATTTTTGGAGCGCGGAAAACCGCGCTCCTTTTTTGAAACATAATTGAATTCAAAGAAACGCTTCACTTCGCTGATATAATGAGTTATAATGTTAACGATAACAAAAGTACTTACTATTTTAACATTAAAGGAGAAATATTATGTGGACTAGAGCAATGTTGAAGGAGAGAGCAAAGGTTGCATTTAAACGCAATTATTGGAGTTGTGTACTGGTTGCCCTGATTCTGATGATAGTGACAGGCGGTGCAGCATCAACAGCATCATCTAATGCCGGCAGACAGATGACTGAACAGGCTGGAATTACCAGTCAGGGGAATCCGGCAGAGGACTTTATAAATTCTTTGACTGCTGCATCTAATGATATGGGAATCAGCGTAGAAGCATTTGTTTTGATTTTTATGGCTATCTTTAGCGTGGCAGTGATTATTGTAGAGTTGCTTCGCATTTTTGTGTTTTCTCCAATGGAGATAGGTGGATGCCGTTTCTTTGTAGAGAATGCGAATGATACACCGGGCGTAGGAAAGATTTTATACGCATTTAAGAGTGGTGCATATGGTAAGATGGTGCTCACTTTGTTCCTGAGAGATTTATTTATTGCATTATGGAGTCTTCTGTTTGTTATTCCTGGAATTATTAAGGCGTACGAATATCGTATGGTGCCATATCTTCTGGCAGATTGTCCGGAGATGAGCAGACAGGATGCATTTCGTATCAGCAAAGAGATGATGACAGGACAGAAGTGGAATGCATTTGTTCTGGATTTATCATTTATCGGATGGGAACTGCTCGCAGGAATCACCTGTGGAATTGCAGGAATTTTCTATGTAGCACCGTATGTATATGCAACAGATGCCGAGATGTTCCTGGTATTGCGTGAAAACTATTTCCAGAGCAGAAATACGCAGCAGGTATTCTAAAACTTAATGCGAGTTTATAGATATGAAGATTACAATTTTAACGGTTGGAAAGATTAAAGAAAAATATCTGAGAGATGCCATTGCAGAATACTCTAAGCGTCTCTCCAGGTATTGTAAACTTGAGATCATTGAGGTGGCAGATGAGAAGACGCCGGAGAATGCCAGTGAGACAGTGGAGGATGCTATCCGGTCAAAAGAAGGAGAGCGTCTTCTGAAGAATGTCAGAGATGGAGCTTTTGTTATCACTCTTGAGATTGGCGGAAAACAACTAACCTCGGAGGAACTGGCAGATAAGATCGATACACTCGGTGTACAGGGAGTCAGCCATATTATCTTCATTATCGGCGGATCTATCGGGCTTGGCAGGGAGGTCCTTGCCAGGTCCGATTATGCGTTGAGCTTTTCGAAGATGACGTTTCCGCATCAGCTAATGCGGGTAATTTTGCTGGAGCAGGTGTACCGGAGTTACAGGATCATTAACGGGGAACCATATCATAAGTAACGGAGGAAATCATTAGATGGAAAGAAATGAAGTATCATTCCGATATGCAGAAATAAAGGATATTCCTTTGATATTTCAATTTGTCAGAAAGCTTGCTGATTATGAACAGATTCCGGAGGCTGTATTTGCGACGGAAGAACTTTTGGAAGAGTGGATGTTTGAAAAACAGCGGGCGGAAGTCGTATTTGCAATAGTGAATGGAAAGGAAATAGGATTTTCCTTTTTCTATCAGACGTTCCCGGCTTATTTGGGAAAAGGCGGACTTTATATTGACGATTTATTCATTGATCAGGAGTATCGTGGAAAAGGATATGGTAAAAAGTTATTGGGCCATATGGCAGAAATTGCTTTGGAACGCGGATGCGGAAGATTAGAATGGTGTTGCCTGAACTGGAATGAATCAAGTATGAATTTTTATCGTTCTTTAGGAGCTGTGCCTTTGGATGAATGCACAATCTTCCGTGCGTCAGAAAAAGTAATAAAAAAACTTGCAGAAAATAAATAGGAGAACTTATGAAGTATCAGTACATATTATTTGACCTGGATGGAACGATTACGGAATCGGCACCTGGTATTTTGAATTCTGTTCGTTACGCCTTGAATAAAATGGGATTTGCGATTAGGGATGAGGAAGAACTTCTCCAGTTTATCGGGCCTCCGCTTGTTGATTCTATGAAGAAATATTATGGCATGAATGAGGAGCAGGCTGAACAGGCAGTCGTGTTTTACAGAGAATATTTTTTGCAAAAAGGATTGTTTGAAAATTCTGTTTATGAGGGGATAGAGGAAAGTCTGAAATTACTAAGTGAGAGCGGGAAAAAACATGCAATAGCGACTTCGAAACCGGAAGAGTATTCGGTTAGAATCATAGAACACTTTGGACTTACTGATAAATTCGAGAAGATATGTGGTGCAACGATGGATAAATCACGTAATGAAAAGGCAGATGTAATCCGTTATACATTGGAGATGCTTGGGATTCCGGATGAGGATAAAGGGAGCGTACTCATGGTTGGAGACCGCAGGCATGATATTATTGGAGCAAAACAAAATGGCCTGGATTCTATGGGAGTACTTTATGGCTATGGAGATCGAAATGAGCTTGAAGAGGCCGGTGCGGATTATATAGCCGAAAGTGCCATGGATGTTGCGAAAATTATTTTGAAACTTGATGAAGAATAAACCGGGAAGTCTTACCCAGTTTTTCAAATGGAGGGTTTTATGATAAAAAGATTAACTTCAATTTTTTTGACGACAGTATTATGTGTGTCTCTCTGTGCCTGCAGTGCAGAAGACGACGAAAGCACAAAAACACAGGGAGACAGTTCTGCAAAAGCGATGTCATCTGTTTCATCGTTTCCGGATACAATGCCGGAGTTTTCGGTTACGGATCTTGACGGAAATACGGTTACCAATGATATTTTTTCGCAGGCAGATTTAACGGTGGTGAATTTCTGGGGCACGTTCTGCGGTCCGTGTATCAGTGAGATGCCGGAACTGGGAGAATGGTCCAAGTCCATGCCGGATAATGTACAGATTATAGGGATTATAACTGATGTTGAATCGAAGGATTCACAGGAATATGCGGATGCACAGCATTTTATAGAACAGACGGGAGCAAACTATGTACATTTGCCTGTCTCTGGTGATTTTTCTGAGCTTTTGAAGCATATTGTTGGGGTACCAACGACCATTTTTGTAGACAAAGAGGGAAATATTGTCGGTGATCCGATCATAGGGGTTAATGTAGAAGGCTATAAAGATTTTGTAGAGGAATATTTGAATGGACAGCAGTAAGAAAAAGATGATTCAAGGGATAATTATGGTATCGGCAATTGCAATGACTGCGTATGGTGTATACAGAGGTGAGATAGCGCTTGTCCTGAATAAAGCCATAAACATCTGTCTGGAATGTATTGGATTGGGGTAGTGCAATGAAGATCAGTCAGGAAATAAAAAGAAAAATCATTCAGATTGTGGCTTTTGGCTATTCCAATACATACCTCGGCAATTTTGTGAATGGGCAGTTATATAAAGGGAAATGGAAGCAGTTCTGTAATCCGGGTTTGAATTGTTATTCCTGTCCGGCAGCAAGACTGTCCTGCCCGATCGGATCCATGCAGGCAGTAAGTGGATCTATTAACTTTAAGATGAGTTTTTATGTGCTTGGTTTTGTGCTGGCCATTGGCGTATTATTTGGGAGAGCTATCTGCGGATTTATCTGTCCTTTTGGGCTGATTCAGGAACTCATCTATAAGATTCCATCTCCCAAGAAGAAAATATGGAAGACCCTTACATATGTAAAATATGTACTTCTGGTTGTGTTTGTTCTCGCACTTCCGATTCTGCATACGAATAAGGTGGGAATGGGGGCACCGGCATTTTGTGAGTATATCTGCCCGGCAGGTACGTTAGAAGCAGGGCTTCCGATGCTGGCCAAACATCCGGAACTGAGGGCGATCATAGGATCATTGTTCTCGGTTAAGATGCTGATCCTGATCATTACTCTGGTCGGATGTGTGATTGTCTGCCGGTTTTTCTGTAAGGTGATGTGCCCTCTGGGAGCAATATATGGCATATTAAATAAAATCAGTGTTTACCATATGGAAATTAATAAGGATAGTTGTATTTCCTGCGGAAAATGCCAGGCTGTGTGCCCGATGGATGTGAATCCGGTAACAAATCCGAATTCAGCAGAGTGTATCCGATGTGGGAAATGTACGGCATGCTGTCCCAAGGAAGCGTTGTCCTTTTCATGGCGGTATGGGAGTAAGTCATCTACCACACAAAATCCTTCATCCCATAAAGCTCCCGGTATTTACGGAGAGTAAATCCTGTTTCCTCTTTGAATTGTTTTCCGAGATGACTCTGGGATGAGTAACCCAGGTAAGTTGCTATTTCAATATAAGAATAATGAGAATAAATCAGCAGGTTTTTTGCCAGGCTGATTTTTTCTTTTTGTATGAATTTTGTCAATGAAATGTGTTCACTTGGATTTGGCTACGGCGGTGCAACTATGTTCGGATGTCTTCAGGATGCAATTACCTATGGAGAATGGTATAATGGATATGGTACCGGTAATCACATCGGTTATCTGTATCGTTTGTATGGCGTTCTTTGATCTGGATAAAAAATATGATCAGGTTGTAGCGGATCTGGCAGAAGGAAAACACAGAACAGATAAATAAAATGGAGAGTGAGTTATGAATCGGGAATTGTTATTTGGGACAGCTTATTATCCGGAGTATATGCCGTATGACAGGATAGAAACGGACATGAAAATGATGAAACAGGCGGGAATGAATGTGATCCGTATTGCGGAATCTACATGGAGCACACTGGAACCGAGAGAAAGTGAGTTTGACTTTTCCTATATTGACAGGGTTCTTGCAGTGTCAGAAAAATATGATATGCAGGTAATTATCGGTACTCCGACCTATGCAATTCCCTCATGGCTCGAAAGAAAAGAGCCTGATGTTATGGCGGTGACAGATAAAGGCAGAAAAAAATACGGTCATCGCCAGCTTATGAATCTGTGGAATCCTGTGTTCCGTGCTTATGCGGAGAGAGTCATTCGAAAGCTGATCGCCCACACGGCAGATCATCCCCAGGTGATTGGTTTTCAGATTGATAATGAGACAAAGTATTACGGAAATGTGGGAGAGCAGGTTCAGGCCATGTTCCGGGAGTATCTCCGGGAAACTTTTGAAACAACAGAAGAATTAAATAAGGCGTTTTATCTTGCCTACTGGAGCAATTCGATTCATGACTGGGAAGATTTCCCGGATATGAGCGGATGCGTGAATGGCGGGCTTGTGGCAGAATTCGAAAAATTTCGGAGAAAGCTTGTGGCAGAGTATCTGGCATGGCAGGCAGAATTGGTAGGAGAATATAAAAGAAAAGAACAGTTTATTACCCATAATTTTGATTTCGAATGGAAAAAATTCGGGGCAGATATTGCTCAGGATGGATATTCTTACGGTGTGCAGCCGGATATCAATCACTATGAAGCTTCGAAGTGTCTTACCATAGCCGGAACAGATATCTATCATCCGACGCAGGATGAACTGACCGGTGCGGAGATAGCCTTTGGAGGTGATTCTATCCGCAGTCTGAAAAATGATAATTACATTGTCCTTGAATGTCAGGCCCAGGCATTTAAGTACTGGACTCCTTATCCGGGACAGCTGCGGCTTCACGCCTACAGTCATCTTGCCAGCGGGGCGGATGGTATTATGTACTGGAACTGGCATTCCATCCATAACGGTTATGAAACGTACTGGAGAGGGCTGTTAAGCCATGATCTGTCTGTGAATCCTGCCTATGAAGAAGCATGCGTATTTGGGCAGGAGTGGAAAAAGGTTGGAAGTCGTCTGATGCATCTGAAAAAAGAAAATCAGGTTGCCCTGGTTGTGGATAATCATTCTCTCACTGCGTGCAAGTGGTTTCCAATTGACAGGGATCTGAGTTACAATGATGTGGTAAGGTGGATGTATGACAGCCTTTATGAAATGAATATCGAATGTGATATTGTAGATGTACATGCACTGGATGCATCTAAATATAAAATGATTGTAACTCCGGCACTTTACAGTGCCGATGAAGAGACAATCGGTAAGCTGGAAAGATTCGTATCAGATGGCGGTGTTCTTATAAGCTCTTTCCGGTCATTTGTGGCGGATGAGCACTTAAGCGTATATCCGGACACGCAGCCGCACGGACTTCACCGATGCTTTGGTATGAGCTATAACCAGTTTACAGAGCCGGGAAAGGCGTTAGTGAAGGGAAAGAAAGTACAGTTTTTTGCAGAACTGCTTAAGCTGGACGGCGGGGAGAGCATAGCGGATTATGAGCATAAATACTGGGGAAGATATGCAGCTTTCACCCACAACTATTATGGAAAAGGACATGCATATTACATTGGGTGTTATACAGAAAAAGATGTAATAAAAGATGTGTATAGAACTGCTGCGGAAGAAGTGGGTATTTTGCAGGCAGAAAGCAATTTTTCCTGGCCGGTAATCATAAGAAGCGGCATGAATCAGGAAGGGAAAAAGCTGCATTATCTGCTTCATTACAGCGAAAAAGATAGAACCGTTCTTTGTCCCTATCGTTCAGTACAGGACATTCTGACGGGTGAAATTTATCGAAAAGGTGACAGTATCACTCTGAAAGACTGGGATGTGAAAATATTGGAGGAAATATAGATGAGAGCTTTTTTGTATACAACAACAGAGGCTGAAAACTTTAAGGAGAATGTCATCACATGCAAAAAAGATGACGGTACGGAAAATGAGGTCTTAAATATTTATCCGGAAATAAAATACCAGACGTTTGAAGGATTCGGAGGGGCTCTGACCGATGCGGCCGGATATGTTTTCTCGGAATTATCCGAAAAACAGCAGAATGAAATGTTGGAAACCTATTTTCATCCGGACAGGATGGGATATACACAGGTACGCATACACATGGACAGTTGTGATTTTTCTACCCATATGTATGAGGCGGATCCTTATGAGGAGGACGAAACGCTTGAGATGTTTTCGTTTGCTGATACAGAGAAGTATATCATTCCACTTCTGGAAGCGGCAGAAAAGAAAGCCGGGAAAAAGCTGAAAATTATGTTATCAGCATGGTCTCCACCGGCATATATGAAGACAAATTGCAAGAGAAAAAAGGGTGGTTCTCTAAAGCCGGAATACCGGAGACGCTGGGCAGAATATCTGTGCAGGTATATTGAGGAATTCAAAAGCAGAGGCTATGAAGTTGTAAGAATGTCCATTCAGAATGAACCCAAAGCCGTACAGGAATGGGATTCCTGTGTTTATACAGTGGAGGAAGAAAAAATATTTCTCCGGGATTATCTTGCACCGACGTTGAAAGAGCATGGGCTGGATGATATAGAGATTTTCATCTGGGATCATAATAAGGAACGCGTATATGAAAGAGCTTCCGGGATTATAGATGAAACGACAGACGATCTGGTGGATGGTGTGGCATTTCACTGGTACAGCGGTGATCATTTTGAAGCACTGGATCTTGTGAGACAGATGTATCCGGATAAAAAGCTGATATTGTCTGAGAGCTGTCTGGAATTTGGTAAATACGACAGGAATGCAGAATTGGAAAATGCAGGACGGCTGGCGCATGATATGATTGGAAATCTGAATCATGGCATGTGTGGATTTTACGACTGGAACATTCTGCTTGACAGTGAAGGAGGACCGAATCATACGGCGAATTACTGTGAAGCTCCTTATATGTTTGATTTGAAAAGCAAAAAACTGGCAGAGAGAAAATGTCTGCAGTATTACCGGCATTTCGCCTGCTTTCTGAAACCGGGTGCGGTAAGACTTGCCTCCACAAGGTATACAGATAAAATCGATATGACGGCATGGGAAAATAAAGATGGTGGAAAGATATTTATATTATTAAACAGAAGTGGTGAAGAACAGAAATGCCATCTTCGTATTTCCGGTAAAATATTTACATTTGTTATTCCTGCAAATTCTATTGTTAGCGGCAAATTTGATGAAGATACGATTTAAAGAAGGTGATGATTATGATAAAAAATCCAATACTTCCGGGCTTTAATCCGGATCCGTGTATTTGCAGAAAAGGAGAAGACTATTATCTGGCGGTGTCAACGTTTGAATGGTTTCCAGGGATACCCGTCTATCATTCAAAAGATTTAAAAAACTGGGAGCTTTATACCCATGTATTGACTGATGATGAAAAAGTGGATTTAAAAAAGCTGCCTTCTGCAAAGGGGATCTGGGCACCATGCCTTACCTATTGTGAGGCGGATGATTTATTTTATGTTGTATATGGCGTAATGAATTCCATGAATGCCAGATATTTTGATGTGGATAATTTTGTGATTACAGCGAAGGATATCAGGGGTCCATGGAGCGAACCGGTATATCTGCATTCCTCCGGTTTTGACGCTTCCATGTTCCATGATGATGATGGAAGAAAATGGGTGGTATCCCTTGAATGGGAGACAAGAGAAGGATATGAAAAACCGGGAGCAATCTGTATGGTAGAATATTCTCCGGAGAATAAAGAAATTATCGGATATCCGAAGCGTATCTGGAGTGGAGGGACGGACAGAGGCTGTATCGAGGCTCCTCATCTGACCAAAAGAAACGGATACTATTATATCATGTGTGCAGAAGGCGGCACCGGTTACAACCATTGTGTTACCATGGGAAGAGCCAAAGACGTATGGGGACCATATGAGAAAGATCCGAAAAATCCGATTGTAACCTCTGTTCCCGGAGATTCTTATGAGCGTCACGATCCGGATCATTTGAAACCCAAATACTTCAATCCGGATTCCGTACTGCAGAAATCCGGCCATGGCAGTTATGTTGAGACACCGGATGGGGAAGTGTATCTGGTGCATTTAACGGCACGTCCTTTTGTACCGGAGCTTCGCTGTACACTTGGAAGGGAGACTGCCATTCAGAAAATGATGTGGACAGAGGATCACTGGCTCCGCATGGCAGATGGAAGCAATCTGGCTAAAGAGGAGGTACCGGAAAGCAGTCTTCCGGAATGTCCGATGCCACGGATACCTAATTTTGATGATTTTGATTCAAATGAGCTGGGAATCTGGTATTATGCTCCAAGACTGATGCCGCAGTCATTCGCGGATGTGAAGGCACGGCCCGGATATGTAAGGATCCGTGGCCAGGAATCACGCACTTCACTGAATAAAGTAAGCATTCTTGCTAGAAAGCTTACCAGTGTACATGCGCGAATCACAACGAAAATGGAATTCCTGCCTGAGGTGCATCAGCACAGTGCCGGGCTGATCCTGTATTATGATAATATGAATTATATCAATCTTCGGAAGTATTACAGTGAGACACTGGGACAAAGTGCACTTTCTGTCATACAGCTTGAAAATGGAGAAAAGACGGAATTTCTGAATTCAAGAATTCCGGTACCGGACTGTCCGGTTTATTTGAGACTGTATATTAACGGAAGAGAGTCCTGGTTTGAATGGAGTATTGACGGAGAACAGTATGAAAAAATAGGAAGAGTATTTGACACAACCAGGTTTTCTGATGAATACTGCAAATACGGAGAATTTACAGGAACCATGGTAGGTCTTACCTGTGCGGATCGTGTGAAACATAAACATTATGCAGATTTTGACTTTTTTGAATATGTGGATGAAAAATAAATTCAGTCACAACTCTTGACATATGTATCCTGCTCAGGGAAGAAGCCAGCAGGCGTGTCGGAGAATCTATGGTAAAGCAGGTGGAAGACCATAAGGCAGTCTGGTATCCGGGAGCGGAAGAGATGCTGACTGCACTTAAAGAAATGGGATTCCGTATGGTAATCTTAAGCAATTGCAAGATAGCATACCGCAGGGCACACTGGAGGGAATTTTCCATGGAGCGGTGGTTTAATGCATTTTACGACTGTGAATCCTATGATTTTGCACCTAAGACAGAGATCATTCGGAAGATTGAAAAAGACATACCGGGTCCTTATATTGTAATCGGTGACAGAAAAAGTGATATGGAATGCGCTGTTTCCAGTGGAAGCATTTTCGTGGGATGCAGATATGGCTTCGGAGAAGAAGGAGAACTTGACGGAGCAGATTTTCTGGCAGATTCCATAGAAGAAATACCGAATTTTGTTTCATTTATAGAAGACCAGACAAATAGTTAACTAATATTAAAAATAAGTTGACAATAGAAAAACCTGCATATATAATGTTGACAGACTTAAGAAATGGAGGCATATAATATGCAAAATTCAAAATTCTCAATTCAGGATATATGCAGTATTGCTATCATGACTGCTATCACTGCCGTAATGGCACAGATTTCTATTCCCATGCCCCTCGGTGTGCCGATGACCATGCAGACCTTTGCGATTACACTGGCAGGTATTGTGCTTGGTTCCAAAAAGGGTGGAATGTCCATTCTGGTATACGTATTATTAGGTGCCATCGGAGTTCCGGTATTTGCTGGATTCAGCGGAGGATTTCAGAATCTGGTGGGACCGACCGGAGGTTTTATCATTTCATTTCCGATCATGGCTTATCTGATCGGGCTTGGGGTAGAACTTAAGAAGAAAGAACTGTTCGTTTTATTCCTGGTTCTTGGAACAGTTTCTAATTATGTGGTTGGTGTGATCCTTTTCTGCGTTGTTACCCAGAGTCCTGTGGCAACCGGAATCACAGCATGTGTACTTCCGTTTATTCCGACGGCAATCATAAAAGCTGTTGTTGCATCTGTGCTGGGACTGGAGCTTCGCAAGAGACTAGGGATGGTGCTGCAATGTGCATAAGATTAAGACCTCATCATCTGCTCTGTACACAGGGATATCAGGGGAAAGGCTATAACGATGCGTTCGTTAGCAATATGAACAGGATCGTCGGGAAACTCCGCGGGGAAGGACTGGTGGAGATTCAACTTACTTTTTCCACCGATGACCTGTGTGTGTGCTGTCCTCATATGCTGGATGTGGATTTGTGCGACAGCAATGAACATGTGAAGCAGCTTGACGGAAAGGTAGTTGAGTATTTCCATCTGGAAGAGAAAACATATAATTATATGGAAATTACCGAAGAAATCCGGAGCAAAATGACTCCGGAGATCCTGGCGGATATTTGCGGAGAGTGCTCCTGGTATCCGGTGAGTGCCTGCCGGGAGCGGTTGGTTGGAAAACATTTCGGATAATCTATTGCGGATGACGAAAGAGTGTAGAATAAAAACAGTATTTGGATAAGAGAGGAATTCTAATTGGAATATGCCTCTCTTTTTGTTTTTGTACATAGTTGTTATTTTATTGATATTTCGTTATAATGTGAATTGAATAGTCTGAAATAGAAGAAACAAAAGAAAAGGAGCAGAGAAATGAAAAAATTTTTAGATGAATTTAAAGCCTTTATCAGTCGTGGCAATGTCATGGACATGGCAGTCGGTATCATTATCGGTGGTGCGTTTACCGCAATTGTGAATTCTCTGGTAAATGACATTATTAATCCCCTTCTTGGTCTTTTTGGTGGTATGAATTTCGACAAATATCATCTGCAGCTTGCCGGAGATGTGACTCTCAATTACGGAGCATTTATCACGGCAATCATTAATTTCCTCATTATGGCGTTTGTGATTTTTATTCTGATCAAGGTGTTGAATAAAGCAGCAGCCATGACAAAGAAAAAAGAAGAGGAAAAAGAAGAAGCGCCGACAACTAAGAAGTGTCCGTTCTGTAAGAGTGAGATTGATATTGAAGCAACCAGATGTCCGCACTGTACTTCTATCATTGAGGAAGAGGCGTAATAACAGAAGGTGAAGCCTATGGTTGAAGAAATACGCAGACAACTGATGCAGGATTCTGAAGAAAAATACCGGGATTTTAACGCATCTCTGGTTCCCGGAGATAATATCCGCATGCTGGGAATCCGTGTTCCAAAGCTGCGTGAGATTGCGAAAGCGCTGGCAAAGGGAGATGGCAGAAAGTACATAAACGAAATCATAGTCTATGAACAAAGGCAGGACATTTATCATGAGGAACTTCTGCTGCATGGAATGATCATTGGATATCTGAAATGTGACATGGAGGAGCGGATGAGGTTTCTGGATGAATTTGTGCCTCAGATTAATAACTGGGCTGTCTGTGACAGTAGCTGTATGACTTATAAGTTTATGAAGAAAGATCAGGAGCTCTGGTATCGATATCTGGAGAAGTTCTTTGACAGTAATCAGGAATATGAGATCCGTTTCGGGATCGTGTCACTTCTGGATCATTTTGTGACAGAAGAGTTTATTGAGCGGGTGCTGGATAAACTGGCAGGTATCTGTCATGAAGGATATTACGTAAAGATGGCGGCTGCCTGGGCGGTCAGCATCTGCTATGTGAAGTTTCCGAAGCAGACATGGGAGTTGCTTGAGGGGGATGAGCTGGATGATTTTACCCATCAGAAATCCATCCAGAAGATTCGGGAGTCCTATCGGGTCAGTAAAGAAGAGAAAGAAAAAGTGCTGGGATTAAAGAGAAGCAGTACTGCCTGTCGTAAATAATAGAAAAACGAATAATCAGAAACTGCCGTACATACATTAGTGATAAAATGGTGTGTGCGGCAGTTTTTTATGAAAAAAAGAGAAGCGAAAGCCGACAGCCGGTCCTGGAAAAACCGCATGGCAGAGGCGTCGGGAGCGCCAAAGGATGTAGTTCTTGGAGCGCCCATACTGACGGTAACCGGACAGATGGAACTGAATTTGATGAACTATCGCGGAATACTGGAGTATACGGACACTCTGATTCGCATCCAGACCAGAATCGGACAGATTAAGATATGCGGCTGCATGCTTCAGATAGAATCCTATACGAATGATGAAATGAAGGTTACCGGAACTATAAATACAATCGAATATCAGAAGCAATAAGGATTCAGAAAGGAGCATATCTGTGCTGACAGAGGCTATTCGTTATATCAAAGGCTACTTAAGAATCCGGGTAAGCGGATTTTCGCCGGAACGCTTTCTGAATGCCTGCTGCCACAGAGGAATCTATCTGTGGGGGCTGCATCCGGTAAAAGGGGCTTATGAGATGTTTATTACAGTATCCGGATTTCGGCGGCTGAAGCCTGTCATAAAGAAAACAGGAACAACGGTACGAATCACGGGAAGATATGGACTGCCTTTTTTTCTGCACCGTTACCGCAGGAGGAAGATCTTTTTTGTGGGAGCATGTATGAGTGTCTGCCTGATCTATTTTTTGTCACTGTTTATCTGGAACATTGATATCCGCGGAAACTATACCCGGACGGATGAGACTCTTCTTCGTTTCCTGGAAACCCGGAAGGTGGTACATGGAATGCGAATAGCGAATGTGGATTGCGGACGAATTGTAAAGGATATCCGTAAAGAATATGATGATATTATCTGGGTTTCGGCATCGGTAGAGGGAAGCAGGCTTATTATTCAGATAAAAGAAAATGAGGATTCTTTTGAAAATAAAACCGGTCAGGAGGACGGGGATGGACAGGAAGGAATGAATCTGGTGGCGGACCAGGACTGTGTGATTACGGAAATGATTACCAGAAAGGGAACGCCTGCAGTTCACGTCGGTGATGAGGTGAAAAAGGGAGACCTTCTGGTAAGCGGTATCGTTGAGGTGAAGAATGACAGTCAGGAAGTGACCGGATATCAGCTTCAGAAGGCGGATGCTGATATTCAGGGCAGAACGACGATAGAATATCGGGATGCCTGGCCTCTCGTATATGAAGAAAAGGAATATCAGGAGCCCGTAAAGGAAGAATTATTTGTCAGGATTGGCTCCTGGCTCTTCTGGCTTGGAAGTAAAAAAAATACCTTTGAAAGTTCAGAAGCACTTCTGAAGAATCATCAACTGTGTATCGGTGAACATTTTTATCTCCCCATTTATTATGGAAATCGTGTTACAAAACCTTATGTTTCAACGGAGGTTTCCTATGAAAAAGAAGAACTAAGGCGAATTTTGTCTGAAAGATTTGTGAAAGAATGCGGGGAACTGGAAAAAAAGGGGGTAGAAATTATCGAGAATAATGTTAAAATATACACAGAGAATGAACAGGCGGAAGCAAGAGGCACACTGACTGTTCTGCAAAAGATAGGAACTGAACAGAAGGCTTCCATACCTGAAGTTCAGAACAGAGAGGAATTGACAGATGGGAATGATTGAAGTCATTGCAGATATACCTGCTGAGTATCAGAGTACAGTATTCGGGCAGTTTGATGCATTTGCAAAGAAGATAGAGAGGGCGCTTCACGTAACATTGATTGCCAGAGATGATACGGTGAAGATACTGGGTGAGGCGGCGAGAGCTGAGAAGGCGAAGCGTGTGCTGGATCAGCTGACAGAGCTTGCGAGAAGAGGAAGTGAAGTAAAGGAGCAGAATGTTGATTATACCATTTCTCTTGCGATGGAAGACAGTGAGGAGAAGGTATTGGAGATTGACAGGGATATTATCTGCCACACACTTCAGGGAAAGCCCATTAAGCCCAAGACACTGGGACAGAAAAAATATGTGGATGCCATTCGAAAACAGATGATCGTGTTCGGACTGGGACCGGCAGGAACCGGAAAAACATATCTTGCAATGGCAATGGCCATTACTGCATTTAAAAATAATGAAGTTGGAAGAATTATTCTGACCAGACCGGCAATTGAGGCGGGAGAGAAGCTGGGATTCCTGCCGGGAGATCTGCAGAGCAAGATAGATCCTTACCTCCGTCCTTTGTACGATGCGCTTTATCAGATCATGGGTGCAGAAAGCTTTCTGAAAAATTCGGAGAAAGGCCTGATTGAGGTTGCACCTCTGGCTTATATGAGAGGTCGTACTCTGGATAATGCATTCATCATATTGGATGAAGCACAGAATACGACTCCTGCTCAGATGAAGATGTTCCTGACACGAATTGGATTCGGGTCAAAAGTAGTGATTACAGGTGATTCCACCCAGAAGGATCTGCCGGCAGGACAGCAGTCCGGGCTGGATGTTGCCACCGCTGTAGTAAAAAATATTGAGGATATCAGCATCTGTACTCTCACCAGTAAAGATGTTGTGCGTCATCCGCTGGTACAGCGCATTGTGAAGGCATATGAAGAGTATGAATCTAAGAAGGGCCGTACGGGAGACCGGAATCGGAAGCGCAGATCATAATATGCAGACAGAAAGTATGAATAGCAGAGGATAGAAGAAAATGGACGATTATAGAATTACCGGAACACAGATGCCGGAGGAGGAAGCAGCAGTAACTGTTTTTTTTGAGGAGGAGGGAGACATGTCTCTTCCTCTTCCATGCGAGGAGCTGGCAGTGAGGGTGGCAGGTGCCGCTCTGGACTTCGTGGGATGTCCCTATCAGGCACAGGTGAATCTGCTTCTTACGATGAATGACCAGATTCGGGAGATGAATCGGGAATTCCGTGGGATTGACCGGGCTACGGATGTGCTGTCTTTTCCAATGATTGAATATGGGGTTCCGGGAGAGTTTGATTTTCTGGAAGAAGAGGAAGAATGTTTCGACCCGGAGAGCGGGGAGCTTGTTCTGGGAGACATTGTGATTTCGAAAGAAAAGGTTGTGGCTCAGGCTGAGGAATATGGACACTCGATCGAGCGAGAATATGCTTTCTTAATTGCTCATTCTGTGTTACACTTAACAGGATATGACCATATAGAGGAAGCGGAACGCACGGTCATGGAGGCGAAGCAGAGAGAGATTCTCGAATTGCTTGGAATTACCCGATAGAATGATGGAAGGTATGGAATAACGGTATGTCGGATAAGAAAAAAGGAAATAATTTTTTGGTACAGGGCTCCATTCTGGCGGTGGCAGCTATTATTACAAAGTTTATTGGACTTGCATACAGAATCCCATTGACAAATATTATGGGAGCAGAGGGAGACGGATATTACGGAGTGGTATTCCAGGTCTATAACCTGGCCCTTATGCTGACCTCTTACAGTCTTCCTATGGCGGTGTCCAAGCTGGTATCGGCCAGAATCGCAACCGGACAATATAAGAATGCCCATGCCGTTTTTAAAGGAGCAATGACTTTTGCCGTTCTTTCAGGAGGTGTGGTGACAGCTATTGTTTTCTTTGGTGCAGAGTATATTGCTGCAGATATTATGAAGATGGATCTGAGTGTGTATGCTCTTCGTGTTCTTGCCCCCTGTATTTTGATTGTCGCTATCTTAGGAGTGCTCAGAGGATTCTTCCAGGGATTTGGGACCATGATCCCAACGGCATTTTCCCAGATTGCTGAACAGATCATCAATGCGATTGTTAGCGTAGTTGGTGCATATCTTCTTTTGAAAACGGGAGAAAAGATGGCCGAGGGACCTAACAGCGAATCCTATGGGGCTGCTTTTGCGGCTGCTGGTGGAACACTGGGTACCGTGATGGGAGCGCTTACCGCACTCCTTTTTATGCTTCTTGTATTTTTTATGTACAAGTCTACCATGAAACGGCATATGAAGCATGACCGTACGAGAAGAAGAGAAAGCAGAAAAACCATCTATAAAGTTCTGTTTCTGACGATTGCTCCGGTTATCTTAAGTGCTACTGTTTACAATATCAGCAATCTTCTGGATCAGGCTATGTTTACGAATATTATGGCAGTACAGGGATATTCTAAGGCAGAGTATTCTACTCTTCTGGGGATGTTCAGCGGCAGATATGATACGATGACCAATATTCCACTGAGTGTTTCCAGTGCACTTGCTGCATCCTTTATTCCGAGTCTGGTGGCTACCATTCAGACAGGAAACCGTAAGCAGATACATAGCAAGATTGAGATGGTATCCAGGTTTAATATGTTGATCGCGATCCCATGTGCGGCAGGTTTTATCTCCCTTGGAAAGCCGATTTTGGATCTTTTGTATTACACGCAGGATAATACGATTCCGGCCATGCTTTTGAGACTTGGCGGTGTTTCTGTTGTGTTTTTCTGTTTGTCTACCGTAACAAATGCTGCGCTTCAGGGAATGGATCTGATGGCAAAGCCGGTTAAAAATGCGGCTATCTCTCTGGTTATCCACCTGATTGCATTATTTATTATGCTGGTGGCCTTCAAGTGGAATATTTATTCGATTGTTTTGAGTAAAATCATATTCGCAGGCGCGATCTGCATTCTGAATGGACATGATTTGCGTGTGGCATGCGGTTATGTACAGGAGTATAAGAGAACATTTGTTATTCCGACTATTGCTGCTGTGATTATGAGCCTTCTTTCCATGTTGGTTCATCTGATTTGTGAATTATTTATTGGAGCCAGAATTGCTACTGTTATTTCCATTCTGGTTGCTGTTTTGACATATGCTGTCAGTCTGGTACTCCTTGGAGGCATTTCCAGGGATGAGATGCTGGCACTGCCAAAAGGGCAGACTTTGCTGAATATCTGCCGAAAAATGCATTTAATGAGAGAATAAAGAGTAAATAATAAGCCAATACTATATAAAAAAGGAGTTGTCCTTATGAAAAAAAGATATAGTATTGGTTTTTTGATTATTTCGCTGGTACTCCTGGTCGGCATATCCGGGGCATATCAGATCAGTTATGAAAAAGCAAAGGAACGTGCCCGGGAAGAGCAGGTTCAGATTAAGAATGAGATCCCTTCCGTATCCGCAGATGGTGAAGCAATGAAAGCGGATTGTTATTATCTTATGGAAGTAAATGGATATGTGGCAGTATTTTGCAGTGATAAAAAGACGGCCTATGAGTATACCAGCATTCAGGTGAAGGATCTGCCTTACGATCTGCAAAATGAGATTAAAAATGGAAAATATGTGAAGGATACGGAAAGCCTCTACAGTTTTCTGGAAAACTACACCAGCTGACTTAACATGCAACAGGAGAATCCACAATGAAGTTCCTGAAATGGTATCGGAAAATGCAGAATTTGGGGTTTGCGAAAATACGGAAATTAGTGTAAGATAATAGGGCAGTCTTTGGGAAAGGAACGAGACAATTACAATGGATGAAAAGAAAATTGAACGAATCAATGAATTATACAGAAAATCAAAAGCAGAAGGACTGACCGATGCGGAGAAGAAGGAGCAGCAGCTCCTGAGGCAGGAGTATATTGCAGCGATCCGTAAGAATCTGCGCGGTCAGCTTAATAATATTTCTATTCAGGAAGCGGATGGAAGTATTACGGACCTTGGAGAGAAGTATGGAAAGAAGAGGGGGCATTAATCATGCAGATGAACCTTCCTTCAGATCCCATGCTTCTTTTGAGTGTGGTGAATACGAAACTGAGAGATTACTACAGTTCTCTGGATGCACTGTGTGAGGATATGCAGGTGGACAGGGAAACACTGGTGAATAAATTGAAAGGAATTGATTATGAATATGATGAGTCCAGACATCAGTTTGTCTAATGCAGAGGCGGTGAATGAGACCAGACGCCAGCATGAATACATAGAAAAAGCAAAGGGCTATGTAAAGAAACTGTCCGAAGAACTGGGAAGACCGCTTTCTTTTTGCGTGACTACTTTTGGATGTCAGATGAATGCAAGAGATTCGGAAAAACTTGCCGGAATTCTGGAACAAATCGGATATGTAGAAGAGGCGGACGAAAAAAAGGCGGATTTTGTAATCTATAATACCTGTACAGTCCGGGAAAATGCCAATCTGCGTGTTTACGGACGACTGGGACAGCTGAATCGCATCAAACGCGAGAATCCGCATATGATGATCGCGCTTTGCGGCTGCATGATGCAGGAGCCTGATGTGGTAGAAAAAATCCGCAAAAGCTATCGGTTTGTAGATATTGTATTTGGAACCCATAATATATTTAAGTTTGCCGAGCTGATCGTATCCCGGTTTGAATCCGGCTCCATGGTGGTAGATATCTGGAAAGATACGGATCAGATTGTGGAAGATCTGCCGATAGAGCGAAAATATCCGTTTAAATCCGGCGTAAATATCATGTTCGGATGTAATAATTTCTGCAGCTATTGTATCGTACCGTATGTAAGAGGACGGGAGAGGAGCAGAGAGCCGCAGGCAATTATTGACGAAATTAAGAATCTGGTTGCAGACGGTGTCGTAGAGGTCATGCTACTTGGACAGAATGTAAATTCTTATGGAAAAACGCTGGACAATCCTATGACTTTTGCAGAGCTTTTGCGAGAGATTGAGAAGATTGAGGGACTGGAACGGATCCGGTTCATGACATCCCATCCGAAGGATCTGTCAGATGAGTTGATTGAAGTGATGCGTACTTCAAAAAAAATCTGCAGACATCTTCATCTGCCGGTACAGTCCGGAAGCAGCCGGATTCTGGAAAAAATGAACCGCCGCTATACGAAGGAAAAATATCTGGAACTGGTGGAAAAGATACGGAAAGCGGTGCCGGATATCTCTCTTACAACCGATATTATCGTAGGATTTCCGGGAGAGACGGAAGAAGACTTCGAAGAGACTCTGGATGTTGTAAGAAAAGTTCGCTATGACAGTGCATTTACATTTATTTATTCCAAGCGTACCGGGACTCCGGCTGCTGCCATGGTGAATCAGGTGCCGGAGGATGTGGTAAAGAACCGGTTTGACCGTCTTTTGAAAGAAGTGCAGGAGATATCGGCAGAAGTATGTTCTGTTCACGAAGGAAGCACGCAGACGGTTCTGGTAGAGACAATCAATGATCATGATTCTTCTCTGGTAACGGGAAGAATGAGCAACAATCTTCTGGTGCATTTTCCGGGAGGTGATTCGCTGATTGGAAAACTGGTCGATGTAAAGCTTGAGGAATGTAAGGGATTTTATTATCTGGGGAGAATGGTTTAAAATACCACCCATACTTTGAATTTAAAACGCTCAAACTATGTAGTAAGAACACATAGTGAGGGCGTTTTTCCATGAAAAGAATCAGTGAATATTTATTTTTATGGGCAGTGGGCGGCTGCATGTATTATGGATTTGAAGTGTTGTTCCGGGGATTTTCCCACTGGTCCATGTTTTTGCTGGGGGGCGTTTGTTTTTTATTTTTCTTTATACAGGGAAAAATGGTCCACTGGCAGGATCCGCTGTGGCGTCAGACGCTCAGGTGTCTGGTTTTTGTAACAGCAATGGAGTTTATTACTGGGATTATTGTGAATAAATGGCTGGGAATGCAGGTGTGGGATTATTCGGAACTTCCATTTCAATTACTGGGGCAGATATGCCTGCCTTTTATGGTGATTTTTTCGGGGTTGTGTGTGCTTGGGATTTTCCTGAGCAGCTATATCGGGTATCTGTTTTATGGGGAAGAAAAACCCAGGTTTATTTTGCTTTAATCAAATCTGAAAAAGTGTTATACTAATTATGTATGTGGCTTTATAGAATGAGAGCTGCACTAAAATATGAATGGACGAAAGAGGAGAAGGACTGTGGCTGAATTAACACCAATGATGCAGCAATATATGGAGACCAAGAAAGAATACAGTGACTGTATTCTGTTTTATAGACTGGGAGATTTTTATGAAATGTTCTTTGATGATGCCCTGACTGCATCCAGAGAGCTGGAGATTACATTGACCGGAAAGAATTGTGGACTGGAGGAGAGAGCTCCCATGTGCGGAGTTCCCTACCATGCCGTGGACAGTTATCTGAACCGTCTGGTGTCCAAAGGATATAAAGTAGCCATCTGTGAGCAGATGGAAGATCCGGCTACTGCCAAGGGAATCGTAAAGCGGGAAGTTGTAAGGATTGTAACACCCGGAACGAATCTGGATACGCAGAGTCTGGATGAGACGAAGAACAATTATATTATGTGTATTGTATATGTGGCTGACCGGTATGGGGTATCCATTGCCGATGTGACGACAGGAGAGTATATGGTCACGGAGATAGAGGACAGCGGTAAGCTTTTCGATGAGATTTACAAATTCATGCCGTCTGAGCTGATCTGTAATGAGGCTTTTTACATGAGTGGTATGGATTTTGACGATATGCGTGACCGGCTTGGAATTACCATCTATGCGCTGGACGCCTGGTATTTTGATGACAGTGTCTGCAAGCGCACGCTGAAGGATCACTTTGGTGTCAGCTCCATGGAAGCTCTGGGACTTGGAGATTACGATTGTGGAATCATCGGAGCCGGGGCACTTCTTAAGTATCTGGAGGAGACGCAGAAGACATCTCTTTCCCATCTGACCAGGCTGGTGGGATATACAACCGGAAAATATATGCTTCTTGACAGCTCCACCAGACGGAATCTGGAGCTTTGTGAAACACTGCGTGAAAAGCAGAAAAAAGGGTCTCTTCTGTGGGTGCTTGATAAGACAAAGACAGCAATGGGGGCCAGAACCCTGCGAAAATACATAGAGCAGCCATTGATTGACCGCACGATGATCGAGAGGCGCCTGGGAGCAGTTGAAGAGCTTAAGAACAACGCTATTTCCAGAGAAGAAATCCGCGAATATTTGTCTCCGGTTTATGATCTGGAGCGTCTGGTGGGTAAGATTGCCTACAAATCGGCAAATCCGAGAGATCTGATCGCTTTTCAGAGTTCACTTGCAATGCTTCCCCATATCAAATGCATCCTGCAGGATATGCGAAGCCCGCTTCTGGTGGGGATACGGGAATCTCTGGATACACTGGAGGATCTCTGCTCTCTGGTTTCGGAGGCAATCTGTGAGGAACCTCCACTTGCCATGAAGGAAGGAGGCATTATCCGGGAAGGCTATAACGAAGAGGTAGACCGCCTGAGAAGTGCCAAGACAGAAGGGAAGAACTGGCTTGCCAAACTGGAGGAGGAAGAGCGGGAGAAGACGGGTATCAAGAACCTGCGTATCCGGTACAATAAAGTATTCGGCTATTATCTGGAGGTAACCAACTCCTTTAAGCATCTGGTGCCGGATTATTATACCAGAAAACAGACCCTTGCCAATGCAGAGCGGTATATTATCCCAAGACTTAAGGAACTGGAGGATACCATACTGGGAGCAGAAGACAAGCTGTACGCTCTGGAATATCAGCTTTACTGTGAAGTTCGCGATAAGATCGGTGCGGAAATACCGAGGATTCAGAGTACAGCCAAGGCAGTGGCACAGATTGATGTGTTTGCATCTCTGGCACTTGTTGCGGAACGCAATAACTATGTGAAGCCGAAACTGAATGACAAAGGTCAGATTCAGATAAAAGACGGACGTCATCCGGTGGTAGAGCGGATGATTCCAAACGATATGTTTATTGCAAATGATACCTGTCTGGATGATAAGAAAAACCGGATTGCTATTATTACGGGACCGAATATGGCAGGAAAATCCACTTACATGCGTCAGACAGCGCTGATCGTACTGATGGCACAGATTGGATCCTTTGTTCCGGCATCCAGCGCAAATATTGGCATTGTGGACCGTATATTTACCCGCGTGGGAGCTTCCGACGACCTGGCATCCGGACAGAGTACTTTCATGGTGGAAATGACCGAGGTTGCCAACATTTTAAGAAATGCGACCAGACACAGCCTTCTGATCCTGGATGAGATTGGGCGGGGAACCAGTACATTTGACGGTTTAAGTATTGCCTGGGCTGTGGTGGAGCATATCAGTAATACAAGACTTCTTGGAGCCAAAACCCTTTTTGCTACTCATTACCATGAGCTTACAGAGCTGGAGGGTAAGATTGATAATGTAAATAATTATTGTATCGCAGTAAAAGAAAAGGGAGATGACATTGTTTTTCTTCGCAAGATCGTAAAAGGCGGTGCCGATAAGAGCTATGGTATTCAGGTCGCCAAGCTTGCAGGAGTGCCGGATTCTGTCATCGAGCGCGCCAAGGAAATCGTGGAAGAGCTTCTGCACGTGGACATTACGACCCGAATCAGGGATATTGCGGTTGGAAACCACGGTCATGAAGGAAAAGGAAAACCAAAGAAATATGACGAGGTGGATCTGGCTCAGATGTCCCTTTTTGACACGGTGAAAGATGACGATGTTCTGGAAGAACTTAAGAATCTGGATGTCAGCAACCTTACACCGATTGAGGCGTTAAATACACTTTATCAGCTTCAGAATAAGCTGAAGAACAGGTGGTAAGACATGGGTAAAATTCAGGTATTAGATCAGATAACGATAGATAAGATAGCAGCGGGAGAGGTCATAGAACGTCCCGCTTCTATTGTAAAGGAGTTAATTGAAAATGCAATTGATGCAGGAGCTACTGCCATCGTTGCGGAAATAAAAGAAGGCGGTATTTCATTTATCCGCATTACGGATAACGGGTGCGGAATTGCGGGAGATGAGGTTGGAGAGGCATTTTTGCGGCATTCTACCAGTAAGATCCGCTCTGCCGAAGATCTGGAGCATATTGCTTCCCTGGGATTTCGCGGAGAGGCATTATCAAGCATTGCCGCTGTATCCCAGGTAGAGCTGATCACTAAGACAAGAGACTGTGACTTTGGCACCTCTTATCGGATCGAAGGTGGAAGAGAGATTTCCAAAGATGAGACGGGAGCACCGGATGGTACCACCTTTCTGGTGAGACAGCTCTTCTATAATACGCCTGCGCGCCGGAAATTTTTAAAAACACCTATGACGGAGGCAAGTCATGTAGGAGAACTGGTTACCAGACTGGCTCTGTCTCATCCTGAGATTTCTTTCCAGTTCATTAATAACGGACAGTCCAAGATACATACATCCGGAAACGGTAATCTGAAGGATGTGATCTATCATATTTACGGACGTGATATTGCGGCTCACCTTCTGGAAGTGAACTATGAACAGAACGGACTAAGGATAACGGGATTTATCGGAGAGCCCCTGGTGTCACGGGGGAACCGGAACTTTGAAAACTATTTTATCAATGGAAGATATGTAAAAAGCAGTATGGTTTCCAAGGCAATTGAAGATGCTTACAAAGATTTTACTATGCAGCACAAATATCCATTTACTGTATTGCATATTCAGGTAGAAGGGGAAGATGTAGATGTAAATGTACATCCAACAAAGATGGAAGTGCGCTTTCATAACCAGCAGGAAATCTATAACCGTGTGTGCGAGGCTGTTGGACGGGCACTTAGAAGAGAAGAACTGATTCCACATGTGGAATTGCCGGAACCACCTAAGGCAGAAGGTGTTTCCTACCATTCAACGGTAAAAACCGAAGCGAAAATGCCTGAAAAATCCGAAAAAAAGGCAAATAAAGCAGAGCACACTCTGCAAAAAGAAGAGCACACTCTAAAATTAGAAAACAAAAAGCAGAGTTCACTCTGTAAAAATGAGAGCGCACTCTGCAAAAACGCCCCTGAGATTAGTGAAAATCACCCTTCTTCGGAGCTTGAGATGAAATCAAAGTCAACGCCTCCGGCTTTGGGACAGAGAGACCTTGATTATTTTATGAAAAAGATGCGGGAACGTGTCATGTCGTACCATAATCAGAATTCTGCTGCCGAGGTAAAAGATGCTACTGCCGTCTTTAAGCCTGAGATTCAGAAAGACCGTATTCAGGAGGCGGTGAATTACAGGAAAAAGGAGGAAACGAAGCAACTTAATTTCTTTGATGAAAACCTCCTGAAAAGAGAAACGGTCGCTGAGTATAAGCTGATCGGACAGGTCTTTGACACCTACTGGCTCGTGGAGTTTGGCGATAATCTGTATATTATTGATCAACATGCCGCTCATGAAAGAGTCCTGTATGAGAAAACATTAAAAGGAATGAAAACCAGAGATTTCACTTCTCAGAATATCAGCCCGCCGATTATCCTGAATCTGACAATGAAGGAATCAGAACTTTTGAATACCTACATGGATCAGTTCACAAGGATTGGATTCGAAATTGAGGAATTCGGTCAGGAATCTTATGCAGTGAGGGCCGTTCCTGATAATCTGTTCAGTATTGCGAAAAAAGATTTGCTCATGGAGATGATTGACAGTCTCTCAGATGAGATTTATACTGGACTCGCACCGGATATTATTGATGAGAAGGTGGCATCCATGTCCTGTAAAGCAGCGGTAAAAGGTAATATGAGATTATCCACAGCGGAAGTGGAGACGCTGATCGGGGAGCTTTTAAAGCTTGATAATCCCTATCACTGTCCTCATGGAAGGCCTACGATTATCGCGATGACGAAACGGGAACTGGAGAAGAAATTTAAACGTATTTTATAAAATGAGGTAAAATGTCTATGAAGAAACCCCTGATTATTCTGACGGGACCGACTGCTGTTGGGAAAACAAAAGCCTCCATAGGTCTTGCAAAGACAATTGGCGGTGAGATTATTTCTGCAGATTCCATGCAGGTATACAAGTATATGAATATTGGTTCTGCGAAGATTCGCCCCGAAGAGATGGAAGGAGTTCCGCACTATCTTGTGGATGTGCTGGATCCGGAGGAAGAGTTCCATGTGGCAAGATTCCAGCAGATGGCAAAAGAAGCATTGCATCAGATCTACTCCAATGGACATATTCCCATTATTGTGGGCGGAACCGGATTTTATATTCAGGCACTGCTCTATGATATCGACTTTTCAGAAGGGGAAGAGGATACGGAATATCGTAGGGAACTCGCACATTTTGCAGATACTTATGGTGCTGAGGCTCTTCACGGAAAGCTTCGTGAGGTGGATCCAAAAGCTGCGGAAGAAATTCACGCAAATAATATCAAGCGTGTTATTCGGGCGCTGGAATTCTATCATCAGACGGGACGTCCGATTTCAGAACACAATGAACTGGAAAAGCAGAAGGAATCTCCATATGATTTCCGGTATTTTGTGTTAAATGATGAGCGAAGCCGTCTCTATGAACGGATTGACCGCAGAGTGGATCAGATGGTGGAGGAAGGCCTGGTGGATGAAGTGAAGGTTCTGAAAGCGAGGGGGCTGAATCGTTCCATGGTCTCTATGAAGGGATTGGGCTATAAGGAGATTTTGGCTTATCTGGATGGAGAGTGTTCCCTGGAGGAAGCAGTTTATACTATTAAGAGAGACACCCGACATTTTGCCAAGCGTCAGATTACCTGGTTTAAGAGGGAGAGACAGGTGATCTGGATCAATAAACAGGATTACCAGTATGATGAAACACAGATTTTGAAGGCGATGCTTTCAAAAATGGAGGGAGTACAATGTTTAGAAAATTATTCGGGGGTTCTAAATTTTTGAAGAAAATGAATCCGCTGATGGAATTATATTCCTGCAGCAAGAACAGTGAAAAGACTTACCGGGAACTGGAAAAACTGGAAGGTCTGATCCGGACAAAGGGGGAGCGGGCTATGTATGACCTTAACCGGTCGTGTCTGCTGTATGATATGCATAAGCATCAGCAAGCGGCAGATGTGATTCAGCAGATACCGTCGCTGAATCCGGAATTTGATGCCCAGTGTGCGGAAATGAAAACAAAGATTATGATTGCATTAAACAGAGGAGAACACAGATAGATGTCAGAAATAACCAATATGTATGAATCGCTTGGAATCCGCAGGTCCGTGCTGGACTTTGGACTGAAAATAGAAGAGGAACTGAAAGAACGCTTTGACGCTATTGATAAAGTGGCAGAATATAATCAGCTTAAGGTCATTCATGCCATGCAGGCGAACCGGGTAAATGCCGGCTGCTTTCACTATGCCAGTGGATACGGCTATGATGATCTGGGAAGAGATACGCTGGAGAAGGTCTACGCCGGTGTTTTTCACACAGAGAGTGCGCTGGTACGCCCTCAGATCGCATGTGGAACACATGCACTGGCACTTGCATTAAGTGCAAACTTACGTCCGGGAGATGAACTTTTATCTCCGGTGGGAAAACCTTATGATACACTGGAAGAAGTGATCGGAATCCGTCCTTCCTGCGGCTCACTGGCGGAATATGGAGTGACTTATTCTCAGGTGGATCTGCTGGAAGACGGAACCTTCGATTATGAAAATATACGCAAAGCCATCAATGACAGAACGAAGCTGGTTACCATTCAGCGCTCGAAAGGGTATCAGACCCGTCCCAGCTTTTCTGTAAAACAGATTGGAGAGTTGATCGCATTTGTAAAAGAGATCAAACCGGATGTGATCTGTATGGTAGATAACTGCTACGGGGAGTTTGTGGAGACTATTGAGCCCAGCGATGTGGGAGCGGATATGGTGGTCGGTTCTCTGATTAAGAACCCGGGCGGCGGTCTGGCGCCGATCGGCGGTTATATTGCCGGTCGTGAGGATTTGATCGACGCCTGTGCATATCGCCTGACATCACCGGGACTCGGCCGGGAAGTGGGCGCTTCTCTCGGAGTAATGCAGTCATTTTACCAGGGACTTTTTCTTGCACCTGTCGTAGTGGCAAGTGCCCTGAAAGGTGCAATTCTTGCTGCAAATATTTATGAAAAACTGGGATACGGTGTTGTTCCGAATGGAACGGAGGGCCGTCACGATATTATACAGGCTGTAGAACTGGGAACAGCAGAGGGAGTCATTGCATTCTGCAAGGGAATTCAGGCGGCAGCGCCAGTAGACTCCTACGTGACACCGGAACCATGGCCAATGCCGGGATATGACAGTGATGTAATTATGGCTGCGGGAGCTTTTGTGCAGGGATCCTCCATTGAATTAAGTGCGGATGGACCGATAAAACCTCCATATGCGGTATATTTCCAGGGAGGACTTACCTGGCCGCATGCAAAACTGGGTATCCTGATGTCACTGGAATACATGGTTCGGGAAGGAATTGTAACTCTATGAAAAGAATCTGCATCATCGGAGGCGGCGCGTCCGGGATGGCGGCAGCCATAGCAGCGGCGCGAAAAGGAGCAAAGGTAACGGTACTGGAACATAAGGACCGGTTGGGAAAGAAGATTCTTTCTACCGGAAACGGACGGTGTAATCTCACCAATGAGTTCCTTCCGGAGGGCTGTTATCGCGGAGAAGACGAAACATTTGCCTCGGAGGTACTGAAGCTGTTCACTCCGGCAGATGCCATTTCATTTTTTGAAAGTATTGGTATCCTTACGAAATCAAGAGACGGGTATATTTATCCGAGAAATGGGCAGGCTGCCTGTGTGAGAGATAGTCTGGAGAAAGAAATGGAGCGCTGCGGCGTGAAATGGTATGTAAACACGGAGGTGGAGTCCATTCATCCGGATAAGGGCGGCTTTCGCATCGAGGTTCAGAGACGGATAGAAGATTCCTCTCGTGTGACAGAATGCTTCCCTGGATCGAAAAAAGGAAGGAAACAGGGGAAAAAACAGGAAAAGATATTCCGGATTCTTCCGGAGACATATAGAGCAGATATTGTGATCCTGGCTGCGGGAGGTCAGGCGGCACCCGTTCTCGGGTCTGACGGAAGTGGTTATAAACTGGCTCAGTCACTGGGGCATTCTCTGACACTGGTTGTCCCGGCGCTGGTGCAGCTTCGGGCAGAGGATTCATGTTTTAAGCAGCTGGCAGGTGTTCGCGCAGATGCAGGTGTGAAACTTTATGTGGATGATGAATGGAAGGCGTCCGATGTAGGAGAAGTACAGCTTACGGATTACGGTATCTCGGGAATCCCGGTATTTCAGGTCAGCCGTTATGCGGCCTTTGGAATTGCCTGTGAACAGAGGGTAAGAGCAGAGATTGATTTCCTGCCATATGTTACAGATACCGAATTTCTGAAGCTTTTGAAGAATCGTGGGCATCAATGGCAGGACAGTCCGGTGGAAGACCTTATAAATGGAATTTTCCACAGTAAGCTGTTACCGGTTCTTTTGGAGCGGGCAGGGATTTCCTGTGGAACTCCGGCTCGGAATGTCCAGGATGAGACGTGGAAAAGTCTGGTAGAAATCTGTAAAAAATTCCAGGTCAAGATCGTTGGCACGAATTCTTTCGAGCAGGCACAGGTCTGTGCAGGCGGCGTGAGGACATCGGAAGTGGATGCCTTCTCTATGGCGTCCCGCATTTGTAATGGATTATATCTGACCGGCGAACTACTGGATGTAGACGGAATCTGCGGCGGTTATAATCTGCAATGGGCCTGGGCTACAGGAGTCATCGCCGGAGAACATGCTGCCTTAAGATGATTTCGGGGAAAACCGGGTTAGAGAAGAAAGGAACGAAGAAGCATGATTCGGATTCAGCAGTTAAAATTAAATATTGACCATACAGAAGCGGATCTTACGAAGAAGATAAGAAAAACTCTTCATCTGAAAGAAGGTACGCTTCTTTCTTATGATATTCGCAAACAGTCCATTGATGCCAGAAAAAAACCACAGTTAAGTTATGTGTATACAGTGGATGTTACGGTTGGACAGGAGAAAAGCATACTGAAAAAGATAAGGGATAAGAATGTATCCTGTGTTGAAGATGTGCCTTATCGGATGCCATCTTTCGGTACTTTGCGGATGGAAGAAAGACCTGTCATTGTAGGAAGCGGACCGGCGGGGCTGTTCTGCGCTTATATGCTTGCAGAAGATGGATACCGACCTCTTCTCATTGAACGTGGTCTTCCGGTAGAAGAACGGATTCGGGATGTAGAGGAATTCTGGAAGACGGGAGTGTTGAAACCGGATTCAAATGTACAGTTTGGTGAGGGTGGCGCAGGAACGTTTTCTGACGGAAAGCTGAATACTCTGGTGAAGGACTCTTTCGGTCGCAACCGGAAGGTGCTGGAAATATTTGTGAAGCATGGTGCTTCAGAAGAAATCCTCTATGTAAATAAACCGCATATTGGTACGGATGTACTGATGAAGGTCGTAAAAAGTATGCGGGAGTATATCATCAGCAAAGGCGGTGAAATACATTTCCATACGCAGATGACAGGTCTTCTTTTTGGTGAAGGCTTTTTAGAAGGAAAAGATGAGAAAAGTATCTGTGGAATACGTGTGAAAGATACGTTGACCGGAAAAGAGTCTTCGATTCGAACAGAAAATCTGGTACTTGCCATAGGCCATAGTGCCAGGGATACCTTTGAGGTGCTGTACGAACAGCATGTGTCGATGGAAGCAAAATCCTTCGCAGTAGGAGTTCGTGTGGAGCATCCCCAGTCCATGATCAATGAATCCCAGTATGGAATGCAAGAACACCCGGTTCTTCCGGCTGCTGCCTATAAGCTGACGGAAAAGCTTGAGGATGGGCGAGGGGTTTATACATTCTGCATGTGTCCGGGAGGCTATGTGGTAAATGCATCTTCAGAAAAGAACAGGCTGGCAGTTAATGGGATGAGCTACCATGCACGGGATGGTAAAAATGCAAACAGTGCGGTGATTGTGACGGTTTCTCCGGAAGATTATGGCGGAGAGGGGCCTCTTGCAGGAATCGCATTCCAGAGAAAGCTGGAGGAGAATGCCTGGAAGGCCGGAAATGGCAGGATCCCTGTTCAGCTTTTGGGGGATTTTATATCCGGAAAAATATCTGAGAAACTGGGAGAGGTCGAACCACAGATGAAAGGTGATTGGACATTTGCCGATGTAAGGGGAATCTTTCCGCAGAAGCTGGCGTGTGCTATAGAAAAAGGCATTTTGGCATTTGACCGGAAAATCCCGGGGTATGCAAGAATGGATGCAGTGCTGTCCGGTGTGGAGAGCAGAACTTCATCACCTGTGCGGATCCCAAGGAATGAGAATCTTGAAAGCAATGTGCGTGGATTATATCCCTGCGGTGAAGGAGCAGGCTATGCGGGCGGGATAACATCGGCAGCCATGGATGGGATTCGTACGGCGGAAATAATCGTCAGGAAATATCAACCCTTCGACAATGGGGCGAAAGGATTAAGAAATTTTTAATAGCTAAAGTCTATACACATTTTTTTAAATGTGATAAAATATATTGAGTTTTCAGGGAAAACGATTCGTAAATGTGAGGTGGAGTACATATGAAAAGAGCAGGAGGCAAGAACAACTGGGCACTTTGCCTTTTAATTCTTGCAGGAATGGTTCTCGGAGGTTTTCTCGGTGTTCTGACGGAAGGTAATGCTGCATTTGGATGGCTGAACTATGGACAGTCATTTGGTCTGGATGAGCCGATTGTGCTGAATCTGGGACTTTTGGTGATTACCTTTGGGCTGAATATTAAGATTACGATAGCCAGCATCATAGGGGTGGTTCTTGCAATTATAATATATCGTTTCTTGTAAAAGCAGGAGTCTTGTGAGTGTCATACGTATCTACAAAAGAATGAATCAAATGAATACCATGAAAGAAATGTCAGAGTATGAACGTCCTTACGAGAAATGTGAGCGTTATGGAGCGGGCAGTCTGACGGATGCTGAACTTCTTGCAGTGTTGCTGCGGACAGGCACTCACGGAGAGAATGCAGTTGGCCTTGCCAGACGCATTCTCTATGCTGCAGGTGATGACGGATTGTTAAGTATCCATCATCTAGGCATGGAACAATTGAAAAAAATCAAAGGAGTAGGCAGGGTTAAGGCGGTGCAGATTGCCTGTATTTCAGAACTGGCCAAACGGCTTTCCAAAGCCAGTGCCTGTGAACTTCTTAAATTTACCTGTCCGGCCTCCATTGCAAATTATTATATGGAGGAATTGCGGCATGAGCGTCAGGAGATGATGAAGCTTCTGATGCTGAATTCGAAATCAGGTTTTGTCGGTGAAACAATGATATCCAAGGGGACGGTAAATGCCTCTTTGATCACACCGAGAGAACTATTTATAGAAGCGTTAAAAAAGGAAGCTGTTTTTATTGTGATTCTGCATAATCATCCGAGCGGAGATCCGACCCCAAGCAGGGAAGATATTCAGATAACCAGGAGGATTCAGGATGCAGGTGATCTGATAGGAATTGAACTGTTAGATCACATTATTATTGGAAATAATTGTTATATCAGCTTCTCTGAGAAGGGACTGCTTCGTACGAAAGGATAGTGGAAATGGCGAAGAATGTATACGGTCTGGATCTCGGATCTTACGAGGTAAAGGTATATGATAAAAAACAGGATACCATATGGAAAGAAAAGACAGTACTATCTATTATAAACGACAAAGAAATCTTTGCCGTAGGAGATGAGGCCTACGAGATGTATGGCAAGACACCGTCAAATATACAGGTTGTTTTTCCTATGAAAGGCGGTGTTATTTCACGATTTAATGATATGCAGTATCTTCTTCAGACGCTGTTGAAAAGGAAGGGACATCGTTTTTCCAGAGGGGCAGAATATGTGATTGCTGTTCCGACAGATGTGACAGAAGTAGAGAAAAAGGCCTTTTTTGATCTGGTTATCCATTCAGCGGCACGTGCCAGGGAAGTAAATATTGTAGAACGTGGTATTGCGGATGCGATAGGACTTAATCTGGATGTCTGGAACACCAAAGGTTTATTTATTGCTAATTTCGGAGGAGAGACAACGGAGCTTTCCATTCTGGCCGGCGGAGGTATTGTACTGAACCGTCTTGTGAAGGTTGGCGGAGTTACTTTTGACGAAGCGGTGATCCAGCTGGTTCGTTATAATCATGATTTCCTGATCGGACGGCTTTCGGCAGAAACGCTGCGTAAAAAGTTTGGAATTTTCAGTGATGGTAATAATGATACCCGGCTTAAGGTGGCAGGAAGAGATTTGATTACCGGTGTTCCGCAGCAGAGAGAGATTTCCATACATCTGGTCCGTGCGGCAATTAAGGAGCCGCTGGAAGAATGCGTCCGTGCGATTTTATCCATGATGGACAGGACACCTCCTGAGGTGCGCAATGCTATCCATCGCAATGGTATTTTCCTTACCGGAGGACTTGCAAATCTTCCTGGACTTGAGGTATATATTGAAGAGATGACGGGTATACGTGCCAGAACTGCTATTGAGCCGGATATCTGTGCAGTAAATGGGTTAAAACGGATCATGCAGTCAAAAGATCTGAAAAAACTGGCATATTCGATGCTGGATGAAAGTTATAGGTGGATGAGGTAGCATGAAAATTAAAAATCAAAATACGATACCAAGTAAATACTTACTGTTGATTTTGATTGTTGTCTGTGGAATTCTTCTCGGAGTAGAACGTTTTGCCGATGGCGGAGGTCCTCTGAGGTTTATTGGTAATTATACGATAGTTCCCATGCAGAAAGGTATCAGCTATGTAGGAATGTGGCTGAGCGATTTTACGGACAACTTCAAGACGATGGAAGAATTAAAAAAGGAAAACGAATCTCTTCAGGAAAAGGTGGATGAGCTGACTATTGATAATACAAGACTTCGTCAGGATCAGTATGAGCTGGAACGTCTGCAGGAGCTTTTCAAGCTGGATAGGAATTATGCGGATTATGAGAAAATCGGGGCACATGTTATTGCAGGTAATGGTACCAACTGGTTCAGTTCATTTACTATTGATAAAGGAAGTAACGATGGAATCCGCAAGGATATGAATGTGCTTGCCGGAAGTGGGCTTGTAGGAATTGTGACAGAGGTTGGTCCGGATTATGCACAGGTTCGATCTATTATAGATGATGAAAGTAATGTTAGTGGAATGATTCTTTCTACATCAGATCTCTGTATGATAAGAGGAGACCTGAAGCTGATGAATGATGGAAGAATCAAGTTTGAAAAGCTTCCGAACAATGATAACACAATTGAAGTTGGAGAGCAGGTTGTAACATCTCATATCAGTTCGCGTTTCCTGCAGGGACTTTTTATCGGATACATCAGTGAGATACAGGTGGATTCGAATAATCTTACCAGATCCGGTTATATTACACCGGCAGTAGATTTCAGCAAACTGCAGGAGGTATTAGTGATTACTTCAACCAAGCAGGATCTGATTGAGAGAAAGAATGCAGAAAAAGAAGGAGAATAGGCTATGAAGCGAAAAATAACCACCCTTCTGACGATTTTCATCTGCTTTTTACTGCAGTCTACTGTTATGGAGCATTTTCAACTGGCTTCTATACGCCCGAATCTGATTCTGGTTGTGACAGCATCCTTCGGATTTATGAGGGGAAAAAAGACCGGGCTGTGGGTTGGATTTATCTGCGGTATGTTGGCAGATGTATTCTGGGGAGATCTGATTGGTTTTTATACGTTGATTTATATGGTAATCGGGTATCTCAATGGTACATTCCGGCGATTATTTTATGATGAAGACATTAAGCTTCCGTTGGCGCTGATTGGGGCGAGTGATCTGGCATATGGAATTATTGTTTATATCTGCCTGTTTATGCTAAAGGGAGAATTTCAGTTTTTCTATTATGCTCAGCACATTATTTTGCCGGAGCTTGTGTATACAATTTTAGTGACTCTGGTGTTATACCAGATTATTCTCCATGTAAACCGGAATTTAGAAGCAGAAGAACAAAGGAGTGCAAGTCGATTTGTATAATGTATGGGACCGGATAAAGTCCGGAGTTTCGGAAATTGTAAGAACCAGAGTTTTCGTGGTCATGATAGTATTTATTATCCTGTTTTCTATCCTGGTTGGACGATTGTTTAATCTGCAGATTGTAAATGGACAGAAATATCTGGATGATTATAAGCTGCTGATCCAGAAAACAAGGGTGATTCAGGGAACCCGTGGGAAAATATATGACCGCAATGGAGTTCTGCTGGCTTATAATGAGCTGGCTTATTCGGTTACGATTGAAGATAATGGAAGTTATGCTACTATTGCTGAGAAAAATGAAGAGCTGAATCAGGAAATTACAAGAATCATTGAAATTGTAGAAGAAAATGGTGATTCTGTCATTAATGATTTTAATATAGTCCTGGATTCAAATAATGAATACCAGTATGCCATGGATAATGAGACGCTGCGTCTTCGTTTTATCGCAGACGTTTTCGGAGAAAAAACCATTGACAAACTCGATGATGAGCAGAAAAATATGACTGCAGAAGATATCATAGTTTATCTCTGTACCGATGAAGAGTATGGATATGGAATTGATCAGGAGAAACTTGAAAAAAGCCAGGTCCTGAAGCTGGTAAATATCCGTTACGCCATGGGACTGAACAGTTTTCAGAAATATATTCCTACTACAGTGGCCGAGGATGTCAGCGAGGAGACAGTAGCAAGTATTATGGAAAATCTTGATGGTCTCCAGGGCGTGGATATTGCGGAGGATTCTCTTCGCAGATACACAGACAGTAAGTATTTTGCTAATATGATAGGTTATACAGGTCAGATATCACAGGCAGAATATGATGCTCTCAGTAAGAGTGAACAGAAGAATTATTCTTTGACTGATACAGTAGGAAAAGCTGGACTTGAACAGGTGATGGATGAAACTCTCCAGGGTGAAAAAGGAGAGGTAAAATTGTATGTTAACAGTGTGGGCAAGGTAATCGAAACTGCTGAGGATACAGAGCCAAAAGCGGGAAATAACCTTTATCTGACGATAGATGCGAATCTCCAGAAAGCTGCCTATGATATTCTGGAGCAGGAACTGGCAGGTATACTGCTTGTTAAAATGGCAGATGTTCTGGATTATGACCGATCCAAGACTACAGATGCCGGTGATGTGATTGTCGCAAGCGGTGACGTATATAATGCTTTTATTGGAAATGATATCCTGGACACCAATCATTTTTCCAGCGAAGATGCCGGACAGGCCGAAAGGAGTGTTTATGCCTCTTTTTCGGCTTATAAAGAGGCTGTGCTGGGACAGATTGTTTCTATTATGCTGGATGGAGCAGCTGCTGCATATACGGATATGCCCAGGGAACAGCAGGCTTATCTTTCTTACATTGTAAATGATCTGCTTACCAGTTCGGCGTCCATCCTTATGAAGGATGCTATTGATACCAGTGATGAGACGTATCTGAAATGGCGGGAAGAAGAAACTATTAATATTAATACTTATCTGAATTATGCAATTTCGAAAAACTGGATTGATTCTTCAAAACTTCAGGAATATACACCGGAAGGGGAGAAGTATTCAGACGCAGCAGATGTATATACTGCTCTGGTTTCTTATGTTGAGCAGGCTCTTCGAAGTGACCGGAATTTTGATAAATTAATTTATAAGTACATGATTAAATCGGGCGCTATCAGCGGCAGGGAGATCTGTATGATGATTTATGAGCAGAATATTCTTCCTTTCGATGAGACACAGTACAATCAGCTGGCTTCCGGAGCAGTCAGCGCCTATGATTTTATCAGGGGGAAAATCCAGACACTTGAGATCACGCCGGGGCAGCTTGCACTGGAACCCTGTACCGGTTCTCTTGTTATGACAGATCCAAATTCCGGTGAAGTTCTGGCATGTGTGTCATATCCGGGATATGACAACAATCGTCTGGCAAACACCATGGACAGTGCATATTATAATAAGCTGGTAACAGATCAGGCAAGACCGTTTTATAATAATGCGACTCAGGAAAAAACAGCCCCCGGTTCTACCTATAAACCTCTGTCGGCGATTGCAGGTCTGACAGAAGGCACGATATCACTGGGAACATCTGTTTACTGTGATGGTGTTTTCAAACGCGTAGAACCTAATATCAAATGCTGGGTATATCCGGACAGCCACGGAACACAGGATGTAGTAGGAGCAATTACTCATTCCTGCAATGTGTTTTTCTGTGATTTGGGGTACAATATGAGTCTGGATGAACAGGGTGCATATTCCAGTGAACTGGGACTTAGCCGTCTGGGAAAATATGCAGCCATGTTTGGCCTGGATGAAACATCAGGTATGGAGATACCGGAGTCAGAACCTCAGATCTCGGATGATTCTTCTGTTCCGTCTGCGATGGGACAGGGTACAAATAACTTTACAACAAGTCAGCTTGCCCGTTATGTGACGGCTGTGGCTAATGAAGGAACGGTTTATAATCTGAGCCTTCTGGGCCGGGTTGAGAAAGTGGACAGTACGCTGGTGGAGGATTATCAACCGGAAATCAGGAACCAGGTGGAAGGTATTTCTCCGGATACATGGGATGCAGTTCATGCCGGCATGAGAGGTGTGGTCAGCAACAATACTGTCTTTACCAAACTGAATGCAAGTGGTATTGAACTTTGTGGAAAAACAGGTACTGCACAGCAGAGTACAACACATCCCGATCATGGATTGTTTGTCGGATTTACATCGAATACTGATTCAGATGTGGCATTTGCTATTCGTATTGCAAATGGATACAGTTCTACCTTTGCAGCAGAGGTCGGCAAAAGTGTTATGGAATACTATTATAATATTACGGACCCATCCGAGCTGATAACCGGACAGGCATCAACAGTTACCGTTACATCACACGGTGATTAATACATCAGATGAGAAATTGAAACCAGTAATAGGAGGATATAATTCATGGGCGAGGTCATCGTAATTACATCAGGAAAAGGCGGAGTGGGTAAGACGACCACTACTGCAAATATAGGCGCAGGTCTTTCACAGTTGGATAAAAAGGTGGTAATCATTGATACGGATCTGGGACTTCGGAACCTGGACGTTGTCATGGGCCTTGAGAATTTGATCGTTTATAATCTGGTAGATGTTATCGAGGGAAGCTGCAGACTGAAACAGGCTCTGATTCGTGACAAACGGTATGAGAATCTGTATCTTCTCCCATCGGCTCAAACAAGAGACAAGTCAGCGATTTCTCCGGGACAGATGAAGAAGCTGACAGCGGAACTGAGAGAGGAATTTGATTATATTCTTCTGGATTGTCCGGCGGGAATTGAACAGGGATTTCAGAATGCTATTGCCGGTGCTGACAGAGCTATTGTAGTAACGACTCCTGAAGTGTCAGCAATTCGTGATGCAGACAGAATCATAGGATTACTTGAAAAAGCAGAACTCAGAAAAATGGATCTGATCATTAACCGTATTCGTATGGATATGGTGAAAAGAGGCGATATGATGTCTATCGAGGATGTGACAGAGATTCTGTCTATTCCATTGATCGGTGCCATTCCCGATGACGAGCAGGTGGTAGTAGGTACCAATCAGGGTGAGCCGGTAATCGGTATGGGAGGACTTGCCGGAAAGGCTTATCTTAACATTTGTAAACGGATTCTGGGTGTGGAAGTTCCTTTCCTGGATCTGGAAAGTGGAAATGGGATTTTTCAAAAATTGACCAGATTGTTTAAATCTAATTAGGAGGGGAAAGAATGTTAAAGAGATCTTCGGTATCCGTTGCAAAAGACAGGCTTCGAACACTGGTGGTATCTGACCGGGTTCACTGTAATCCGGATGCGTATGAGCACATTTGCAGAGAATTATACCAGACACTTTCGAAGTACCTGGAACTTACACCCGAAGAATTTGACGTTTCGATTACCAGAACACATATCCATATAAAACTTACAGGAGAAAAGAATTGAGATTACTGAAATTAAGGAAACCTTATCGTTTGAAAGATTTTAAATTCAGCCTGCTGATACTGGTACTGGCCACATCCTTTCTTGGGGTACTGGTTATTGGAAGTGCTAATGAAAATTACCAGAACAAGCAGATTCTGGGACTGGTGATCGCCCTAGTGGTGATGGCGGTCGTGTCATTGATTGATTATGTCTGGATTTTGAATTTTTACTGGCTTATATACGGACTGGCAGTATTCCTTCTGGCTATCGTATTGATTCCGGGAGTAGGAGTCTATGTAAACGGTGCCAGGAGATGGATTAATCTGGGATTTACCAATTTCCAGCCGTCTGAGCTTGCCAAGATTCTGCTGATTATCTTTTTTGCGAAGTTTATTATGAAGCACGAGGAGGATCTGAGTGATAAGGTAACAATCATAAAAGCAGTGATTCTGATTGCCATTCCACTGCTTCTGATTATAAAAGAGCCAAACCTTTCTACTACCATTGCTACAGCGCTTTTGTTCTGTGTCCTTATGTATGTTGGGGGATTGAGCTATCGGTTTATAGGAACAGTACTGCTGATTACCATTCCATTGGCAATTATTTTTCTGAGTATAGTAGTACAGCCGGATCAGAAGTTGCTGGAGGACTATCAGCAGAAGCGTATTCTTGCATGGCTGGAACCACAGAAATATGCAACAGACGATGCGTATCAGCAGAATAATTCCGTTATGGCCATCGGATCCGGACAATTGACCGGAAAAGGGTTGAATAATAATACCACTACCTCCGTAAAAAACGGAAACTTTATTCTTGAACCGCAGACTGACTTTATTTTTGCAATTGTTGGAGAAGAATTGGGATTTGTGGGTTGCTGTCTTGTTATCACTCTGTTATTATTAATAGTGATTCAATGTATTTTAGTCGGAGTCCGATCGCAGGATATGGCAGGACGTGTGATAGCCTGTGGTGTCGGCTCACTGATAGGAATTCAGACATTTATTAATATTGCTGTTGCAACACAGGTATTTCCCAATACAGGAATTCCTCTTCCATTTGTAAGTTATGGACTTACGTCTCTGGTAAGTCTGTATATCGGTATCGGGTTAGTCCTTAATGTTGGTTTACAGCCAAAAAAATATCAATAAGGAGAGTGAGAGAGGAATGAATATTGGGTTAATCGCACATGACTCAAAGAAAACACTGATGCAGAATTTCTGCATTGCATACCGAGGAATTTTAAATAAGCATAATTTATACGCTACAGGAACTACAGGACGACTGATTGAAGAGGTTACTAATCTTTCTATTCATAAGTATCTGGCAGGTCCTCTTGGCGGAAAGCAGCAGCTTGGTGCGCAGATTGCTCAGAATGATATTGATGCGCTGATTTTTCTTCGTGATCCAACAAGTGCAAAACCGCATGAACCGGATGTGAATGATGTAATTCGTCTGTGCGATATGCATAATATCCCTATGGCAACCAATCTTGCCACAGCGGAATTGATTGTTTTAGCAATAGACAGAGGAGATTTGGATTGGCGTGAGATGTACAGGTAGATATTTTATATCTTTGTGCTGCATGGCAGGAATCTCTGCAGTCCTGACCGGCTGTGGTGCAAAGGATATAGTGGCTTCATATGAAATGGAGAATTATAATAAAAAGATATATGAAGAAAGTTTGTATGCAGAGGATTTATGTGTATCGGATACGGACATATCAATAGAAGGGTTTCATGGCGACAGTTCACTCCATGCTGCGGCGCTTTTTGATTTGAATAATAAGAAAGTTGTTTATTCAGAAAACCTTCATGAGAGAAATTATCCGGCGAGCACGACAAAGATTTTAACGGCTCTGGTTGCGATGGAGAACAGCAGTATGGATGATGTGGTAACGATCGGGAGCGATGCTGCGGCAGCTTCTTTTGCCATAGATGCTCAGGTATGTGGTCTGCAGCAGGGGGATCAGATTACAATGGAGGCGTTATTGAACGGGCTGTTGCTTCATTCCGGCAATGACAATGCGGTTGCCATTGCAGAGTATATTGGCGGAAGTGTAGAAGGATTTGTGAATATGATGAATGAGAGAGCCCGGAGTCTGATGGCTACCAATACACATTTTGTTACTCCGAATGGGCTTCATGATGAAAATCATTATACCACTGCCTATGATCTGTATCTGATTTTCAATGAGTGTATCAGATATGAGGAATTTATAGACATTATAAGTTCTGATTATTATACTGCAGATATTACAGGTGCAGACGGAAGCGTAAGACAGGTGACCTGGTATCCAACCAGTTTTTATGCAAAAGGAGAAGCTGCTCTTCCAAGCGGAGCGCAGGTAATTGGTGGTAAGACAGGATATACAGGAGAAGCAGGCAACTGCCTGATTCTTCTTGATGAGGATGCAGGAGGCAATCCGTATATATCAATTGTTTTGGGGGCTGAGAGCAAACCGCTTCTTTATGAAGATATGACGGCAATTATTGATCAGATTCCTAACATTAACTAAAAAAATATAAATAGGAGGGGCATCTGAGTGGATACCCCTCTTTGTTTGTTGTTAAACATCAGGAGTGCTGCTGATTCTTCCATACAGACTGATCAGATAAAGCCCGCACAGACCAATGATTGCGTAAATAATGCGGGATAACCAGGTGAGATTCCCGAATAAAAAGGCGACCAGATCAAATCGGAATATTCCGACCAGAAGCCAGTTGACAGCTCCGATGATTACAAGTGTCAGAGATGTATTATCAAACCATTTCATGAGATTTTCCTCCTTTTTTATCGATACTGATATTATGTGCCGGAAAATTTTTAAATATACCGCAGGAAAGGAACTTTTATGGAAAACAAAAAGCTTTATTACGCTTATTCCGATTATTTGAAAAATAAATATGGTGAAAAAGTATACAAGCTGCCGGTAAACCTCCCGGTGGGATGTCCGAATAGAATAAATGGTTTATCCGGATGTGCATTTTGCTCGGAACAGGGAACCGGGTTTGAATCAGAAGATGCAGATGTGCCGGTCACAGAGCAGTTGGCACGTAATCGCGAACATATTGAGAAGAAATATCATGCACACAGATTTATTGCATATTTTCAAAATTTTACCAATACATTTTTGCCATTAGAAAAGTTTCAGCAATATATAGAAGAAGCAGCAAAAGTGAAAGATATAGTCGAAATACAGATTTCCACAAGACCGGACTGCATTCGTGAGGATTATCTGGACTATCTGGATACGGTAGAGTTAAGATATCCTGTTAAGGTCGGAATTGAACTGGGGTTGCAGACGGTGAATTATCACACGCTTCAATCAATGAACAGAGGACATGGACTGGCAGAATTCATAGATGCGGTACGCCGGATAGAAAAACATGGATTTTCTGTCTGCGCACATGTGATTTTAAATCTTCCGGGAGATGATATGACTGACTGCATAGAAACCGCAAGAATTCTTTCAGCTCTGGATATTTCCATGGTGAAGATACATTCTCTTTATATTGCGAAAAACACCTTATTGTGCAAGGCTTATGAAAATGGTACAATATCGGTATGCTCAAAAGAAGAGTATCTGGAACGTCTGGCAGTATTTTTGAAAAATCTTTCACCGGATATTGTAGTGGAAAGGCTGTTTAGCCGTATACCGGAGGAAGATGCTGTGTTTTCAAACTGGGGAACAAGCTGGTGGAAACTGAAGGATGAGTTTGAGCAGAAGATGATAGAAGAAGGGGCGTATCAGGGCTGTGCTTTTCATTACCTGAATGGCGCAGCGCTTAAATATTTGTAAAACGGGGAGGCACAGACTTGGCAGGAAATGACTTAACAAATATTGAAGTGTATCGAAAAAAATGGAATTTTAATATTGGAATTATTATTTTCGGCGTTATTTTTATTTATCTTGTGGTTACGATATTGGCTTATGTGACACAGAAGCATGTATCTGTTTATGAGGTACGGGAAGGTTCTATCCTAAGAGACAATTCATATACCGGGATTGTTCTCCGACAGGAAACTGTTGTTCATGCCGATGCTGACGGATATGTGAATTATTTCGTTCCGGAGGGATATAAAGTTGGCATGAAAACGAATGTTTACAGTTTATCTCCGGAAAAGCTTAATTTTGACAGTACATCACAGACAGTTGAGGAGGGAGAATATGCAGAAGGGGCAGCGCTAACTTCTGAAGAACAGGCATCTGCCGTTTTAAAAGCGCAGACCTTTTGCGAAGGATTTCAGGATACCCAGTATGGAGATGCCTATATACTGAAAGATTCGGTAGAAAATATCATTTCCAGTAATTCTACACAAAGCCGTGAAGCTCAGATTACAGCTATGCTTCAAAACGGACAGGAGGGTGTGACTATATATCCAGCGTCAGATGATGGTATTATCATATATTCTACAGATGGATATGAAGGTCTGACTGCAGATCAGGTGACGGAAGAGATGATATCCCGTGCAGATTATCAGAAAAATGAACTTGGTAATAATACGAAAGTTGCTTCGGGAGATCCGGTTTATAAGCTTATTACATCGGATGACTGGACGCTTGTTATAGAGCTTGATGATGAAATGGCAAAAGAACTGGAAGAAACTACCAGTGTTAAGGTAAAATTTTCAAAGGACCATCAGGTAACAAGAGCAGGTTTCTCGATTTACAATACGAAAGAATCCAACCTTGGATTTCTAACTTTTGACCGTTCAATGGTCAGGTATGCGGGAGAACGTTTTCTGGATATCGAATTGATTCTGGAAGATGCAACAGGATTGAAAATACCAAAATCCGCAGTGGTAGAAAAAGAGTTCTACCTGGTTCCGGAAGAATATATTACCCAGGGCGGAAACAGTAGTGGATCCGGTGTCCTGATACAGGGAAAGAAAAATACGACAGAGTTCCGTACCGTAGATATTTATTATCGCGATAATGAAACGGGTATGGTTTATCTGAATCCAACGGATTTTAAGGAAAATACGGTTCTTTTAAAACCCGATTCCAGTGACAGTTATGTTATGAATAAGACGGACAGTCTTCAGGGCGTTTACAATATCAATAAGGGATATGCCGTTTTTCAGCAGATACACAAGCTGTGTGAGAGTGATGAATATTATATTGTGGAAAACGGAAATACTTATGGACTTTCCAATTATGATCATATTGCTCTCGAGGGAAAAAATGTCCGGGAAAATGATGTGATTTTCTAGCTCATTTAACAGAAATATCTTGTTATAGAATACAAATAAAGGAGTTGACATAGAATGTTAATTGACAATTTTAAAGAGGTAGAGGAACGAATTCAGGCTGCATGTGACAGAGCAGGACGGAAAAGGGAAGATGTAACTCTGATTGCAGTGAGCAAAACAAAACCGGTTGAAATGCTTCAGGAGGCATATGATTTTGGAACCAGAGTGTTCGGTGAAAATAAGGTTCAGGAAATTACTGAAAAATACGATGTATTGCCAAAAGATATACACTGGCATATGATTGGTCACCTGCAGCGCAATAAAATCAAATATATTATTGACAAAGTAGATTTGATTCACTCCGTAGATTCCGTTCGTCTTGCTGATGCAATAGATAAAGAAGCAGCAAAAAAGGGAGTTACCGCTAAAATTCTCATAGAAGTTAATGTGGCAAAAGAAGACAGTAAATTTGGACTTATGGAAGAAGATGTCTTTTCCTTTGTCGAAGAAGTAGCCAAATTTCCGCATATTCAAATTTGCGGTCTGATGACGATAGCTCCTTTTGTTGAAAATCCGGAAGAAAATCGTATATATTTTCAGCGTTTACGTAAATTATCTGTTGACATTGAAGCGAAAAAAGTTGATAATGTTACTATGAGTATTCTTTCTATGGGTATGACAAATGACTATGAGATCGCAATTGAAGAGGGGGCAACGATGGTTCGAGTAGGGACCGGTCTTTTCGGTGCGAGAAATTATGCGAAATAGCAGCCCTGATTCTGCTTTTAAGAGTGTGGTTTTAATCAGGGAATACTCACGTATAATATTTTGACAACGTAAGATAGGAGTGTTTAAAAATGGGAGTATTAGATAAGTTCCTTGATATTATGAAGTTAAGTGATGAAGACGATTATGATGAAAATGATGATTTCTTCGATGATGATTATGAAGATGATTATGAGGAAAGACCCGCGAAAAAAAGTTTCTTTAATCGTCGTAAAGATAAAGATGACTATGATGATTATGAAGATGATTACGAGGAGAGACCTGCAAAGAAATCAGGAAGTACTGCTGTAAGTAATAAAGTAACTCCGATGCGTCAGCCTTCCAGAAGAGGTCCTGCTATGGAAGTATGTGTTATTAAGCCGGCTTCTGTTGAAGATGCACGGGAGATTACAGAAACATTGCTCAGTGGCCGCACCGTTATTCTGAATCTTGAAGGGCTGGATGTTGAGATCGCTCAGAGAATTATTGACTTTACTTCCGGAGCAGCTTTTGCAATCCGCGGTAATCTTCAGAAAATCTCCAATTACATTTTCCTGGTTACACCTACTAATGTTGATATTTCCGGAGATTTGCAGGATTTGCTCAACACTTCTTTTGATGCATCTTCCATGAGGGATAGATTCTAATCAGGAGCAGTATTTTTTATGAATAAAGAAGAGTTGATGATACAGAAGCGTCTCATAGAGCTATCTAATATTGCTTTCAGACGGGATATTGTTACTTTTTCAGATTTTCTTAATTTAAATGAACAGAATATTTTACATTCTATTCCTAAAAATATGTTACCGGCAGGGTATCGTACATACGGAGGATATGAATATGCGGAGCGTCAGATGGTTGCATTTCTACCTGATGCTCTTTATTATGAATATGATTATCCGATGTCGGCACTCCGTATCTCTCCACTAAACTCCAGATTTGCCGAAGACCTTTCCCACAGGGATTATCTGGGAGCTTTGATGAATCTTGGAATTGAACGGTGTAAAACGGGAGATCTTATTCTGGCGGATGGAGAATGTATTCTTTTTGTATCTGATTCTATTGCATCTTATATCGAAGAGTCACTGACACGGATTCGTCATACGTCTGTAATTGCAACATCGATTGAAATGTCGGCATTTCAGTATGAGCCCCGAAGGAAAGAATTAAAAGGGACGGTTGCCTCTGTGCGTCTGGATACCGTTCTGGCTGTGGCATATCCACTGTCGCGCAGTAAGTTGACCGGATTGATTGAAGGAGGAAAAGTATTTGTAAATGGAAAACTGATTACTTCAAACGGTTACCGGCTGAAAGAGGGAGATTTGATTTCTGTCCGCGGCATGGGACGCATTCAATATAATGGTGTTCTTTCTGAGACAAAGAAGGGACGGTATTTTATTCAGGTATATCAGTATTATTAGTGGAGGTTCTATGGTAGAGAGACACACAGATTTAAAGACAACTAATTCAAGAACAAAGCATTATCTGGCAGGAATTATATGTGTGCTGGCAGCTATTTTTATCGACCAGTGGTCCAAGCATCTGGCTGTGCTTCATCTGAAACAGGGAAATTCCCTGGTTTTGATCAAAGGTGTATTTATGTTGCACTACCTGGAGAATCGAGGTGCAGCTTTTGGGCTTTTCCAGAATCAGAAACTGTTTTTTGTAGTAAGTGCCATCATTGTGCTGGGTGCTGCAGTGTGGTTTTACATGCGTGTTCCCATGAATCGCAAATTTCTTCCAATCAGGGTGTGTGTTCTTTTCATTTGTGCAGGTGCAATTGGCAATATGATTGATCGACTCAGGCTGAATTATGTAGTAGATTTTTTCTATTTTGAATTGATCGATTTCCCTATTTTCAATGTGGCTGATATTTATGTGACAGTTGCAGTTTTTGTATTGGCAGTTTTGATTTTGTTCTGGTATAAGGAGGAAGATTTTGAAGAGATTTTTCAGCATCGAGACAGAAAATGATATACGGATCGACAAGTATCTGGCTCAGGAGATGCCGGACCTGTCCAGATCTCATATTCAGAAATTAATAAAGGATGGCAATATCATTGTCAATCAGAAGCCTGTAAAAGCCAATTACAGGCTTTCTTTTGATGATATGGTAGAAGTTACTATACCGGAACTAAAAGAGCCGGAAATCGAGGCCGAGAACATTCCTCTTGATATTCTCTATGAGGATGCAGATATTATTATCGTTAATAAACCCAAGCAGATGGTGGTTCATCCTGCGCCTGGACATTACAGCGGCACTCTGGTAAATGCGCTGATGTATCATTGTGGTTCGGAGCTTTCGGGAATCAACGGAGTTATGCGTCCGGGAATCGTACATCGAATTGATATGGATACGACGGGATCCCTCCTGGTATGTAAAAATGATATGGCACATCAGCATCTTGCTGCCCAGCTTAAAGAGCATTCTATCAAACGGGTATATGAAGCTGTTGTTCACGGTAATATAAAAGAAGATGCAGGAACGGTGAATGCACCGATCGGGCGGCATCCTGTGGATCGAAAGAAAATGAGCACCCATGCAAAACAGTCCAGAGATGCGGTGACGCACTATAAGGTTCTGAAGCGTTTTGGTAATTATACGTATATTCAGTGTGAACTGGAGACAGGACGTACGCATCAGATTCGTGTTCATATGGCCAGTATCGGGCATCCACTTGTGGGAGATATGGTTTACGGACCGGCAAAATGTCCGTTTCGGGATCTTGTTGGACAGACACTTCATGCGAAAACACTGGGAATCATTCATCCAAGAACCGGGGAATATTTAGAAGTGAATGCACCGCTTCCTCAATATTTTACAGAATTATTAGATAAACTAACCTATTTTTAAGATTAATTTTGTGTAAAATAACATATTTTTCTATACATTTACAGGCTTTTCCGTTATAATATATATAAATAATTTTCTGATAGATAATCGTCAGGATTAAGAATCAGTAAAAGGGAGCGTGGAATTTATGGCAAAAACAAATACAATTATTACCATAGGACGTCAGTTTGGAAGTGCGGGAAGAGAGATCGGATATAAGCTTGCAGAAGATCTTGATATTAAATTATATGATAAAGAGATGCTGAATCGTGCTGCAAAGGAGAGCGGCATTTGTCAGGAATTATTCGAGACACATGATGAGAAACCTACCAACAGCTTTTTGTATTCTCTTGTTATGGATACGTATTCACTGGGATATTCTTCCGGTACATTTACGGACATGCCGATCAATCACAAGATTTTCTTGGCCCAGTTTGATGCGATTAAGAAGATTGCTGATGAAGGTCCATGTATCCTGGTTGGACGATGTGCTGACTATGCATTGGAAGAATATGATAATGTACTAAGCGTATTTATCCATGCAGATCTGGATGCACGTATCCGCAGAATTGCAAGAATCTATGATCTTACCGATGCTAAGGCAAAAGATATGATAATCAAAGCGGACAAAAAACGTGCAAGCTATTATAATTATTATACCAACAAACGGTGGGGAGATTCTTCCAGTTACAATATGTGTCTGGACAGTTCAGTTCTGGGTATCGAAGGAACAGCTGAAGCAATCAAGAAATTGATAGAGATAAAAGAAAGAGATGTAAATAAAAAATTGTAGTTATTGAATATTCAGAGCCGGGAATCCGATAGAAATATCTGCTTCCCGGATTTTTCTTTATAGTTCGACTCTTTGTAATCTGGTTGATTAAAAATAATCAACAATCCTAAAGTTAAAATATGTTAAAAATTTCATGTTGACTTTCGCGCTTTAAAGCGTTACACTTTGATGTGTTAATAGTACACGTAAATGGTGCTACAAAAGAAGGGAGATACATTATGAAAACAGCAAAAAAATTATTGGCAGCAATGCTTGTCATGATTATGGCATTGAGCCTTGCGGCATGTGGTAGTTCATCCACGGATTCTTCGGATGGAGAAAAGGAAGAGACACAAGCTTCCGGAGATGCAACCTATAAGATTGGTATCTGTCAGCTGGTACAGCATGAAGCGCTTGACGCAGCAACAAAGGGATTTATGGACACGGTAAAAGAAGAACTCGGTGATGATGTAGTGTTTGATGAACAGAATGCACAGGGAGATTCCAATACATGTTCCACAATTATTAATGGTTTTGTATCAGACGGTGTGGACCTGATTCTGGCAAATGCTACACCTGCTCTTCAGGCAGCTGCAGCAGGAACAAATGAGATTCCGATTCTCGGAACATCTGTAACAGAGTACGGAGTTGCTCTGGAAATTGATGATTTTGATGGTACTGTAGGTGGAAATATTTCCGGAACATCTGACCTTGCACCTCTCGAGGATCAGGCAAAGATGTTAAATGAACTTTTCCCGGATGCAAAGAAAGTCGGTCTGCTGTACTGTTCCGCAGAGGCTAATTCTCAGTATCAGGTAGATGAGGTTAAAAAAGCTTTGGAAGGTATGGGCTATACATGCGAGCCTTATGCATTCTCAGATTCTAATGATTTGTCTTCTGTTGTAACAACAGCAGCAGATGAGTCTGATGTAATCTATGTTCCAACAGATAATACAGTTGCTTCTAACACAGAGCTTATTAACAATATCTGTCTTCCGGCTAAGGTTCCTGTAATTGCAGGAGAGGAAGGTATCTGCAGCGGATGCGGTGTAGCTACTTTATCTATCAGCTATTATGATCTTGGATGTGCAACAGGTAAGATGGCAGTGAAGATTCTTCAGGGCGAAGACATTTCCAAGATGCCAATCGAGTATGCACCGAACTTTACAAAGAAATATGTTGCAAGTCGTTGTGAAGAACTGGGAGTTACCATCCCGGATGATTATGAAGCAATTGAGGAGTAATCGGCTATAATCATAAATCATAACAAAATGATAGAAATCATGAAGATTAGGCAGCGGGAAAGTATGTTTTTGCTTTCTCGCTGTATGTCGTATTCGGATGAGTCTGAAATTATAGGAATGGGAGGTTTTATCATTGAATTTTATGTCACTTTTTAATGCAATGCCGGGAGCGATTGCCCAGGGCTTGATATGGGGAATCATGGCTATCGGTGTTTACATCACTTACAGAATTCTGGATATTGCTGATCTTACGGTAGATGGAACCATGTGTATTGGCGGTGCTGTCTGTATTATGATGATGTTAAATGGATACAATGTATGGATTGCACTTTTTTTTGCACTTCTTGCAGGAGCAATTGCAGGATTCGTAACGGGAATTTTTCATACGGCCATGGGAATACCGCCAATCCTGGCCGGTATTCTGACTCAGCTGGCTCTGTGGTCAGCAAACCTTAAAATTATGGGTAAAGCGAACCAGGCAATTAATGTAGACAAGTATGATCTTCTGGTATCTCTTCGCTACATAAAAGGAGTTGCGCTCAGTAAAAATACAATTTTTATTGTAGCAATTATTATCATTGCTGTAATTGCAATTTTATACTGGTTCTTTGGTACGGAACTTGGATGCTCCATCCGTGCTACGGGATGCAACAGCAATATGGCACGTGCCCAGGGAATTAATACAAACTTTAATAAGGTTCTGGGATTGATGGTATCCAATGGTCTGGTTGCCCTTTCAAGTGCGCTCTTAGCTCAATATCAGGGATTTGCAGATATTAATATGGGACGTGGAGCTATTGTAATCGGTCTTGCGGCAGTCATCATAGGAGAAGCTATATTTGGGCGTATTTTCCATAATTTTGCCCTGAATCTTCTGTCAGTTGCCCTGGGTTCCGTAATCTATTACCTTGTACTTCAAATCGTAATCTGGCTGGGAGTCGATACAGATTTATTAAAAATGTTCTCAGCACTGGTTGTTGCAGTATTTCTTGCGATTCCTTTCTGGAAAAGCAAATATTTTTCAAAACCGGTAAAAAGAGGAGGAAATGTAAATGCTGGAAATTAAGAATATATATAAGACCTTTAATCCGGGAACAGTGAATGAAAAATGTGCTTTGAATGGTGTTTCACTTAAATTGGAAGATGGAGACTTTGTAACGGTTATCGGTGGAAATGGTGCAGGAAAATCTACGATGCTGAATGCGGTAGCAGGCGTATGGCCAATAGATGAGGGACAGATTTTGATAGACGGAATCGATGTAACAAAGCTTCCGGAACATAAGCGGGCAAAATATCTGGGACGTGTTTTTCAGGATCCAATGACCGGGACAGCTGGGAGTATGGGAATTGAAGAAAATCTTGCATTAGCACAGCGTCGCGGGGAATCACGTACTTTAAAGCCACGTATTACGAAAAAAGAAAGAGAATCATATAAAGAATTGTTAAAGATTCTGGATCTGGGACTGGAGAATCGTCTCACATCAAAGGTAGGTCTTTTATCAGGAGGACAGAGACAGGCTCTGACACTTCTAATGGCAACACTAAAGAAACCGAAGCTTCTTCTTTTGGATGAACATACAGCAGCACTTGACCCGAAGACAGCAGCCAAGGTTTTGGATACTACGGAAAAAATAGTAAGCAGAGACAACCTGACCACTCTTATGATCACCCATAATATGAAGGATGCGATTGCCCACGGTAATCGACTGATTATGATGATGGATGGAAAAATCATTCTTGATATCAGTGGAGAAGAGAAAAAGAAACTTACCGTAGAAGACCTGCTTCATCAATTTGAGCTTGCAAGCGGTGAAGAATTCGCCAGCGATAAGGCACTTCTGGGATAAAGTATTTTAGTATAAAGATTTAAGCGCGTGAGATGCGAAACGGCACGGTAAAATGTATCGATGTCTGCATTCCACGCGCATTTTCATGAGAAAAATTTTTGATTTACCGAACATGTGGTACGCGTTCCGGCCATCCCTTGATATTTCCGTTCAGGATAGCCGTAAACATGCGCTGTTTTGCACCGGGATGCTCCATATTCAACTGTTTTACGAGCTCCTTGGCATATTGACGCTTGGTATACCCGTCAATCGGACAGCGGCTGGTTACGACCGGCAGCTGATACATATTCTTAAATCCAATCACATCAGCCTCATCTACGAACATAATCGGACGAATGACGGTAAGCTCCATTCTGTCCAGATAGGTCTTTGGAGAGAAGGAATAGAATCGTCCCTCAAAGATGAGAGAGAGGAGCATCGTTTCAATAATATCATCCTTGTGATGCGCGTAAGCTACCTTATTACAGCCCATTTCCTTAACAGCCTGATTCAGTGCGCCTTTTCTCATTTTTGCGCAGAGAGAGCAGGGATTCGGCTCTTTTCGCTCTTCAAAAAGAATGTGGGCAATGTCTGTTTTTACGATTCTATATGGAATCTCCAATTCCTTGCAAAGTTTCTGAACCGGAGTAAAATCACACTCAGAGTATCCGAGGTCTACGGTGATGGCGCTGAGTTCAAATTTCTTCGGATAAAATCGTTTCAGTCCGTGCATGGCATAGAGAAGAGTAAGGCTGTCCTTTCCTCCGGAGACACCTACCGCAATGTGATCTCCTTCCTGTATCATCTGATATTCATCCACGGCTTTTCTTGTATAACTTAATAATTGCTGTAATTTCATTTGCGGGTAAATCCTTTCTGTGTTTACATATATTTATTATGTCTCCACTCTGACATATTGTAATTTGTTACGGTTCTCTGAGCTTTACTGCAGAGGCAGCCTGACGTCTTCGATTTTCATCAATAGCAGCATAATGCTTTTTAGTAGTATTGACATCTTTATGGCCGAGAACATCTGCAACAAGATAGATATCTCCGGTTTCCTTATACAGAGATGTTCCATAAGTACTGCGAAGCTTGTGTGGCGTAATTTTCTTATTTGGTGTTACCTGACGTGCATATTTTTTTACCATATTTTCAACGGCCTGTACACCCATTCGACGTTTTTGTGTGGAAAGAAACAGTGCATTTTCATGACCGGAAAGAGGCTGAATGAATTTTCGGTCTGTTTCTATATATTCAATCAGAGCATCTGCAACCTCATCGCTGAAATAAACAATCATTTCGTTGCCGCCTTTTCGTGTAACTTTGATTCCGTTATTTTTAAAATCCACGTCGTTCAGGTCCAGTCCCACACATTCGGATACACGGATTCCGGTACCAAGTAATAATGTAAGAATGGCAAGATCCCGTTTCTTTGTCTTCTCATAGTATACTTTAGCCTGTCCGGTAAGTGTATTTCCACAATGTTCTACAAAATCCAGCAACATGGCAACCTCATCCGTTTCCAGACGTATGATTGCTTTATCATGCATTTTAGGCATATCCACTAATAAAGTAGGATTCCTGGAGATGGACTGATGTTTATAATAATATCCATAGAAGCTTCTGAGAGCCGACATCTTGCGTGCAAGGCCTTTTTCTCCGTTATAGCGGAGTTCTTCATCCTCGCTTTTATAAACCTTCAGATATTCCATATATTCCTCAATATCAATCGGTTCCAGCCGTTCCAGGTCATGCAGAGTAAACTGGTCAATGGTATAGGAAGAAAATATGGGATTATTCTCCATAAGAAAATGAAAAAATACCCGGATATCATAGGCATAATTCATCCGTGTCCGTATGGAGGACGTTGGTTCCATTGCTCGGAAATAATCCCTGGCAAAAGGAGGAAGGGTTTTAAGAATCTCTCGGAGACGCAATGTATAATCAATATTTGTCTGCTCATGATAGGTGATTTGTTTTGCCATAAGTAATTTTACCTCCTGTATACGGATTGATTATACCATCTTCTATATTTTCTGTCTATATCTTTTGGAAAAATCGGTATTTTACGTATAGATTGGCATTACCCGATATATGTAGTAAAAAATAACACCCGGTCATAATATGTGTAACTGAGTGTTATTGATTTTACTTTCATATTTTCTTAGATACTAATAATATCTAAGGTTCAATATTTGTATCGCAGTATACGACCGTCAGATATCTTCCCTCATGAATCTCATCACTTTTCAGGCCATTGATGTCTTTTAGTTCTTCAATATAATCCCAGATGGAAGAAAATCCATCCGGCATATATTCCTCAGCAATGCTCCAAAGGGTGTCACCTGATTCCAACTGGATACTTTTATATAAAACACAGGAAGAACTGGATTCTGTAGTGTGATCACTAGCTTCTACGAAGCTTGTGCTGACGAAAAGTGCCATGATTAGTATAAATGTAAATGACAGGATTGCAATGAAACTATGTCTAATTACAATAGCTTCTCTTCTCTTTTTAGTCTGTTTTCTGCCTGGTGTTTTCATAACTTCTTCCCCCTTAATCCGAATGTATCGAACATCTGTTCTTTGTGACTAAATTATACGACACGAACAAATGTTTGTCAATAGAAGATAATTAAATCCGAACACATTTTCTTCAAACATTTGTTTGCGTTTTTATTTGCACTATGATAAAATATTTTTAAATGCAAATGAACGTATTTATGTGAATGTTATAACGGTATGTGCCGGATTATAAGGATGAATTGCATGAGAAAGGGGATTATTATGGCACAGGGAAAGATCAGCCCAAAACAGCAGGAAATTTTAGAATATATTAAATCACAGATATTGAGCAGAGGTTTTCCTCCGGCTGTACGTGATATATGTGAGGCTGTGAATCTGAAGTCAACCTCTTCTGTTCACTCCCATCTTGAGACTCTGGAGAAGAATGGATATATCAGAAGGGATCCTACTAAGCCGAGAGCTATCGAGATTCTGGATGACACTTTTAATCTGACACGTCGGGAAGTTACGAATGTTCCACTTGTGGGTCGTGTGGCCGCCGGTGAACCTATTCTGGCGGAACAGAATATAGAGAATTATTTTCCATTTCCGGTAGATATGCTTCCGAATAACCAGACTTTTCTTCTGTCTGTACGTGGGGAAAGTATGATCAATGCGGGTATTCTGGATGGGGATATGGTTCTTGTGGAACAAAAGAATACAGCTCATAATGGCGAGATGGTAGTTGCCTTGATTGAAGATGGCGCAACTGTTAAGACATTTTACAAAGAAGAAGGAGTAATTCGTCTTCAGCCTGAGAATGATTTCATGGATCCGATTATCGTGAGGGATGTTCAGATCCTTGGAAAAGTAATCGGAGTTTTCCGTTTCTTTCATTAAGAATTAAGTATAAAAAAGATTAAAAAAGTCCAGACAGTCTGAATAACTGCGTGGACTTTTTTGATTCTTATAATTCTTCCGGTGCTACTTCCATTCCGTCACTCCAGATGCGCTCCAGATTGTAGAAAGAACGGTTCTCACGGTCAAAAACATGTATGATTACATCTCCATAGTCGAGAAGTACCCATGTTCCTGCTCCGTAGCCTTCACGCTGTTTGAGGGTGAATCCTGCTTCGTGCATCTTCTCTTCTACATTGTCTACCAGGGCATTTACCTGGCTGTTGCTGCTTCCGTTTGCAATAATAAAGTAATCTGCAATTACAGAAACCTGAGAGATATTAATGACGCGAATATCTTCGCCTTTTTTCTCGTCCAATGCATGCCACGCGGTGCGGGCCATGTTCTTTGCATGTTCCATAAGGTTACATCTCCTCTTCTTTTTTTAATATCTGTCTGTAATACTGATATGTTTTCTCTGTCATGGGATCCAGAGGGATATTCCTGGAAGCCAGATAGGTCAGAGAATCTTCAAGAATCCGATAGAGACATTGATCAATATCAGTATACGCAAGTTTTCGAACGACTGCCATATTGGGCAGTTCCTTTCTGCCAGGTTCCATATAATCTGCGATATAAATAATTTTTTCCAGCATAGTCATTTCCGGTTTGCCGGTAGTATGGCTTGCAATTGCATTAATAATCTCCCGATCTTCTATATGATATTTTTTGGCGGCAATAAATGCACCAAGTTTTGCATGAAGAAGACTGGGATTTTTTAATTCAACCTCTGACACACTGAGATGATACTTATCACACATACGGATTTTTTTGGCAGATGGGATGCATTTTGCACAGTCATGCAAAAGACCTGCGATCATTGCCTGCTCAATATCTGTGCCATGGCACATTGCAAGAGATGCTGCGGTGTACATGACTCCCATGGTATGGTCATAACGATCCCTGTCCAGATATTTTTTTAGTTTTCTGCTTATTTTACTTATGTGTTCATTCATAGTCTTATCCTGATTACCGATATAATCCGTGTTCTTTAATGTACTGCTCTACTGTTTCCGGTACCAGTCCCGAGATAGATTTTCCTTCAGAAATCATTTCCCGAAGTTCATGGGAGGATACATCCATCAACGGGGAAGATAACAGCCGGATATCTGTTTCAGCACCATATTTTTCTTTCAGCAGTTCAATCTGTCGGTTCATAATTTCGCTGTTATTCTTATCTCCGCGAAATGCCGCAAGAATCGTACATATCTTCAGAATCCGTTCCGGTTTCATCCACTTGTTGATGTCGAATAACGAATCTGCCCCTATTATGAAATAAAATGAATCTTCCGGATATATTTCTTTAAAATGTTCCAGTGTCTGATAGGAATAGGAAAGTTCCTGCCGTCTCACTTCATAATCTTCCAATCGAAAGTACGGTACATCCTGAATGGCAAGTTCCGTCATGCGGGCTCTGATGTCAGCACTGTAGCTTGCGCTGATACCTGCTTTGTGAGGCGGATTTCCATTTGGCATAAACCATACCTGATCAAGCCCGAAAGAACGATAAGAATATTCGCCCAGCATCAGATGACCATTATGAATCGGATTAAATGTTCCGCCCATGATTCCAATTTTCATCGGTACACCTCTTTTACATGAAAATATACATAAATTATTTATGGTAACTGTATTTTCTTTTTATCATCTTTTCCTTCTTTATAAAGGACAATTTTCTTTCCAATTACCTGAACCACCTGGGAGCGGGTTCTCTCTGCCAGCATCTGTGCCAGTTCCTTCGGGTCATCAGCACAATTCTGCAGTACGCTGACTTTGATCAGTTCTCTGGCGTCCAGCGCCTCATTGATGGCTTTTGTGAGTTCAGGTGTCATACTGTTCTTGCCGATCTGGAAAATTGCATCCATGGTCATGGCAAGGCTCTTTAAATAGGCTCTCTGCTTTGTAGTCATCACTTTTTTCCCTTCTTATCTGTAATAGTCAAACTGGAGACCGTACATGCGGACGGTATCTCCCTCCTGTATTCCGGCAGCTTCCAGTTCATCCAGAATACCCGTATCTTTCAGGAATTTCTGGAAGAATGCAAATCCTTTCTCGGAATCAAGATTTGTATATCCCAGCATTTTTTCAATCTTAGGACCTTCCACCACATACATGTCATCTTCTTTCTCAACAGTATAAGGAAGATCTACGTAAATAAGCTCGTCCTCCGGGAAATATTCCTGCTTGAAGATAATCGGTGCCTGATCAAGCTTCTGAAGCTGTTCTGACACATAATACAGCAGTTCCTTCATACCGGAACCTGTCACACCTGAAATCGGGAACACACGAATTCCCTGTGGCTCAAATTCATCTTTCAGTGCCTGAACCGGATCACTGTCCTCCTGATAAATGGCGTCGATCTTGTTTGCTGCAATAACCTGAGGACGTTTTGCAATCTCAGGATTGTATGCTTCAAGCTCTGCATTGATTTTATATATATCATCGATGGGATCACGGCCCTCTGTTCCTGCTGCATCCACCACATGAATCATCAGCTTTGTTCTCTCAATATGACGCAGGAATTCATGACCAAGGCCGACACCCTCGGATGCACCCTCGATCAGTCCGGGAATATCGGCAATCACAAATCCCTTAGCTCCCGGAAGATCAACCACACCGAGATTCGGATTCAGCGTCGTAAAATGGTAGTTGGCAATCTTTGGCTGGGCATTTGTTACACGGGAAAGCAGTGTGGATTTTCCCACATTCGGAAATCCCACAAGTCCTACGTCCGCAATAACCTTCAGCTCCAGATTTACCCAAAGTTCCTTAGATGGCTGTCCTGGCTGGGCATATTTCGGAATCTGCATGGTTGCGGTTGCAAAATGCTGATTTCCAAGGCCTCCCTTACCGCCCTTCAATATGATCTGACGGCGATTGTCTCCTGACATATCCGCAATAACCTTGCCGGACTCAGCTTCCTTAATTACGGTTCCTTCCGGAACGCGAAGTACAATATCCTCGGCATCTGCACCATGGCATCTTCTCTTTCCGCCCTGCTCACCATCTTTGGCAGCGAATTTCTTTCTGTGGCGGTAATCCTGGAGCGTATTGAGTCCTTCGTCTACCTCAAAAATAACATCTCCCCCACGTCCGCCGTCACCGCCGTCAGGACCGCCGTTTGGTACGTATAATTCCCGGCGGAAGCTCACATGACCATCGCCGCCTTTTCCTGATTTGATAAATATTTTTGCTCTGTCTGCAAACATAAGATGTTCCTCTCTGCGTCTTCGCTTTTAATTACAACATTCGAACTAATCATCCGAATCTCTGTGCATCCTTATGGTAACAAAAAGTCCGGGAACATCAACTGGTCCCGGAACTTTCGTCTCATCATTATTGTGCTACTGGGTAGATAGAAACCTGTTTCTTATCTCTTCCTTTTCTTTCGAATCTAACAACGCCATCCACAAGTGCGAATAATGTATCGTCGCCTCCGCGTCCTACATTAACACCTGGGTGAATCTTGGTTCCGCGCTGTCTGTAAAGGATGTTACCAGCTTTTACAAACTGTCCGTCTGCTCTCTTAGCACCAAGTCTCTTAGCCTCAGAGTCACGTCCGTTCTTTGTAGAACCTACTCCTTTTTTATGAGCGAAAAATTGAAGGTTTAATTTCATCATGGTCTTACACCTCCTCAAAGTTTAACTGAATATATTCTGCATAGTTATCATCATCTGCCATTTGTCTCAGACCAAGAATCATAGTATTCAGAAGAAGTTCTGTCCCGGCAGAGGGTCTTTGCTGCAGATTCCAGGAAATCATTCCCGACTCCTCATCAGAAATCAAAGAAGCCTCCTCATCCGTATAGAGATCTATGGCATTTATCGTATTAATCACCAGTATGGAAACTGCTGCACACACGATATCCTGTCCGGCCTCACTGTATTCAGCATGGCCTTCTGTCTGAAATCCTATACACTCTCCGTGGTCATTTTCAAAAATGGTTACATGAATCATGGATATTCTCCAATATTAAGCGTTGATTTTTTCAATCTTTACTGCTGTGTACTGCTGTCTGTGACCGTTTTTCTTATGGTATCCAGATTTTCTCTTGTACTTGTAAACGATAACTTTTCTTGCTTTTCCGTTTTCTACAACAGAAGCCTCAACGGTTGCACCCTCAACTGTAGGATTTCCAACCTTTAACTCGTTGTCGCTTACTGCAAGCACCTGGTCAAATGTATAAGTCTCTCCAGCTTCTACACCAAGCTTCTCTACTTTAATGATATCGCCTTCAGCTACTTTGTACTGTTTACCACCTGTTGCTATAATTGCGTACATATGGCACCTCCTATTATCATTACTCGCCAATTACGGTGTCTGAAAAATAATTCCAGAATCTTAAAACCTCATTGTGCGGCATACCATTGTATGTTAGCATAAACATTTCAAAAAATCAATACTGTTTCTACAGTTTTTTACTTATTTTTCAAACTTTTTTACATACTCTGCCTAGAGAAGGTGAATGTGGTGAGCCTCTGCGATTTCATGAGTCTCATCCGGCCATATAGCAGACTGTACCTCGCCAATATGGGCCTTACGCAGATAATACATACAGATACGTGACTGGCCGATTCCGCCGCCTATCGTATAGGGAAGTTCGCCGTTCAGAAGCTGTTTGTGGAAGGCAAGTTCTGCTCTCTCCTCACAGCCGGCAAGCTTAAGCTGACGTCTCATTGCTTCTTCATCTACGCGGATTCCCATGGATGAAAGTTCCAGTGCAATATCAAGAACCGGATAGTATACAATAATATCCCCGTTCAGCTCCCAGTCATCATAGTCCGGTGCACGTCCGTCGTGTTTCTCACCGGAAGCAAGAACCTTTCCAATCTGGGAAATGAATACTGCTCCCTTCGCTTTGGCGATGTTATATTCTCTCTCTTTTGCTGTTGCACCCGGATACATATCCTCCAATTCCTGGGACGTGATAAATGTAATCTCGTCCGGAAGAAGTGCCTCAATATAATTGTATCGTCTGGACATGAAATCTTCCGTTTCCTTCAGTGCAGCGTACACTTTACGTACCGTATACTGAAGTGTCTCCGTGTTGCGTTCTTCTTTGGAAATAACCTTTTCCCAGTCCCACTGATCCACATAGATGGAGTGAATATTGTCCGGATCTTCATCCCGGCGAATGGCAGTCATATCCGTATATAGTCCCTCTCCCGAATGAAATTCATAGCGCTTCAATGCGTGGCGTTTCCATTTTGCAAGAGAGTGTACGATCTCTGCCGCCTCATCGTCGAGTGCCTTGATTCCAAAAGATACCGGGCGTTCTACTCCGTTCAGATTATCATTCATTCCGCTTTCCGGCTTTACAAATAACGGAGCGGAAACACGTGTCAGATGCAGAGACTTTGCAAGAGCACGCTCAAAATGGTCTTTGATTTCCTTAATAGCTACTTCCGTTTCACGGATCGTTAACGGAGATTCATAGCCCTCCGGCGTAATAAATTCTCCCATATGTATAAACTCCTTTTACAATAAAATTTTTCCTCTGATTCTTTATTATACGTCGAATTTCCGCTGTATACAACCTTTTACAACTATTTAGATGAAAGAAGACGTACTGCATTATTATGAAAAATATTGTCCTTTTCTTCCCCGGTAAGAGGAAGAGACTGCAGATGTTTTACAAATTCTTTCTGATCTGCCCACGGGGAATCACTGGCAAAAAGAATTTTATCGTTTCCATGGTTTCTAACCATTCTTATAAACTGCTCATCCGGTATTTTCCCAAAAACAACTGCGGTGTCGAACCAGACAGGCTGACCAACCAGATACTCCTCCACATCGTCCCACTGCATAAATCCACCCATATGGGCAAGAACCAGTTTTTCCGGCTGTACATCCAGAATCATGTCTCTTGCACGTTTTGGGGTACAGTGCGTACATTCCGGATAGCCCGGATCAAAACCGGCGTGTACACTGATGATTAAGCCCAATTCTGTTGCATAAGAAATGATTCGCTTATAGCGGATATCATCTATGAAGACCTGCTGATAGTCCGGATGCAGCTTCACGCCTTTTAGTCCCAGATGATAAATCTCCCGTAGTTCTGCCTTATAATCCGCACTGTCCGGATGGATTCCTCCAAAAGAAATCAGCTTTCCTTCCCTGAAATTCGATGCGAACCGGTTAATGGACTGAAATTGAGACGGTTTTGTCACTACCGGCAGGATAACAGAACATTCAAGCCCTGCGTCTTCGGTAGATGCAAGAAGACCGTCTGCCATACCATTGGTAGACGGTTCCTCCTGACATTTTTCGGCCAGAAACGCTAAGGTCGCTTTTGCAATTTTTTCCGGGAAAATATGTGTGTGAAAATCTATCATTTTACATTTCCTCTTTATCCAGCTGCTGCTCTAATTTGCGCAGCTCGCTATAGCAATAACCTATGATGTCCTTTCGGGTAATGATACCAATAAAGTTCTGCTGATCATCTGTTACCGGAACAAAATTCTGCTCCATTGCCCGGTCAATCAGATCGACCATGTTGGATTCAGCATTTACACACTGATAATCCAGACGGCGCTCAATCTTCATTACACTGACGCTTTCCGCGCCTTTGATATTCATAATACCCAGCTTCTTAATCCCCCAAAGCAAATCGCCCTCTGTGATAGATCCTACATATTTTCCTTCACGGTTCAGAATCGGCACGGAGGAGTACTTGTGATACTCCATGATTTCCAGTGCCTGTCTTACCGTATGATAATCATATATGTAAGCAATCTCCACCTTAGGTTTCAAAAAAAACATTATACTTTTCATTATAAAACTCTCTCAAAAACATAAAAATTAAATCTGTGTTGTTACAAAAATATCATAAACTGCTTTGATTGCCGCATTAAAATCATGATTGCGGACACCGATAATGATGTTCAGCTCGCTGGATCCCTGGTCGATCATCTTTACATTAACATTTGCATGTGCCAGCGCAGAAAAAATTCTTCCGGAAGTTCCTCTTGTAGCTTTCATTCCCCGTCCTACTACAGCAATCAGTGCAAGATCGGATTCCATTTCCACCAGATCCGGCTCCACTGCCCGGTGAATTCCGGCAATTACCTTCTGCTCTTTTTCTTCAAATTCATCCTGATGTACGAAGATGGTCATGGTATCGATTCCGGATGGCATATGTTCAATGGAAATATCGTTTTCTTCAAATACCTCCAGTACCTTCTTACAGAAACCAACCTGTGAGTTCATCATTGCCTTCTCAACAGTAATTGATGCAAAATCCTTCTTACCGGCGATTCCGGTAATTACAAATCTCGGTTTTCTGCAGGTTGCTTCTACAATGAGAGTTCCTTTATCCTCCGGTGCATTTGTATTGCGGATATTGATCGGAATACCTTCTTTGCGCACCGGGAAAATAGCATCTTCATGGAGTACGGTAGCACCCATATAGGAAAGCTCACGAAGCTCACGGTATGTGATCACATCGATGGATTTCGGATTCTTTACAACACGCGGGTCAGCAATCATAAATCCGGAAACGTCCGTCCAGTTTTCGTACATATCTGCATGGACAGCCTTTGATACAATAGAACCGGTAATATCAGATCCGCCCCTTGAGAAGGTACGGATTTTTCCATTGGTTCCGATACCGTAAAATCCCGGAATGACTGCACGTTCTGTTTTATCCAGACGTTCGGAAAGAATTGCATCCGTTTTATCAGAATCAAAATTCCCATTCTCATCAAAGAAAATCACTTCGGCTGCATCAATAAACTCATAATCCAGGTAATTTGCCATTATAATTCCATTTAAATATTCTCCTCTGGATGCAGCATAGTCTCTTCCGACTTTTTTGCTGAAATTCTCATGAATGATTTTAAATTCTTCATCCAGATTCAGATTCAGTTCCAGTCCGCGAATGATTTCGTTATAACGTTCTTTGATTGCATCCAGGAGCTCTTCGTATTCTTCCTCCTGAATAGCAAGCCCATAACAGCTGTACAGCATATCGGTGACCTTGGTATCTCCGGAATGCCGTTTTCCCGGTGCGGAAGGAATCACATAACGTCTGGATTCATCCTGACGGATAATTCTTCCCACCTTTTTAAACTGTGCTGCGCTTGCCAGTGAGCTGCCTCCAAATTTCACTACTTTCTTCATCTTCTGGTATCCTCCATCATTTTCAAGTTGTATAAAGTATTTTGTCAATCAATCACCCTGTAGCATATCATATACAATCTTCGGTGTAAATACCACACCATGGATTCCAAGCTTTTTTGCAGCTTCGATATTCTCCGGACGATCATCAAAAAAAAGCGTTTCTGATGGTTCTAACTGAAAGCGTTCCAGTAAAATCTGATAGATTCTCAAATCCGGTTTAATACATTTCACTTCATAAGAAAATACTCCTCCATCAAAATCATTCAGGAAACTCATGTGTTCCAGCGTGTCCTTATGAAGTTTTTCTGAATAATTGGACAGGAAGTACAGCTTTAATCCCCGCTGTCTGAAATAACGGATCCATTCTTCCGTATAGGGCATAGGAGAGATTGTTTTTCGGATGCCGGCAAACACACGGCGGATTTCGGGTTCATATTCCGGTGCATTTTCCACAAACAGCTCTTCCCATTCTTCCGGTGTCACGGTTCCGGCATCTCCTGTCTCCCAGTCCGGGTTCCGAAAAATGGCATCTGCAACGATCTCATAGGTTTTATCATCAAATGTAAAGGATTTCAGGTAAGTTTCCCAGTCATACTGAAGCAGAACCTTTCCCAGATCAAATACGATATTACGAATTGCATGTCCCTGATATAAATACATAGTGCCTCCTCATATATTTTGAATCGTAAGCAGTTAAATATTTATGAAGTATGAATCACGTCAGCGAATACTGCTCCGGCTGCTTTCTGCAGATCCAGAGGTGCCAGTTTAATCTGCATTCCAAGTTTTCCGCCGCTTACGTACATTTCATCCAGTTCCTTTGCATCTTCCTGAATGACAGTTGGAAACTGTTTTTTCATTCCAATAGCGGTACAGCCGCCACGCACATAGCCGGTGACCTTTGTCAGATCCTTAAGATGAAGCATTTCCAGGGATTTTTCTCCTACGGCTTTCGCAGCCTTTTTAAAATCAATCTCTTCCTCTATAGGAATAACAAATACATAGTAACCGCCGCTTTTTCCCGCCGTTACCAGTGTCTTATATACCAGCCTGTGATCAAGTCCAAGCATGTCTGCCACCTGGATACCATCAGTAAATTCATCGCATTCATAGGTCTCATAAGTGTACGAAATCTTGTTGCGCTCTAATATTCGCATAGCATTTGTTTTCAGTTCTTTTTTGCTCATGATCTTCCTCCTATTAACAGAGAATATCCTTGCCCAAAGCTTCCAGGGAAATGAACCCTTCCTTCGACTCATCCTTATGAGCATAGACTTCCAGCCGGTGATAGCGGAAACCAGATTCTGTTTCAGAAAGCTCTGCATATTTTGCAAAGGTTTCCATCACAAGCTCCGGTTTCAGATTCTGTTCGCTTCCGGTTGCCAGGCGAAGGAAAAGTCCGTCTTTTCTCCAGTGGAAATCATAGATCATAGGTTTGATATCCACTTCTTTTTCGCTTCTCTTTGTCTTCTTCCAGACAACGATCTGATCCCGACTCATAAATTGGTCAATAAATTTCCTCCATGATTCAGGGAAACTACCTCCTTCATAAGTGCTCCCGGATTTAGGCAGCACCAGATAGTCAGCAGCTGCCACAATGGTCATGCCGCTTTGCTTCTTATCGTCCGAGATTTCTACAAAGCTGACAATATCAATACCTTCCACCATCGCAGCATTCATCTGACGCACTGCATCTGCGGAAGATATGGGCTCTGTCAGTTCTATATCCAGATATTCTGCATCACTGGTCACGCCGATTCCTAGTGGCTGCGCAAAAGACATGATCATATGCGGGCTGTATCCGGATGTAAATGCAATTGGGATGTCTGCACGACGCATCACCTTCTGAAAATAACGCATAACATCCAGATGACCGATGAACTTCATAACTCCGTATTTACGAAACTTAATTCTTGCCTTCAACACAGACACCTCCTCCCCATTTTGCCACACCGCATCCCGAACAGTTTTGACGGCAATTCGGTGTTACTTCGCCTTTCATGGCGCGCTCCCATTCTCTCTTCAGGAAATTCTTGGTCACGCCAATATCAATGAAATCCCACGGGAACACTTCATCCAATGGACGCTCCCTGAGATTGTAAAATCCAATATCGATTCCTGTATTTTCAAAGGCCTGCATCCATTTTTCATTATCAAATGTCTCTGTCCAGGAATCATAGAGACATCCCAGACGATAGGCTTCTTCAATTACTCTTGCGGTCTTCCGGTCTCCTCTTGCGAAGACACCTTCCAGTACTGTTACTTCCGCGTCATGCCAGTTGTATTTCAGACTCTTGCGGTTCAGCTGATCCTGAAAAGCATGCTTTACGATAGCAGCCCTTGCAATGTACTCTTCGTTTGTGTACATTCTTGCCCACTGGAATGGAGTAAAAGGTTTCGGGATAAAGAAGGATGAGCTGGCTGTTATCTGGCATTTTCCATTTCTCTGGTCTTTTGGAATCTCATAATAACGTCTTGCCACTTTATCAGCAAGTACTGCGATTTCCTTCATATCCTCTTCCGTTTCCGTAGGAAGACCCAGCATGAAATAGAGCTTTACCTTAGACCATCCGCCTTCAAATGCCTGTCCGGCACCATTAATAATGTCATCCTCTGTCAGACCTTTGTTAATGACATTTCGCATTCTCTGGGAACCTGCTTCCGGGGCGAAGGTCAGGCTGCTTTTCCTGATATCCTGTACTTTTTCCATTACATCCAGGGAAAATGCATCAATACGAAGAGAAGGCAATGTGATATTCATTCCCTTTCCTTTGAATTCATTAATCAAAAAAGTCACCAGTTCTTCCAGCTGACTGTAATCACTGGTACTTAAGGAACTTAGAGAAATCTCCTCGTGACCGGTGTTTTTCAACATCTTATATGCATATTCCTTTAATTTATCAACATTCCGCTCTCTTGTGGGACGGTAGAGCATACCTGCCTGGCAGAAACGGCACCCACGGATACAGCCGCGTTGTACTTCCAGTACTACTCTGTCCTGGGTCGCCTTGATAAATGGAACTACAGGTGCTTCCGGGTAAGTCGTATCGGTGATATCCATTACTACCTGTTTTTTCACCTTTTCCGGTGCATGGGGATTGATTGGATAAAACCGCTCAATAGTTCCATCCTCGTTGTAGGTCACATCATAAAAAGAAGGTACATAGATACCCTCGATCTGTGCAGCCATCTCAAGAAAATCCTGCTTGCAGCCGCCATTTATTTTATTTTCTTTATAGGCATCTAAAAGCTGGTCGTAGACCGTCTCACCTTCACCAATATAAAATAAATCAAAAAACTCTGCAAGCGGTTCCGGATTATAGGTGCAGGGACCGCCTCCGATTACGATAGGATCCCCTTCCTTTCTGTCACAGGCTTTCAGAGCCATACCGCTTAAGTCCAGAATCTGTAGAATATTGGTGTAGCACATCTCATACTGAATCGTAATACCCAGAAAATCAAATTCCCGAATGGGATCCTGGGATTCAAGTGCAAAGAGAGGGATATTCTGCTCTCGCATCACCTTATCCAGATCTATCCATGGAGAATATACCCGCTCACACCAGACATCCTCTCTGCGGTTAAACATATCATATAGAATCTGGATTCCCAGATGGGACATCCCTATCTCATAAACATCCGGAAAGCACATGGCGAAGCGGATATCCACTTCTTTCTTATCCTTCATTATCGAGTTTACCTCATTGCCTATATAGCGAGCGGGTTTCTCGATATTCAGTAATATTTCATCACTTAACGCTAGTTTTCTCATTTTCATTTACCTTTTTATTATATATTTTTCTCCGAAATTCAGGAAGAAATTATAACCGTAAAATTGTACTATAAGCTATTTCTTCTGTCAACTTACTTTCTGTCTCTCAACTAAGGAAGCAAAGAATCCATTTTGAGCCATTAGCTCATCATAGGTTCCATCTTCTATAATATGGCCACCATCTAACACAAGGATGCGGTCACATTGCCGGATAGTGGAAAGTCTGTGTGCAATAACGATACGGGTACATTTAAGGCTGTTCAGTGATTGGGAAACCTTTTTCTGGGTAATATTGTCGAGTGCACTGGTTGCTTCGTCAAAAATCAGAAGATTAGGTTTGGATACGATTGCACGTGCAATCATCAGACGTTGTTTCTGACCTCCGGAAATTCCCCCCGCGCCTTCTGAAATCATAGTATACATTCCCATCGGCATCTCCCGTATATCATCGGCTATACCTGCGAGTTCGGCAGCATTCCATGCATCGTCCATTGTTGCGTCAGGAGACGAAATAATGATATTTTCATAAATACTGCCCTGAAAGAGTTTTCCGTCCTGCATTACAGTGCCTATGTGCTGTCTCAATGAACGAAGATTTAATGTCTGTATATCTCTGCCGTCGTAATAAACCGCACCTTTCTGAGGCTTTTCAAATCCAAGAAGCATTCGCACAAGTGTTGATTTTCCACAGCCTGTCTTTCCTACAATTGCCACATATTCTCCAGCATGAATCTGCATTGAGATATCGTCCAGTACAGGCGGCATCGTTTCGCTGTACCGAAATGATACATGCGATAGTTCTACTCTTCCTTTTATCCTGTTTACAGCTTTTTTCCCTGTTCCATTTTCCGGAGTTGCCTGTATCACAGGACGTACCCGCTCCAGTACAGGACGGAAAGATGCAGCCGTATTTGCCATACTTGCCAATGTAAAAAAAGCTCCGGATACCATACCGTAAGAAGCCATAAAAGCATTATATTCTGCCACCGTAACTCCTGATTGAATCGCAAAATAATACATGATAACAGTACTGCTAAGGGATATGATCATACTAAATGCACTGCTTAATTGCAAAATCTTTGGTCGGTCATAGGTATGTCGTACCTCCTGAGTATACAGCCGTGCCCATCTTGAGAATACACGTTTCTCAGCTCCGGCAAGTTTAATTTTCTGAATTCCCGTAATCATCGAATAAGTCATGCTGCTCTCTTCTCCGGCAACATTCATCACCTGACGATCTTCATTCATTCGGATTTTTGTATTGAGCAGAGTAAAGCCAATCGTAATTGCTGTCATAATCAGAGACGGCACCACCAAAGCAGGAGCATAAACGAATATCTGACCGATATACGCAAGAGAAAAAAGTGCTGTTATCCCTGACATCACGAAAGTGGAGGACAGGGTGGTACACAGGGTGTTGAGCTGCTGTGCTCGATTGGATAATTCTCCTGAACTGAATTGTCGAAAAAAATTGGCAGGAAGTGAAATCAATCTTGCCATGGTTGCTGCCTGCACTGAAATGCTTATCTGAACATTAATATTTGTAGACAGAAAATTCTGTATGATTCCAAATATCAGAATACTGATGTTGGTGAAAATCATAAAAATTCCAGCTGCACAAAGAACACGTATACTCTTGCTGGGAATAACATTATTGTACAGGATATATGTGATTTTAGGAGAAATCATGCCAACCAGCATAGTAATGCCCATCATGATAATCAGTACTATACGCTGAGAAAGCGGAATACATTGTAAAATGTATTTCAATAAATCAGGAATCCCAAGTTTTTTTTGTGGAAAAGGGCGGTAGAAGCAAATTGCATCTACCTGAAGTGTCTGTACTGATTTTTCATTGAGACGGATTTTTTTTCCTGTAGCAGGATCAAAGTAAAAATAACCTTTTATCATTCCCGGGATTAAGGCTACAGGAGTATCGTCCTTCAAAAAACCAAGCATAGCTCCTGTGGCATGTTTATACCAGTCTTTATCCAGTTTTACATTCCGGTGCATCATGCCATGAGGCTGACAGAGGCATTCTACTTTATCATCCAGTGTTGCAGCTGAGGTGGAAATATCACGATATTTGATATTGTAATAGCGAAATACCTGTTCAATAGCACTTAATAAACGCTGGTTGTTGTCTTGCCCGATATATGTGTGATGCTGTGTCGCTGCTGCAGCCAGGTCCTGTAGAGCATCGGCAAGACTTTCGTTATCAGCTTTTCGGCGCTGCTCCATTTGTTCCTCGTAAATTCTCATTCTGATCCCCCTGTTATTCATTTGTTACAAGTTCTGTGTAGAGACCTTTTCTTGCCATTAATTCTTCATGAGTTCCCCGTTCCACTACTACTCCCTTATCCATAACCAGAATCTCATCACAGTCTCTTATCGTCGACAAACGGTGTGCTACTATGATGCAGGTAATTCCTCTGTTGTGAATTGCATTCACAACATCATACTCTGTTTTTGCATCCAGTGCACTGGTGGCTTCGTCCATGATAATAATCGTTGGTTCCTGCGCAAGTACACGGGCAATTTCCAGCCTTTGTCTTTGGCCTCCGGAAAAATCTTTTCCACCTTCGGAAAGTTTATATTGGAATCCTCCATCGCGCTGCATGATATCATTATAAATCTGAGCATCCCATGCAGCCAGAGTTACTTCAAAATCTTCAATTGAAGTATCCCACATACGAATGTTGTTCGCTATGGTATCTTCAAAAATTACAATGTCCTGGTCTACCACGGCAAGTGAGCCGGTAAGCAGTTCATGATCAATGTTTTGAATTGGCTGTCCATCAAATAATATTTCTCCATTCCACGGCTGATACAGACCGGATATCAGTTTAGTTACTGTGGATTTTCCACAGCCCGATCCGCCTACCAAAGCTACACGACTTCCCGGTTTAAGAGTCAGATTAAAATTCTGAATTAAGGGAGGGGCAAGTTTTGAATACCCAAAGGTAATATTCCTAAGCTCCACCTGACCGGATAATTTTCCCATGGAATCTGTGAAGACGGTATGGTCAGGATGGGCATTATAAACTGGATCCTCCGGGTAATTCATTACATCATCAATACGCTCCATCTCCGTACGCATCTCCATTACCGTCTGTCCGGATGATATCAGAGAAGTTGCCGGTGATGTAAAAGAGGCAAGAAATCCCTGAAACTGAGCAATCATTCCCACCGTGAACTGTCCCCGCATCGTCAGCCATACTCCGGTTAATATTATAGCGCTGTTACAAAGCATGGAAACAATAGCCGGAACAAGGCCCAAAAACTGTTCCATTTGTGAAGAACGGATCTGTTGTGAATTTACACTGGCCTGAAATCCGGCCCAACGACTGAAAAAACCATTTTCTGCACCGTTTGCCTTGATCGTTTCAATCATTTCTACACCGGATATGGTAGTGCTGTTAAGTTTACCCAGATCGCGCATCTTGACCCGTGACAGATTGATTCTTCTTTTTGAAATAATGGTAGACATAAATATATTTGCCGCAATAGATATGACACCCAACAGAGTAAGTAACCAACTGTACCGGAGCATTACAACAAAATAAAATATCATCATAATGATGTTAAGTGCTAACGGAGCAAAGGTATTAACAATGGAATTCGCTACTGCTCCATTCGAGCTCTGGCGCATCTGTATATCACCTGCCAGACGCTGCGAAAAAAATTCAGCCGGAAGATGAAGAACTTTCCATAAAAAACTGGTATTACCCACTACCGAGAATTTAGCATTGATCCGGTTGGAATAAAAAATCTGAATGATATTGATAAACACCTGCAGACAGGAAAAAACTATCAGTGAAATCATAAATGGTACAAACCATTCAGGATTCTGGCGGGTAAGCAAACGATCAAAAAAAACGCGGGAAAAGACCGGTCGGATAACCCCAAGCAGTGTTCCTATGATCGTACACATTATTACAAAGGCAATAGCTGAACCTGCACCTTTCAGGCGTCTTATTGCAAAAGAAATCACACTTTTGGGTTTTCCTTCCGGTATAAAATCTTCACCTGGTTCAAGCATTATACAGACTCCTGTGAAAGACCGGTCAAATTCCTCTAAGGATATTTTCACTTCACCACGGGCTGGATCGTTAATGATTGCTTTATCCTTTCTAAATCCGTCAAGTACCACAAAATGATTCATATTCCAGTGAATAATGCAGGGGAAGTTTCCATGCGCACGCAAAGCTTCCGGTTCAGAGCGAAAACCATTAGCAGTGAATCCATAACTGCGGGCTGCCAGAAGAACATTGCGGGCATTGGACCCATCGCGGGAAACGCCACAATCTAATCTTACTTTCTCAAGAGGAATCCATTTGCCGTAATATGCTGCGACCATAGCAAGACAGGCAGCACCGCACTCCAGTGCCTCCATCTGCATAATGACCGGAACACGGGCGACTCCTTTCGTTACAGGAGCCGTATTCAATTTCTTTCGTTTCATGAGATGACCTCCTGATATTAATTTACTGCAAATTTCATCGGAGCAATGCTTTCAACCACAATAGTTGCATTATATGTACCTTCCGGTTCATTGCCGTCCAGGTCAGCAGTATACATCCATTCTCCTTCATTCAGGTTGCTGTAATGTAACAAAAGAGAATTGTCGGGAACCTGTACAGGCTGAGAAGAGATTTTTACGATGGTGTACTTATTTCCGTTTACCGTTACTTCCATACCTTCCTTCACTTTCTCTGCTTCCGATTCCCCGATACAGCAAAAAAGTCTGTCACCTTCACTCACTGCCGCTGTTTCCATGGTAGAATTTAAACGTCCGAATATTCCCCATATACAGGCACCCGATAACAGAAAAATGATAGCGATCAGAACAAGCCACATGGAAGGACTGCTCACCCGGATATAATCTGTCAGCTGTTCAGGACTTGATAATTTATCAATTGTTTTTTTTCGAAATATTTTTTCGTTCATTTACGGCATCCTCTTTTCAATTATTATTTTTATTATACACATCTTATTAGAACAAGGCAAAGAAATTTTGGCAAAATATTTTTAAATCATTAATAAAAGCATTCACATCAAAAATCAGAATATTTCTGTTTTAAGGTGAATGCTTTTATATATTTCAAAATATTTATTTATGCCTCTTTTGAATGATCTTTATTGAACACTTCACGGTCAAGTGCCTTATTCTGATGTGCAACGATGGTCGTACATACAGCATCACCGGTGATATTAACAGCGGTACGGCTCATATCCAGGATTCGGTCGATACCCATGATCAGACCGATAGCCTCTACAGGAAGTCCTACAGAGTTGAATACCATTGTCAGTGTAACCAGACCAACACTTGGTACACCGGCAGTTCCGATGGATGCCAGAGTAGCGGTTCCGATAACCGTAATATAATCTGTGATACTCAGATTGATTCCGAATGCCTGTGCGGCAAATACGACAGCTACACCCTGCATGATTGCGGTGCCATCCATATTAATCGTTGCACCAAGCGGAATGGTGAAAGAAGAAATTCTCTTGGATACACCCATTTTCTTAGCCAGTGTGTCAATAGACATCGGAATGGTTGCATTGGATGTTGCTGTTGAAAATGCAAATGCCATAACCGGGAAGAAATTCTTAATGAACTTGAACGGGCTTAAACCGGTAAAAATCTTCAAAAGTCCCAGGTAAACAACGAAACATTGGATAAGCAGAGCAATTATTACACCCAGCATGTATTTTGCAAGCGGCAGGAATGCAGAGAATCCGATACCTGCAAATGTTTTGGAGATCAGGCAGAATACACCGATTGGTGCAAGGCTCATAACCATCATAGTCATCTCCATCATAATGTCGTTGAACTGGCTGAAGAAATTGCCTACAGTCTCAGTACGCTCGCCGAGTTTTGCAAGAATAATACCTACGATCAGGGCAAATAAAATAATCTGCAGCATGTTGCCGTTCGCCAGAGAACCGATCGGGTTATCCGGGATGATATTCAGCAGTGTATCTGTAAGAGAAGTTGCTTCCATCTCTGCCACATCTGCTGCATTAGCCTGAACCTGTGTCATATCCAGCCCTTTTCCGGGATCGATGATATTTCCTATTGTAAGTGCTACCGTAACAGCGAGTGCTGTGGTACACAGATAGAAAATCAGAGTACGAACTCCAACCGTTCCAAGCTTCTTGGTATCTCCGATGGACATACTTCCGCATACGATTGAACAGAATACCAGCGGTACAACCAGCATCTTCATCAGGCGGATGAATCCCTGTCCGATAACGTGAAGTACACCGCCTACAATAATATCATCCTTTACAGAGCTTGCCGGAATCAGATAATGAAGAATGATTCCGAAGATTGCACCCGTAATCAGAGCAATGAAAATCTTTGTGGTAAGCCCAAGTTTCTTTTTCGTTGTTGTATCCGTTTTTCCCATACGCTTTAGTTCTCCTTCCATTCTTCCATATACTCACGCAGTGATTCCTTCCAGTGTGGCATCTCATAGACATTCATAATGCGCAGGATAAAATTATCCAGTATTGCGTAGTCCGGTCTTACAGATGAGAATCTGGACTGGCTTGCCGGTACAGGAACGATTCTGGTATCTTTTCCTGCCAGTTTTAAAATCTCCTGGGCAAATTCATAGCGGCTGCAGCTTCCCTGACAGGTTGCGTGATAGGTTCCATACTCATTTGTTTTAATCAGATACAGGACGATCTTAGCCAGATCTCTGGCGCTGGTTGGTGAACCGAACTGATCACAGGCAATCGGAAGATTGTCTTCTGTTTCTGATGCTTTAAGCAAATTGTTAACGAAATTATTGTCACTATGTCCGTAAACCCAGTTACTTCGCACGATAAAATGCTTGTGGGTAAATTCTCTTACATAATTCTCTCCCGCTCTCTTGGAAGCTCCGTACACAGTCTTCGGACTCATCTCATCAAACTCTGTGTGGGCAGCCTTTACAGTTCCGTCAAACACATCGTCAGTAGATAGCTGAACCATTTTGGCTCCGGTCTTTCTTGCCACAATACTTAAGTTTCTTGCACCCAGTGCATTAACACGGTATGCAAGCTCCGGCTCTTTTTCACAGAGTTCCGTATCTGTGATTGCCGCACAGTTGATAATAACATCCGGACGATTAATCTCCCCGAAGTTCAGAACATCGTCAGTCTGTGTGACATCCAGTTCATCCACATCTGTGTTGAATACCTCCATTTCCAGCGGATCCAGGACATCGTTGATAGCCTTCCCCAATTGGCTTGCGGAGCCAACAATCCAAACTTTTAACATCTCATTTCCTCCTTTGTTTTCCCATACACAAGGAAAGCGTTGATTAGAGTAAAATCAACGCTTTCACATCTGATATTATTATATCAATTTTGCAGTTTTCTGTCAAATAGGAAGTATAGTTTCCAAAAGATTGCCAAATTCAGAATCCGGGCTAATAGGGTCTGTCAGAGACTTCTGGTTCCACTGAAAGGTCAGAACTTCCCGGTCACCATACACAGGTGACTGCGCGTATTGTTCCAGCAGATCTGCATAGGTTTCATATACTTCTCGTTCACTGTCGAATACCCTGTTATTCATTTCTTCTCTGATCAGCTTTAGACTCATATTCGGAACAACATCTATTTCTATCGAATATCCGGAGTCATCCCTCTTTCGAACAATTCCAACATCATATTCACATTTCCGATAGATTTCCATGAGATTGTCAGTAATTTCCGGAGCCAGGTCTTCCGGAAATATCTGACTATCATTTGTAAAGATTGACTGATACCAGTTTTTTGCCTCTTCCTCACTCATGTGACTGTATTCGGAAAATAATTCCAGTTCTCCCTTAAAATGCGCATCCAGATAGGCTTCCAGATTCTGACGGACATCAAAGGCTTCTGCCACGATCGTATATGGATTCATATACCCCGGCAGTGCCGCTTCCAGAAGAGTCTGTAACCCGTCTTTGTCCACCTGCAATCCATCATCTGTCCTGTAAATCTTTATTTCCTGACAAATCTCATCCATAATAGGAATACTGCCTTTCGATTCTTCCAGTATTTTGTTATCCATTTCCAGAATACCCGTCAATTCCTTTTCCATATCTGTCGATTTCATCTCTTTTACATATGTAAGATTTTCAGAAGATAATAATTTTTCCAGATCAACAGGTTGAAATGAAACCTCTGTGTTCCAGAGATTGTCTGCCTTTTTTTCGATATCCTTCGCATGGAAGGTAACATGTCCTAAAGCAGTCTGCAGAAACTCCTCATAAGAAGTCTGCGCCGTTTCCGGAAAAGTAAGAACCAGCTCGCTGCAATAACTATTCATTTGATTGTTCACATCGTATTCCACTTTCTTTTTCAGAAGAAAGGGTATCATTAGAAAAATAGCTGCCAGTAAAAGCAAAATAAATAGCATATGTACTTTGGAATTTTTTTTTGATTTAAGGTTCATGTTCCGTTATCACTCCTTTAAAATTAAGAAAATCCAGGGCCTCCTGCGGACTGATCTGGTGAGTGACCATGGCCGTAATCTGATCACTGCTGACCTGGGCAATATCGGTGCCGCGATAATCCATAACAACAAACAGGACAAAGAGAATCAGACAAACCAATATCCGTAATCCCAGTGTTCCGGAAGGTTCTTCATCTGTATCATATAATTCATTATAAAACGTACCATATCTCGGATGTACAGCCGGTGGTGTACGCCAGTCTGTATATTGGCGTCTGGTTTGATTTAATAGTTCCCGTCTTCTTTTTTCTGATTGATTCATAGATGTATCTTCTCCTTTTGATACGAATTCCCATCTGATATAACAATACGAAAAAAAAGGAAGCATTATGCCATGAAATATATCTTTCGTAACACAATACTTCCTTTTCTGTAACTGTTCAGAGCAAACCTCCAAAATGCTTCGCATTTTATCTGTCTGCAAGTTCCTGTACAATATCATCCCAGCTTACGCCCCGTTCTACCATAAGAACCATGGCGTGATACAGGAAATCAGCCATTTCATACTTAATCTCCTCCGGATTGGGGTTCTTTGCCGCAATGATGATCTCTGTAGCTTCTTCACCGACTTTTTTCAGGATTTTATCGATTCCCTTGTCAAAAAGATAGTTGGTGTAAGAACCTTCCTTTGGATGCTCTCTGCGGTCAGTAATCGTATTATAAACAGATTCAAACACCTGCAGCGGATTATGCTCGTTATAATCACTTCCTACAAGAGGCTGGAAGAAGCAGGTGGGATTTCCGGTATGACATGCCGCTCCAACCTGATCGACCTTGGCAAGGAGCGTATCCTTGTCACAGTCGATAGTGAGTGATTTTACATACTGATAATGTCCGCTGGTTTCTCCCTTTATCCATTGACATTTACGGCTTCTGCTGTAATAGGTCATACGTCCGGTCTTGATGGTATTATCGAAGGCTTCTTCATTCATATATGCCATCATCAGAACTTCCTGTGTTCTGTAATGCTGAACGATTACAGGAATCAGACCGTCTTCATTTGTTTTAAATTCAGAAAAATCCATAAGACTTTCAAATGTAGTCATACTGATTTCTTCTTCCTCGCATTTTTCTTTAAAAGCCACAAAATCCATATCCGTCTGGCTGATATATTTTCCGGATAATCCTTTTACTCCCGGACACTTGAGGATCTTAAACAGTTCCGGCTCTTCCATGGTATCCGTCACGATCACGCAGGGAATCTCGGTAATGTTCATAACGGAATCCAGATCCAGACGGTGCATAAATACGATCTCGCTGCAATTCTTATTTATCAGATGCTGGTGTTTGAACAGTGTATCAAAATCATTGAGCGATACGGCAATCTTCTCCTTGCCAAAACGCTTTGATACTTCATCGATCAGCTTCAGACTGTCCGGCTTGGAAAAATTCAGCATCGCACGCTTTGCACCTGCATATAGGATCTTCTTTACATCCTCCTGACGCTTAATATTACCTCCCGCAACCATAGGAATACGGATGACCCGGTTAATCTTCTTCATTAAATTAATCGCTTCATCGTGGTCCTCATCTGATTCAGACATATCGAATACCAGCAGTTCATCAGCGCCATGTTCGCTGTAGTATTTTGCCAGCTTGATTACGTCATCACAAACAACGGTACGGTCATCAAACCATTTGACCGCCTTGCCGGAAGCTATAAAAATACATGGTATAACTCTCTTATAACTCATTCTAATTCTCTCCTTTTTTCAGGATTTCCCTTTCGCATAGTTATTCCTAAAGACTTCCTTTGGTAGTCCAGGCTTCTTTGATTCTAGGTTCCTCCATAACTGCCATATCCAGCGCTTTTCCAAATCCTTTGAATAGAGCCTCAGCGATATGGTGGTTATTGCCTCCGTCCAGCACCTTTAGGTGAAGGTTCATCATTGCACTGTAGGAAACCGCATAGAAAAACTCTTTTATCATCTCCGTGTCCAGTTCACCGATACATTCGGCAGTAAAACCGGCATCATAATTCAGATAGGGTCTGCCGGACAGATCAATGGCGCACATAACAAGAGTCTCATCCATAGGAAGGAGAAAGTTACCGTAACGCTTTATACCGGCCTTATCTCCCAGTGCCTCCCGGATGGCAGTTCCCAGTACGATTCCCGTATCCTCCACCGTGTGATGGCAGTCTACGTTCAGATCACCTGTTACTCTGACATCCAGATCAAAAAGGCCATGTCTTGCGAATCCATCCAGCATATGGTCGAAGAAACCGATGCCGGTATGGATATCATTTTTTCCCTGGCCGTCCAGATTAATGGTAATGGTGATATCCGTTTCTTTTGTTTTTCTTGTACAAGTCGCAATTCTGTTCATATGGGCATTCCTCCTGCTACTCAAAACGGACCTTAATGGAGTTGGCATGGGCTGTCAGCTGTTCTGCCTCGGCAAATGCCTCTATATCTGTATGAATCTGTTCCAATGCCTCTCTGGAATATCCGATAATACTGGATTTTTTGATAAAATCATCCACGGAAAGCGGTGAGAAGAATTTGGCTGTTCCATTGGTGGGCAGAACATGATTCGGTCCTGCAAAATAATCACCCAGAGGTTCACTTGCATATTCTCCTATGAAAATAGCTCCCGCATTGCGGATTTTTGTCATGACCTGATAAGGATCCCTGGTCATGATTTCCAAATGTTCAGAGGCAATCTCGTTGGCAATGTCAATTACATCCTCCATGGTATCCGCAACCAGAATATATCCATAATTATCCAGAGATTTCTGAATGATCTCTCCTCTGGAAAGGACTTTTACAAATTCATCCACTTCTGCGGACACCTTCTGTGCCAGTTCTTCACTGGTGGTAACCAGAATTGCAGAAGCAAGTTCATCATGTTCAGCCTGTGACAGAAGATCCGCTGCTACATAACGTGGGTTTGCTGTCTCATCGGCCACTACCAGAATCTCACTTGGTCCGGCAATTGCATCGATACTTACATGACCGTATACTGCCTTTTTGGAAAGAGCCACATAAATATTGCCGGGTCCCACGATCTTATCTACTTTTGGAATGGATTTTGTTCCGTAAGCAAGCGCCCCGATTGCCTGCGCCCCGCCAACTTTATAGATGACATCAGCTCCCGCTTCACATGCGGCAACCAGTGTATTTGGATTCACCTTTCCGTCTTTGCCCGGCGGAGTGACCATGATAATCTCATCCACTCCTGCCACCTTTGCCGGAACAATATTCATAAGTACAGAGGAAGGATAAACAGCTTTTCCACCCGGAACATATACTCCTACACGCTGGAGAGGGGTAACTTTTTGACCCAGGATCGTTCCGTCCGGCTTGCTGTCAAACCAGCTGGTACGCCTCTGTTTTTCATGATAAGAGCGGATATTTACCAGTGCCTTTCTGATAATCTCAACCAGGGAAGGGGACACCTGACCATATGCTTCTTCGATTTCCTCCTTTGTAACACGAATTGTTTCTTCGGAAATCTCAGCATGATCAAAGCGACGTGTAAAATCAAAGATTGCCTGATCTCCTTCTTCCTTTACGCGGGCAAGAATCTCTGCCACACCTTCTTCATACTGCCCGTAATTATTCGGACTTCTCTTTAATAAATCTTCCAGAAGATTTTCTTTTGTATTTTGATCTAAGCGCTGTATTCTCATGTTATCATCCCTTCCTTATTATATGACTGTACGCAGTCTGGTAATCAGATCCCTGATCCGTTCACTTTCCATACGCATGCTGACCGGATTGACGATCATGCGGGCAGAAAGAGGACAAACTTCTTCCAGTACAGTCAGACCGTTTTCACGCAGAGTGGATCCGGTTTCTACAATATCTACAATGACCTCTGACAGACCGACAATGGGCGCCAGCTCGATCGATCCGTTCAATTTGATAATCTCTACTGTCTGATGCTTTACATTATAAAAATAATCCTTGGCAATGTTCGGGTATTTGGTAGCAACGCGGATCAGTTCATGATGCTTCAGAAGTGGAGCCGCATCAGCAGGACCACACACACACATTCTGCAGCGACCATAACCCAGATCCAGAACCTCGTGAATTTTTCTTCCTTCCTCCAGAATCGTATCCTTTCCGACCACACCAATATCAGCTGCCCCGTATTCTACATAGGTAGGAACATCCGGTCCCTTAGAAAGGAAAAACCTGAGCTTCAGCTCTTCATTTACAAAAATGAGCTTTCTCGAATCCTTGTCCTTCATTTCTTCACAGGTAATGCCGATTTTCTCAAATAATTCCAGTGTCTGTTTTGCAAGACGCCCTTTTCCCAGGGCAAATGTCAGGTATCTCATAAATGCTGCTCCTATCTGTTCGAATTAATCGTCTTCTTTTCTCCGGATACCAGATTCACCATTTCAATCTGATTATTTTCCTGTATATATATCAGGCTGCCGGCATGATATTCATTTCCATAGGCTATATAATCTTCCAGAGTCTTGCCCTCTTTTCGTTTCATCAACTCTGTATTTTTACATTTTTCACGAAATTCTTTCGCAAGTCCGATGGCATCAGTCTGTTTTCCCTCATCATAAACAATGATTGTATTCTTACGCGGGTAGGTGATTCGGATATGTTGTCTGGTCAGAGCATTCATCAGCTCATCTATTACAAGAGCAAATCCGATAGACGGCGATTGTTTGCCGAATTTTTCCAGAAGATGATCGTATCGTCCGCCCTTTACGATGGCATCTCCGGTTCCAAAAGTATATCCGCGGAAAATGATTCCCGTGTAGTATCCGTAGGTTCCGCTCATGCTGAAGTCAAAGTTAATATACTCCTCCACCCCATAAATCTTCAGGACGTCATAAATCTGTTCCAGACGACGCACAGCCATGATTGCTTTGGAATTCGGCGCCACATCCTTGGCTTTTGAAAGAATCTCCACACCTCCATACAATTCACCGAGTCCAACCAGTGCCTCCTTTGCACTGCGTCGAACCTGAATGCTGTCCAGGAACTCCTCTAATCCAAAGAAATTACGGTTGTTGATCAGTTTCCGTACCCGTTCTTCTGCGTCTTCGCTCAGAGCTGCATCGGCAATCAGGCTCTGGAAAAAGTCCACATTGCCTACACTAAGCTGAAAATCTCTCAGTCCAATAGTAGTCAGACAGTCAACAACGACTGCAAGCATCTCCGCATCAGCTTCTACTGAATCCACGCCGATAAACTCTGCACCCATCTGGGTATTTTCCTTCAGACGTCCCTGATAGCTGGAGTGATTGATAAACGTATTACCGGTATAGCATAAACGGATAGGCAGTTCTTCCTCTCCGAAAAGTGTAGCTGCAGCCCGGGCAATGGATGGAGTAATATCCGGCCTTAAAACCAGAGTATTTCCCTCTTTGTCAAAAAATTTATACAATTCCTTAGATGGAATGGTTCCGATTTCTTTGCGGAATACATCGAAGAATTCAAATGTTGGTGTCTGAATGTCGTGATATCCATACAACTGCAGAATCTTATGGAGTCTGCTCTCCAGTGCAAGTTTTTTTCCGCATTCAATGTTGTAAATATCCCGTACTCCCTCAGGAGTGTGCAGTAATTTCTTCATAAATCCTCCTTATATCCGTTTTAATTTATAGTCAAATCTGCTGCCAGCAAAACACTTTACTGTGCTAACACGCTAAAACATTATTGCATTATACGTATTTTTTACATTCTTGTCAAGCGCAGGAAGAATGAATCTATTCCTCACGAAGCTCCAGATCCAGATTCAGTGCATCCAGATAAGGGACAAAACAGCCATTTTTCAGATTCAGGAAAAATCGCGGATCCAGTTCCTCAATCCGGAAGCTTTTCCTTCCGCCTTCCATGGAGCGGTTCCAGAACTTTCGCACTTCCTCAAAGCGCATATAGTATATTTCATTTCGCATGCTGAAATAGATCAACAGGAAAGCAATGCCGCCCTGCCGTTCAAAATTCTCCATAAATACCACCTGGTGCTCATGGATATTGTGGATTGGAAAGGTGTCTGCGTTGCATTCCTTGGCATCAAAGCACACCGGAATTCCCTGTACGGCCCCGATATAGTCAACGGTACTGCGCTGCTCAAAATACGCCAGAGTAATGTGGCGGTGTTCCTTATCCATCTTAACCGGAGTAATGGGAGTCGGAATTTTCTGAATCAATGCCAGATTCTTCTCCAGATACTGCTCGTTGGTCCGATTGATAAAATCCTCCAGTGTGGATCCGCGAAGTCCTCTGCTGTTCCATGTTCCCATAGATTTATCCTTCCTTTTCCAGAATTTTTGTAAATAAGGCCGGCAAAGGTGCTGTAACGCACATTCCAGATACAGCCTTAAGTACTCCGGACATCTGCGGAAATTCCAGCCGGTAAGCATGGAGAAGCTGGGAGGTGAGACCATATTTTTCTTTGTAATACTGGTTTATCTTACGGTCTCCATATTTATAATCTCCGATAATGGGATGACCGATGGAGGCAAGGTGGGCACGGATCTGATGCGTACGTCCGGTAATCAGATGCACCTCCAGGAGAGTAACCCTGTCATTTCCGGATACCGGCTGATAGGAAGTCTCGATGGGAAGGCTGTCCTTTATTGGATGTTTGCTTACGATTACTCGATTCGTTTTTTCATCCTTTACCAGATATCCGCAGATATGCTGCCCTTCTTTTATGCTTCCCTTCACCAGACAGCGGTAGTATTTGTGCAAAGACCGGTCTTTAAAAATCCGGCTCAACTCCTGCAGTCCGGCAAGGGTTTTGCCTGCTGCCAGAATACCGCTGGTATTCCGGTCCAGCCGGTTGCATACTCCCGGCCGAAAGGTAGAAAGCTCTTCCTCTGTCATCTGACCGGAATCCAGAAGATACTGAATCACATACTCCACGGCAGACACATCCGTTATCGCAGCCTTCTGTGAAAGCATCCCTGACGGCTTATTAATAAGAAGAATATGATGATCTTCATAAATAATATCCAGCTGCTTTTTCGCCTTTGCCATAGCCGGAAGTGATGATTTCTCCGTGTATCCGGAAGAGAACTTTTGAATCGTATCGTCTGCCAGATAAAGCTTTACATGATCTCCCATCTTTAGCTTTTCATTTCCTGAAGCCTTTTTATCATTCAGAACAATATTCTTTTTTCTTAGCATTTTATAAAAAAAGCTTTTTGGCGCCTCATTCAGATATTTTCCAAGTAATTTATCCAGACGCTGTCCCGCTTCATTTTCTGAAATAATAATCTCTTTCATCGGTTTCCTCTACATTGAGATGCTCAATAGGATACGGCGGATTGCCTGCTCCTTTTTCTTCGTGTCACTCTGTTCGATCTCCATAATGCTCTGCATCCCTTCAACACGGGAAAGAAATGCCACATAGTCCGGAAAAATCTTAATCGTCATTTTGTCAAAATGATTTTTTGATAATGTCTTTCGGATATATGCTGCTGCATCTTCCGGATTGGTCTTTTTATTTGGTGCATAACCAAACACAGTATGACCGGAAATAACAACTGCATCAACAGGCATGATTTTTTCTCTGCTGGTCATGACCATATCATAGGCTGTCGTAAGAAGAGATGATTTTTCTTCGATTTCGTTCGCTTTTTGTGGTTCTACTGATTTATATGGAAGAATTGCGATGAGCTCTACCAGTGCTTTGGATGCCGGAAGACATCCGACTACAGCAACAACGGTAAATACATTCAACCTGGTATGGTAGTGTAAAATTCCGATGACCAGAATCAGAAGTACCAGTCCAAATTCAACCAGTGTCTGTATCAGTATTTTATTGCGCTGGGCTTTCAGATAGCCCGGCTGTCCTTTTTCAATTTTCATGTTTCGTACCCCTTTATTTATCATTGGAATTCCCCAACTTTTTTTATTCGTTCAGACTCCGCATAATTCTCATAATCCATCGTTTCGGAAGGATTCTGGCAAGAGCTCCTGCTCCCTTCATCTGCCATCCGTAGACGGATACAGGCTTTTGATTGCGGCTGTCACAAAGAGCCTGTCTGACTACTGCCTCCGGTTTTGCCAGAGATGCTTTTTTCGCCGGGTTTTTTGTGGTACCTGCAATTTCGAAAAACGGTGTATCCACAGGTCCCGGACAGACTGCCGTTACAATGATTCCCTTTTCTCTCAGTTCTTCTCCCAGTGCCCTGGAAAAAGAATATACATAGGATTTGGTTGCGGCATAGACCACAAATCCCGGCTGAGGTGCGAAGGCTGCCGCAGATGCTACATTCACGAGCCGGCTTCCTTTTGACATATAGGGAAGACAGAGCAGAGTCATTCTTGTTAAGGCCTGACAGTTCACATCCACCATATTGCACTGGAAATCTACATCCATTTCATCTGCTCTTCCGATGCCGCCAAAGCCTGCCGCATTGACCAGCATGCGGATATCCGGTTCGCTCTTTGCCATATCCTTTTGCAGACGGTAATAAAGATATTCCCGCTGAAGGTCACAGTCATAGATACGGATATTTATATTTTTTCCAGCCTCCAGTTCTGTTTTTAGATTCTGAAGTTTTTCTGTACTTCTGGCAATCAGCCACAGCTCATCAAGTTCCCGGTAACACCGGACAATCTGACGGGCAAATTCCTTTCCGATTCCGGAAGATGCTCCGGTTACGATTGCAATTCTCAAGATTCTCAACTCCTGTCCATTTACGCTTTCACTTTTTTCTTATGTACGTTACGGATTGCCTTCTTTTTCGTTCTGACTGTCCGTACTGAGGAACCATTATTTTTGCCATCTGTATGAGCGCCGTTTTTCTTATTTTTACCGAAGGCACCCTTCTCTCCTGCCATCTGTCTTGGGCGGATGAGACATTTTTTGTCAAATCCTACCAAATCCATTCGACCTTCCTGTTTCAGTGCCTCCAGAACCAGATCGTAATTCTTTGGATTGCGGTACTGAATCAGCGCTCTTTGCATTGCCTTTTCATGTGGATTCTTCGGTACATACACCGGTTTCATATCTCTGGGATCCACACCGGTATAATACATGCAGGTGGAAATGGTCGATGGTGTAGGATAGAAATCCTGCACCTGCTCCGGCATATAACCCAGATCACGCAGATACTCTGCAAGAGCAATCGCCTCTTTCATGGTAGAACCCGGATGAGAGGACATAAGGTAAGGAACAAGATACTGCTCCTTTCCCAGTTTCTCATTGATTTTCTTATATTTCTTTACAAAAGCCTGATATACTTCGTTGCGTGGTTTTCCCATTTTATCGAGCACTGCATCACTGATATGTTCCGGTGCAACTTTCAGCTGACCGCTCACGTGATGCTTACACAGCTCATAGAAGAAAGTGTCATCCTTATCAGCCATCAGATAGTCAAATCGGATTCCCGAGCGGATGAATACTTTTTTTACATTCGGCAGTTGCCTCAGTTCACGTAATAATTTTATGTAATCTTTATGGTCGGCTTCCAGATTCTTACACGGCTTCGGGAAGAGACACTGTCTGTTCTTACAGACACCGTGGGTCATCTGCTTTTTGCAGGACGGCTGACGGAAATTGGCGGTCGGACCTCCCACATCATGGATATAACCCTTAAAATCCGGTTCCCAGATAAACTGGCGGGCTTCCGCCAGAAGGGATTCGTGGCTCCTGGTCTGCAAAATCCTTCCCTGGTGGAAAGTAAGTGCACAGAAGCTGCAGCCACCGAAACAGCCGCGGTTACTGATGAGGCTGAATTTTACCTCCTGGATGGCCGGAACCCCGCCATCCTTTTCATAGCTCGGGTGGTAGGTTCGCATATAAGGAAAGCTGTACACCCGGTCCATCTCCTGCTGACTTAACGGTTTGGACGGAGGATTCTGGACCACATACATATGCCGGGCGTATGGCTCCACCAGTCGCTTTCCGGAAAATGGATCCGTATTGCAGTACTGGGTATAAAAGCTCCTTGCATAGGCAAGCTTATCCTCCTTCATTTCATCATAAGAAGGAAGGACAACAGCGTCGTAAACATTTTCCAGATCACGGACCTTGCATACAGTCCCGTCAATATACGTAATATCCTTTACCGCAATGCCGCTGTCCAGTGCCTCGGCAATCTCAATAATCGAACGTTCTCCCATTCCATAGGAAATGAGATCCGCGCCGGAATCCAGAAGAATGGAGCGTTTTAATTTGTCAGACCAGTAATCATAATGGGCAAGACGCCTTAAACTGGCCTCAATTCCGCCGATAATGATCGGGGTGTGTTTATATACCTGACGAATCAGATTACAGTATACGATGGTTGCATAGTCCGGACGTTTGCCCATGACCCCTCCCGGGGTAAACGCGTCGGTTTTTCTTCGTTTTTTCGATACAGAATAATGATTGACCATGGAATCCATATTGCCGGCTGAGACCAGAAATCCCAGCCTTGGCTCTCCGTATTCCATAATGCTTTCACAGTTCCGAAAGTCCGGCTGGGCAATAATTCCCACGCGATAACCGTGTGCTTCCAGAAGCCGGGTGATAATGGCATGTCCAAAAGAAGGATGATCCACATAAGCATCCCCTGACACATAGACAAAATCTACCTGTTCCCAGCCCCGCTCTTCCATATCCTGTCTGCAAATTGGTAAAAATCCCTGATTCATACTAACACCTCATAGGTATGGTTTATAATATCATAATAATCTTTTATGTAATAATCTGCCAGAGAGCGTTTCTTCTCCTCCAGATTCTTTGAAAATCTGTCATCCACCGCACAGACTCTCATGCCTGCATTTTTCCCTGCCAGAATCCCCATGGGCACATCCTCAAATACCAGACAATGCTCCGGGACAATCTGTAAATCTCTTGCTGCCAGCAGATATACATCCGGTGCCGGTTTTCCGGTCCGAACCTCGCAGGAGGTATGGATGGAGTCAAAATACTGCTCCACTCCCAGTGCACGGATCACCGCTTTTACAAGGTCTATGGAATTACTGCTTGCAATTCCGAACCGCACGCCCTGTGCATACAGTGTTTCTATCATCTCACGTGCCCCAGGTTTAAGAGGCACCTCAGTACAGTATTTTTCATAGGTCATATCGTTCCATTCCTGCTTGATCTCATCAATCGTACAGGGAAGCTGAGGGAAGGTATCCAGATAGAGCTGTGCCACTTCCGTGTAGCTTTTTCCCTCCATCTCCTCATAAAAACCTTCCGGCTTGGTCAGCCCGTATTTTACAAAATATTCCTCATCCACTTCCGGCCAGATCCACATGGAATCTACCAGGGATCCATCCAGATCAAAAATAATTGCTTCTATATTCTTCAGTATTTCTGATTGTATATACATTTCTTCTATTCTCCCAATTCCGGAGAATGACTGTTACAGAGCCATTCTATCTCCTGATTATTTAAGGCGCGGTAGTCCCCCGGGCGCAAATTCTCATCCAGCACAAGAGGACCCATGGATTCCCGTTTCAGATAGATTATCTTCATTCCCTGAGAGGCAAACATACGCTTCACCTGGTGGTATTTCCCTTCCTGTATGGTAAGGCGTATTTCGGAAATATCATCACTTTTCAGGATTTCAAGTCTGGCAGGAAGAGTCATCTCCGGAACTTCTGCAGTCCCGATGTTCACTCCACGGGAAAAATGCTGCCCGGTCTCCTCCGTTACTCTGCCCTCCACCTTCGCATAATAGACCTTGTCCACATGCTTTTTTGGTGACAGGAGCTGGTGAGCCAGTGCTCCGTCATTGGTGATCAGGAGCAGACCTTCCGTATCCTTATCCAGTCTTCCCACCGGAAAAAGATCCTTGCGCTTTCTACTTTCAATACACTGGATTACCGTCTTATCGTTCCTATCCTCTGTAGCAGATATTACACCAGCAGGCTTGTTCAACATATAATATTCAAACTGTGCATAGGATACGGATTTCCCCCGGAAACAGACTTCCTGTTTTTCGGGATCCACCTTATGCTCCGGTGATTTTACGACACCGCCATCCAGAGAAACTTCCCCTTTTCGAATGTATCGCTTCACTTCCTGTCTGGTTCCGATTCCCATATCTGCAAGATATTTATCTAAACGTATCATTACGACTGCCATCTCCATCCCGGCAGATATTTGTTTTTCAGGGTTCCTCCCGAAAGCTTGCCCCATCCCAGAGGATAACCGTCTACACAGAACAAATACCAGCCCTTTTCTTTTCTGTTTGTCACATCATCTACCTGAATCGTTTCTCCCTTTAAGTATCTCACAATTCTGTCATCAGATACCGGCAGATCAATACAGTGAGGGTAGCTTTCTTTATCCAGACACATGGCGAGAGCCTGACTCGGCTCAAAACGGTTCTTCTTAATCTCTCCAACCAGCAGTCCGGTACGAAGGAAACGGATTCCCTTTACATCCGGCAGTCCCTCCGGCATGTAGTAAACCCTCTCCCCATGTATGTCAAAACGTTCCGGCATCCACGCTCCTCCTGCGACAGAAGGGTCAATCTCATTTAAAAATGCTGTCAGCTCCTCAGGAAGCTTTTTCCCGGATTTCTTCTTCATACTTCCCTTTAGTGCAGCGGAAGGCTCACCCTTTTGCAGGAGGGCAAGATAGTGCCCTTCTCCGTGCATCTTATGAGGAAAAATACGGACTGTCTTAAGAAATGCATTGTCGCCGCTCTTTGTAGTCTCCGGTTTTCCGCAGCAGAATCCTTCATAGCCGTCCATCTCACAGATATGGAATTCCGGATGCTGCTCCAGAAGATATTCGATGGTCCCCTCGTTCTCAAGGGCATCAAAAGTACAGGTTGAATACAGGAGCATTCCTCCCGGCCGGAGCATATCCGCAGCCTGCATTACGATGCTTCTCTGCAGCTTGCTGAAGAATTCCGGACCGTGTTCTTCCCACGCACGCACCATTTTTTTATCTTTTCGGAACATTCCTTCACCGGAGCAGGGTGCATCGATGAGGATCTTATCAAAATATTCCGGAAAATATTCGGTCAGCTTTCCCGGCTCTTCACTGAGTACCAGCATATTTCCGATTCCAAAAACTTCCAGATTCTTAAGCAGTCCCTTTGCACGTGAATTGCTGATATCATTGGCTACCAGCATACCCGTGTTGCCAAGCTTTGCGCCCAACTCAGTAGCCTTTCCGCCTGGCGCGGCACATACATCCAGCACACGGTCTCCCGGTTCCACTGGCAATCGGCTTGCCGGTGTCATGGCACTTGGTTCCTGCAGATAATAAAGTCCTGCAAAATAATAGGGATGCTTGGCCGGGGATACAGATTCCCCGTCATAATAAAATCCATTCTCAATCCATGGAATAGGCCATATTTCAAAAGGACATATTTCCCGGAATTTCTCCACACTGATTTTCTTTGTATTTACACGCAGCCCGTAATATCTGGGCTCGTCGTAGCAGGCAATATAATCCTTGTATTCTTCTTTTAAAAGCTGCTTCATTTTATCTTCAAAAGCTGAGGGCAGATTCATATGATTTCCTCCGTCTGTATTTTCAAGGTGCCGCCCGTCGAAAGGCGCACTCCAATAACTTATAGTATAACCTATGAATAATCATATTTCAACTTTTTGTCCTCCAGGTACTGAAGAAGATAATATGGATTCACACTGATCTCTTCCCCGGAATTCCAGGAGTAGATGCCCAGATGAAGGTGAACATCGAATTTTCCCACTGTTCCTTCTTCTCCGTATCCGGAATCTCCCATAAATCCCAGAAGCTGCCCTGCCATTACCGTATCTCCCTCCTGGATATCCGCATAGGATTCCAGATGCGCATAATAGAAATAGACACCTCCCGGTGAAGTGATTCCGACTCTCCATCCTCCTTTTTCCAGCCACCCCAGATTGGTCACCACGCCCTCGGAAATGCTGACTACCGGATAGAGTCCTCTTACATTTTTTGAAGCCATAATATCGGTTCCCTCATGTACTCCGCTGCCCTTATAATTGCGTTCTCCCATCCAGGAATCCACAAAAGATACAGTAAGAGACTCATTTGTGGAGGATTCCGGAATTGGGAAGTATCTTGCATCTTCTTCAGCTCTTTTTAGAAAATCCTGGCAGGGACCGGAAAGTGATTCTGCTTCAGTTCGCATTTTTTCCGCAAAAAAAAGCCTCCGGTAATCGGAGCTTTTCATTCCTTCCCGTTCCATTCGATTCTGATAACCGGTCTGATACATCTGATTGGCACCCAGAACTGAGAACAGGGCACACAGCAATACAAGAAGGAGCATTTTTCTATATCTCTGATTCTTTGACATGAAAAAACTCCTTTTTGTATTACTATATGCAGACTTTTATTACATTATGACATTAGACTTAACGGCAGGCTTCCAGTACTTTCAGGAGATACTCATAGCTTCTCTCCACGGAAGCGATATCAAGCCGTTCTGTTACAGAGTGAACATCTATTACATCCGGACCAAAGGATACGCAGTCAAGTTCCGGCTTTTTGCCCAGGAACAATCCGCACTCCAGCCCTCCATGAATCGTCAGAATCTCAGGCTCCTTTCCATAGAACTCCCGGTATACAGATACCATTACAGAACGGAGATTTGAATCTTTTCTGTATGACCATGCCGGATAAGAGCTTCTTGGTTTACCTGTTCCGCCTGCCAGTTCTGCAAGCGCGGAGAGTTGTTTGACCACAGCCCATTTCTTGGTGTCAATTTCACTGCGTATCAGATGCGCAATGATTACAGTGTTTTCGTTCGTTGTTACAGATCCGGCATTCAGAGAGGTTTCCACCTGTCCCGGAAGATTTCGGCTATAACACATTATTCCGTCAGGCATGCCGAAAAGATAGGTAATAACCTGTTTCGTACTCGTTTCTGTAAATACAGATTCCGCAGATACTCCCTCATTTTTAATCTCCAGAGAAAGCTCCGGTTCATCTGAACCGAATTCATTCTTCCACACCTGAAGCATCTGCTCTCCGATTTCCATGCATTTTTGTTCCATATTTTCAGAAATCATAATATGTGCAGTGCATTCCCTGGAAATGACATTGTCCTTGGAACCGCCTCCCACGGAAATCAGCCGAAGATTCACTGATTCGGAAATCTCATACAAAAGTCTTCCCATCATTTTATGGCCGTTTCCTCTCTGGCGATAGATCTCTATGCCGGAATGACCGCCCAGAAGACCGCTGATACCAATCTCCAGGACAAGACCCTTTTGTTCCTCCCGGTCAACGGAAAGTGTGGTGTCAAAACGACATCCGCCGGCACACCCAACCGTCAAAAATCCTTCCTCCTCAGAATCAATGTTAATCAGCCTCTTTCCTTTTAGCGGGGACATGTCAAGAGCCAGTGCGCCGTCCATACCGGATTCCTCTTCGGAAGTCAGCACCACTTCAAGCGGCGGATGGCAGATACTGTCACTGTCCAGAATCGCCAGTGCCATGGCAACACCAATTCCATCATCTCCACCAAGCGTCGTATTCCGTGCTTTTACAAATCCATCTTCCACATACAGTTCCAGAGGATCTGTGGCAAAATCGTGTGTTGAATCAATCGTTTTCTCACACACCATGTCGATGTGTCCCTGCAGGATTACAGGCTCACAGTTCTCATATCCCGCACTGCCCGGTTTCCATATGATAATATTGTTGGCAGAATCCTGTAACACGCGAAGTCCTCTCTCTTCAGCAAAATGTTTACAGTAATCACTGATTTGCTTAGTGTTATAGGTTCCATGAGGAATTTGACAAATTTCCTCAAAAAAATAAAAAACCTTTTCTGGTTTTAATCCTTCTAATGCTCTCATTTTAACAATTCTCCTTTATTTCCGATATAATTTCGTCATTATCATTATACTTCACAGGGGGCTCATTTACAACACATGGTAAGTGCTAGAACGCAGATTGTCTCAGAACCCGGTTATAAATCAGGATTTCGTCCCATACATTATATGTAACCAAACCTGTCAGGAGGCTCATGATGAAGCACACCTGCCTTCCTTTTATCCTGATTCTTTTCTTTATCCTTATGCTTTTATTTCCAACTCCGGTCTTCGCCGGTGCCAGCAGAGGACTTTTGCTCTGGTTTCGAAGTGTCCTTCCCACTTTGCTTCCTTTTATGATCCTCTGCAGTCTCATGGTACGTACAAATGCTCTTGCTATAATAGAGCGCACGGCAGGACCTGTTTTTTCCAGACTCCTTGGAGTTTCCGGAAATGGTGCCTTTGCAGTAATCGCCGGATTCCTGTGCGGATACCCTATGGGGGCAAAAGTTACAGCTGAATTGATCCGGAATCATAAAATCAGTCTGTCAGAAGGAAATTATCTTCTGTCCTTCTGCAATAATACCAGCCCCATGTTTATCATTAGCTATGTTGTATGGCAGCAGCTCCACAGAGAGGAGCTTACAATACCTGTTTTGATGATACTGATTTTTTCACCTGTATTTTGTAGCACAGTCTTTCGACGATATTATAAACGACGATGTGACTTTCAGGCCGAATTTGTGAAAAAACCTTCTCCTGCCAAATCAGAAAAGGAACCTTTTTTTCATATTCTGGATGGCTGTATGATGGACAGCTTTGAAGCAATCACAAAAGTAGGCGGATACATGATGTTGTTTTCCATTGTACCTGCACTTATTAGGGAATGGTTTCCTGCACTCACATATTTCCATACCCTGCTTCTCTCCTCCCTTGAAATTACCGGCGGAGTAGAATTATTATGCGACGACAGTCTGTCCTCTGTTCAGCAATTCGTCTCGGTAATGGCACTCGTTTCCTTCGGAGGATGGTGTGCTGTGGCCCAGACCGGTTCAATGATACAGGAAACAGGTCTGTCTGTACGTTCGTACACAATAGAAAAGCTGATTACCGCACTGGTAACCAGCCTTATTTCATTCGCCTATCTTAAGCTTGTGGCTCTTCCACTGTAAAATCGGCATCGTCAGCATTGCCATACTCAGCTTCCAGTCCACTGGAAGACTGCTCAGGAATCTCAAGCTCGGAACGGTTATTGCGAACCATATCGTAACATTCCTGAAGGGAGTTTACCAGACCATCATACTTGGTAGTATAGTTATCCAAAGTATGTCCGATAATGTTCTCTGCATTTGCCAGAAGATCGTCTGTATACTGCATTGCACCGATACGGATATCATTCGCATCCCGTGTTGCATTATCAAGAATCTGCTGTGCCTGCTCGGTAGCTGCGGTAACGATTGCGTTTGCCTGGGCATAAGCCTGCTGCATGATCTCGTGTTCGCTTACCAGCTCGGTTGTCTGAATCTGAGCTTCCTGAACAAGGCTGTCAGCCTTTGCCTGTGCATCCGCAAGAATCGCATCCTTATTTGCGATAATCTTCTGATAACGCTTAATCTCATCCGGTGTCTTCATACGAAGCTCACGGAGAAGTTCATCCATCTGGTCTTTATTTACAATGATCTTAGTTGTAGATAACGGCTGAAATTTACAACTGTCAATATACTCTTCAATCTCTTCAATAATCTGCTCAATACGGCTGCTCATAATTTACACTCTCCTTTTTTTATCCATCTTCTCTTGTATTCTGTCTATCACAATCTCAGGTACAAACTGAGAGATGTCCCCTCCGAAAACCGCCACTTCTTTTACAATGGTAGAACTGAGATAGGAATACTCCAGGCTTGTCGTCAGGAATATGGTCTCAACAGAAGGCGAAAGCTTATGATTGGTCTGTGCCATCTGAAGCTCATACTCGAAATCGGTAATCGCCCGAAGTCCCCGCACTACCATATCTGCTTCCATTCTGTTCGCAAAATCTACCAGCAATCCCTCAAATGGGACGATCTTCACATTATTTATATCTTTTGTTACTTCAACTAACATTTTAACACGTTCTTCAACGGAAAACAACGGGCTTTTTGCATTATTATTTAATACTCCGACAATTAATTCGTCTACCAGTGAAGCTGCGCGCCGAATAATGTCCAGATGCCCGAATGTTACCGGGTCAAAGCTTCCGGGATATATTGCTCTCATACGTTCTGTTCTTCCTCCGCACATTCAATAAAAATATGTTTGTTGGTTTTGTATATCTTCTCTTTAATCATAGTAAATCCAAGTTCCGGCAGATAATCAAATTCCGTATCCAGAGATGCTTCCACGATAATCACTCCATCCGCTGCAAGCAACTGTGATCCTGATAAATATTCCAGTACCTGCCTTTCTAAAAACTGGTTGTATGGAGGATCCATAAAAATATAATCAAAGGTTTTCTGACCATTCAGTCTGTGCAGTGCAGACAGCGCATCAGATGCCATGGTAACAGCACGCTCCTCAAGTCTCGTGTGATGAAGATTCTCTTTAATACAGGCCATTGCCTTTGTATTCTTTTCCACAAAAACAGCTTCCGCAGCTCCGCGGCTTAGTGCTTCTATGCCAATTCCTCCGCTTCCGGAAAAAAGATCCAGAAATACACAGTCCGGAATCCAGGGCGCAATCATGTTAAAAAGAGTTTCTTTGATTCGGTCGGTAGTCGGCCTTGTATCCAGTCCATCAATCGTCTTAAGCTGCAAACGTTTTGCACTTCCTGCTATAACACGCATAGTCTTCTCCTTGTATACATAATACTTTACCCGTCTATTATATAGAGAAGTTTCTGAAAAGTCAATTCATCAGGCAGAAAAAACACCTGGCGGGCACATTTTTCAACCCGTCAGGTGTTTTTCTTCACTCTTTGAACAGTTCTTTTAACAGATGGTTATTTACCTGCCATCTGCTTTTCCTGCTGTTCAATCATCTTCTTAACCATATATCCGCCTACAGAACCATTCTGTCTGGAAGTAAGGTCACCGTTGTAACCGTCAGAAAGCGGTACTCCCAGCTCGTTTGCTACCTCATATTTGAATTTGTCTAATGCACCTTTTGCTTCAGGTACTGCTGCTCTGTTAGATGAACGACTTGCCATTTTGTACTCCTCCTTTTCTAACATTTGTTTTATCTTGTTCTAACGTTTTATTTTGTAACTTTATTTTGTTACACCGATAGTATATGGAGGATTTATAATATTACACTAGAAGTTCTTGCTTCCTTTTCCAGTTTCTGTATCCATTCATTTTCTGTTTTCATCAGAATATCTGCAGCTTCATTTGCTTTCTGCAAAAGGCTTGCATCCTGATATATATCTGCAAGTTTAAAATTCATTAATCCGCTTTGACGGATTCCAAAGAGATCACCGGGACCGCGAAGCTTCAGATCCTCGCTTGCAATCCTGAAACCGTCGTTGGTTTTATTCAAAATTTCCAACCTTTTTTTCGTTTCTTTTGATTTTGATCCACTCATAAAAATACAATACGACTGATGGCTTCCTCTTCCCACACGTCCCCGAAGCTGATGGAGCTGTGCCAGACCAAAGCGTTCTGCATTTTCTACCATCATAACGGTTGCATTCGGCACATTGATTCCTACCTCAATTACGGTTGTAGATACCAGAACCTGTATCTCACATCTGCCAAACCGTTCCATAATCTCATCCTTTTGTGACTGCTTCATTTTTCCGTGAAGAAAATCAACCCGGATTTCATCTCCCAGTGCTTCCTGAAGCATACCTGCATAATCTGTAACATTTTCCACTTCCAGATGCTCGCTTTCTTCCACCATAGGACAGATCACGTAGCACTGACGCCCCTCTTTTACCTGTTTTTGGATAAAACGGTAAGCAGCATCCCTGTATCCGGTATCCACCACACAGTTTTTGATGGGAAGACGGTTGGATGGAAGCTCATCAATGACTGAAATATCCAGATCTCCATACAGGATGATTGCCAGTGTTCTTGGAATGGGAGTGGCGCTCATTACCAGTACATGAGGCACAGATCCCTTTTCCGTGAAAACTTCTCTCTGTCTGACACCAAAACGATGCTGTTCATCTGTGATAACAAGAGCCAGATTCCGGTATTCCACCTTTGTCTGTATCAGTGCATGGGTTCCGATAATGATTTGAGATTCTCCTGATTTGATTCGCCCATAGGCTTCCCGCTTTTCCTTTGCCGTCATGGATCCGGTCAGAAGCTCTGTTCTTAATGGAATCTGATATGACTCAAAAATCTCCGTCACAGATTCATAATGCTGCTTTGCCAGCACTTCGGTGGGAGCCATCATAGCTCCCTGATACCCATTCATCCCGGCCATGGTAAGCGCCAGAACTGCCACGATCGTTTTACCCGAACCCACGTCTCCCTGTACCAGGCGGGACATGGAATGACTGCTCATCATATCCTGCTCTATTTCAAGCCATACCTTTTTCTGTGCTCCGGTAAGCTGATAGGGAAGTCTTCTGATTAACTCATCCGTTTCCGCGCAGTGGTGAATGGAAAAATCATTTTCGCTCCGCTCATTACCATCTTTCATTTTACGAAGAGAAACAATGAACTCCAGAAATTCTTCAAATACCAGTCTCTCTCTGGCGCGATAAAACACCTCTTTATCCTCTGGAAAATGAATTCCGCGAAGCGCATAATTATACTCTGCCAGATGATATTGCAGACGAATACTTTCCGGAAGTGTCTCTTTGCTCAGATCCAATTCATCTATTGCCTGTCGGACTGCTTTCATCACTGTATTATTGCTCAAACCTGCCGTCAGGGGATATATCGGCTGAAGCGTATGAAGCTTTTCTTCATATTTTGATGATGGATAAAAAATCTCCGGATGTTCCAGTACAAGACCGGTCTTTCTCTTTACCACCTGGCCGCGCAGAGTGATTACATCGCCTCCGGACAGGGTATTTCGAAGAAACGGCATGCGGAACCAGATGGCTTTCACCGAACCGGTGATATCTTTAACCTGAACAGAGGTTACCTGCATCTTCCGATTTGGCGATACCTGCACCTTTCCGTAGATAACACCTGTAACCGTCTGAATCTTCCCTTCCTCAAGCTCACTTATGGGAACGGCTTCCTCATAAACATCATATCCTCTGGGATAATACCGCAGCAGATCACCTACCGCATATACACCGATTTTTGCAAAAAGTTTTTCCGTTTTTTCTCCAATACCTTTAATAGCATTGATTCCTGTTTTTTCATTCATAGGTTAATACCTGAAAAATGACAGTCAACCACCTACTGTCAACTGTCATTTTCTCCATTTCTTTCAACTTTATAACCAGATTCTTATTCTACAGCAAGAACATAGTAGTAAATCGGCTGTCCTCCAAACTGTGCATCAATATCAATATCCGGATAGAGCTCTTCGATTTCCTGTGTAAATCGCTCCGCATCTTCCGGTTTTACATCCTCTCCATAGTAGAGACTGATCAGCTCAGAATCATCATCCACAAGAATTTCCAGCATTTCCTTTGTGGTTGCTTCGATTTCCTTACCGACCGCAATAATGCCTTTATCACCGATTCCCATGATATCTCCTTCATGGATCTCTTTATCATCAATGTGGGTATCACGAACTGCATAAGTAACCTGACCGGATTTTACATTACCGATGGCCTCCAGCATAGCTGATTCATTTTCCTTTGCATCCGCATCCGGCATAAAACCGATAATAGCTGTGATTCCCTGCGGAACCGTCTTAGTCGGAATAACGATAATCTCCTTATCCTCTACAAGAGCCTTTGCCTGATTTGCAGCCAGTACAATGTTCTTATTATTCGGAAGAATGAAAATCGTATCTGCATTCACATGATCAATGGCATTCAGCATGTCCTCTGTACTCGGATTCATTGTCTGACCGCCTTCAATAATGTAGTCTGCACCAAGTTCTTTGAAAATATCATTGAGACCCTCACCGATGGAAACGGTAATAAATCCCATTGGTTTTCTTGGTTCAGCATTCTTCTTTTGCTCCTCTTCGGCTTTCTGCTGTTTTGCCAGATTCTCCGCGTCACGGATCAGCTTCTCCTGATGCTCCTCACGCATGTTATCAATCTTCATACGTGAGAGCTGTCCATAAGTCAACGCTCTCTGGATAGCAAGTCCCGGATCATTGGTGTGTACATGAATCTTAACGACATCGTCATCTGCAACACATACAATAGAGTCACCGATAGATTCCAGATATGCTTTAAAATCAAGCTCATCTGCTTCTGTAAATTCCTTTTCTGTCAGAATAATGAATTCTGTACAGTATCCAAACTTAATATCTGCTGTTGCTTCGGAAGAAATCTTTGTCACACCACTTCCTGCACTTGGAGTGATAGCACTGTAATCAATTGCTTTTCCGAGGAACGCATCGTATGCACCACGGATCACTTCCAGAAGTCCCTGTCCGCCGGAATCCACAACTCCCGCTTCCTTCAGAACCGGAAGCATGTCCGGAGTCTTTGCAAGGACCTCTTCCGCGTGGGTGATGACTGCCGGAATGAACACTTCCAGATCGTCCGTCTCCTCTGCCATCTCCTGTGCTTTTTCAGCAATACCTCTGGCAACCGTAAGAATCGTACCCTCTTTCGGCTTCATAACTGCCTTGTAAGCAGTATCCTTTGCACGCACACATGCTTTTGCAAGAACCTCTGTCGTAATCTCCTTCTCATCCCTTACTGCCTTGGTAAATCCACGCAAAAGCTGAGACAGGATTACACCGGAGTTACCTCTCGCTCCGCGAAGAGAACCTGAAGAGATTGCCTTGGCAAGAGAAACCATATCCGGTTTGTCAAGAGCAGTTACTTCTTTGGCAGCAGCCATAATCGTAAGGGACATGTTCGTTCCTGTATCTCCATCCGGTACCGGGAAAACATTCAATTCGTTAATAAATTCTTTCTTTGCTTCAATATTCTGTGCGCCTGCCAGAAACATTCTGGCAAGCATATCCACATTGATAGTATTTGTAGCCACTTTAAAAGTCCTCCTTAACTAATCGATGACTCTGACGCCTTCGATATAGATATTGATCTTATCAACCGGCATTCCGGAAAATTCTTCTACTTTATATTTAACATTGCTGATCAGATTATCTGTAACTGCAGAAATACTAACTCCATATGCAACAATAATATGGAAATCCAATTTGATTCTATTATCATCAGAAACCGATACATGGATACCATGAGTCAGGCTATCCTTCTTCAGCAGTCTTACAAGACCATCTTTCATATTTACAGCAGCCATACCAACAATACCAAAACACTCTGTTGCCACTGTTCCGGCATATTTTGCGATTACCTCAGGGTTGATTGTAATAATTCCAAGATCTGTACTCATACTTCCCTTCATAGTCACACCCTCCAATTCTTAAAAACATACTTAACACGTGTATTATACTCTTTTTTTCAGGTTTTTACAACCGCTTTTATGTAACATGAAATTTCTCAAAATTAACATTGCATAAAAAAACTCAGATTCCTACGAACCTGAGCTTTTATTCTTCTCTACGCACGTTCAACTTTACCGGATTTCAAACAAGAAGTACATACATACATTCTTTTTGTAGCTCCGCCTTCTGTTTTAACACGAACTGATTTTACGTTTGATTTCCACATTTTTGGTGTTTTTCTATGAGAGTGGCTTACGTTGTTTCCAAAGTGAGCACCCTTTTCACAAATAGCACATTTAGCCATGACTGCACCTCCTAACGCTCATATATAGTCTGTAATACAGACTCACAACACTAGGTATTGTAACAGAAGTCTATCAAAAATGCAAGTACTTATTTGCTAAAAATATACAAATTTTTAAAGCAAATTTCATATTATTTACAAAAATACAGCCGATACCCTATTAATACGCAAAGAACGGCACACAGTATCTGTACAAATAGATTATTTAACATCATATCTATCACAAAACCGCCTGCCGCCCAAAAACATCCATATCCAATTGCTCGCTTCATACGCTGCTCCGACACAATCATCTTATTTTTCATTATATGCAAAATGTCGTGTCCGGATTACAGATTCAAGTATGCATTACTCCTCATCAAGGATATCCATAACATCTGCTTCCGTCATCTTGTCTTCTTTGGAAGAGGTAAAGCGATCCACAACATCCGGAACCAGATCCAGAATTTTCGTCATAGTATCCTGATTCTTAATATTTACCAGCTTGGTGGTACCGTTTTTAATTACCAGAACAGCGCTTGGGGTCATCTTACCGCCGATGCCTCCGGCACCTTTTTCCTTTTTGTCGCCGTTGAAAGCACCTGCACCGATTGCGAAGGATACATCCACCAGAGGGAGGATAATGGTATCCCCAATGTGAATTGCATCTCCCACAACTGTTTTGGAAGAAATCACTCCGTCAATCCCATGAAAGAGTGCCTCTACTGTTCCTTTGAAATTATTATCTGCCATCTCATCGTCCTCCCGTTATGTCCCGATAATGTTTTTATAATTTGAATGCTCTTACATCCTTAAATGACTGCTGGATTTCTTTACACAGAACCAGTCGGATCAATACTCCGGCTACATGCGCCGCATATATATTTCCCTTCATCATCACGCGGCCTTTAAATATCTGATGTTCAAAGTCCGGAGTGATCTGTACATGTTCTCCAAGGAAGGGATATACAATACTGAGTCCGGCAAGAACCTGTCCGGTAAGGCAGGGATCCTCAAATCCATATTGAACCTTCGCAAGGAATTTTTTGGGTTTTAGTTTTTTCAAATAGCGAAACGCCTCATCTTTGATTTTCAGAAAGGCTGTCTTGTGAGCCTCATCCTGAATGAAATCCGTTATTTTATCTTTTTTCTCTGATAAATCCGTTACCTGATCACGGATTTTCTTAAGAATACGGTTTGCTTTCTGGAAGAAGGAATCTTTCGAAGCACTGCTGCGTTCTTCTTCAATGCCTTTCTCACCTTTGGTGAATTCCTTTTCCATGTTCTTCTGAGCTTCATCGCGTTTCTCTTCCATTTTTTCTGAAGCTTCGGTGAAACCTTTTTGAGTGTTCTGAATTTCCTGGACTTTCTGAGCTTTCGGATCATTCCTAATTTCCGAAGGCTCCGCTTCATTTCTCTCAGGTATTTTGGATTTTTCTTCAGTTTTTTCTGGATTTTCCCCAGTTCTTTTAACAGTAGTTTCATTTGATTCTTCATCCGTTTCTCCATTGTTTTCCCTACTTTCTTTTACCCCGAATTTCTTCCATGCCGCCCGAACAGTATATCGAAGTGCCTGATTTTCATAACGGACATCGATCTGCAGCAGTCGGAGAAACCAGGTGATTCTTGCTGATACCTTTATGTGGCTGATCTCGCCATCCCCCTGTGCATTGACCTGATAACGCAGGGGCGTAAAAAGGATAATACAAATCAGTAATACCAGTACTCCAAGTATCACTGCCAGTATGATCCCTATTATTTTCAAAATCAACAGCACAATATGTAACATACATTAGTCTTCCTGTTCTTTTTTTATTATATAACTGCGCATATCTGTCCCCTTAGTAGTATCATATACCTCTTTCATGATTTTTTCTACTAAATCTATTGCTTCATCGTAATTTTTTGCCAATCCAACTATAAATAAGTCATCTTTTGGATAGCAAGGCTGAAGAAGCAGAATAGAATTCAGTATTTCAAGCTGATTATGATCCCCCTGTGCCAGAACAATCAGGTGCATGCTTATCTGCAATTTATTCTCTTCTAATTTCTGAATGATCTTTTCCTTTTTCTTTTCCAGACCTTCCGCCAGATACAGATGTTTATAGTATCTCATAGTATCATCCCTTATATGATTAATAATAGTAATTGTCAAATATTTCCTTTGCCACGTTTACTGCTTTTGTATTTCCATCCGATTCTTCTACAATAACACTGATGACAAGTTCCGGATTGTCTACATTGGTAAATCCGACAAACCAGGAATGATTTTTATCAGAGGATTCGGAACTGTATTCTGCCGTTCCTGTTTTACCTGCTACGGTATAGGCTTCCCCACTCATGACCGATCCGGTTCCGTAGCTTGTCACACCCTGCATGTAAGTCTTTAAAAGGGATGCTTCCTGCGATGTCATCAAATCTGTATATTTCTCAGGTGTTTCTTCTTTGACAACCGTTCCGGTATAATTGGTCACCGCACTGACCAGGTATGGTCTCATCAAAGTACCGCCGTTTGCAATTGCAGATGTGATCAATGCCATATGATAGGGGCTTACCTGAGTCTCTCCCTGTCCCATAGCAGTCATCATTCGCTGTCCATCAGAATCCTTTCTGCTTAAACGGAACTGACTCTTGCTGTATGGCAGATCTGCAGGAAGCTTGGAATTGAACAAAAGATCTTCCGCCGTGTTCCGGTATTTTGACACATCCAGCTGCAGACCAATATTGCAGAATGACGAATTGCAGGAATAAGCAAAGGAATCTGCCAGATTTACCTGTCCATGAGCAGTATGTCCCGCACATGGTATGGTAATACCATCATAATTGATTTCTCCGATACAGTCATATCCATAATTTTCATAATCTGTATGTTCTCTCATATATTCCAGAGCTGTCACAATCTTAAATGTGGATCCCGGTGCATACTGTCCCAGAGTAGCCCGATTTAAAAGTGAACTATTAGGATCTGAATTCAGTGCGTCCCAGTTTTCCAGTACAGCATTGGGGTCATAAGAAGGCTTTGATACCATGGCAAGTATCTTTCCTGTAGAAGGTGACAGAATCACCACCGCCCCCTTGTTATCTCCAAGTGCATTATATGCAGCCTGCTGCAGATTACTGTCCAACGTAGTAACTACGTTATCTCCTATATTTTTCTCATCCTGAAACTCCTTCTGCAGCTTTTCTAAAAAGAAGGCATTTGAAGTCAGAAGTTCAAAATTTCGACTGGACTCCAGTCCGGATTTGCCCTGCGTCGAATATCCCACCACATGGGCATAGAGATCTCCGTAAGGATAATATCTGTATTCACTTCCGTCATCGGCAGTCTCCGTTTCTGCCAGAACATTACCATCTTTATCCAGAATCTTTCCACGCACTACCCGGTCAGCCATAGAATCCAGCCTCGGATTATAGGGACTGTTGATGATTTCCTGTCCTCTTACAACATCATAATATCCTACATATACCATTAATACAAGGAAAAGCGCAACAAAAAGATAAGTCACTCTAGCGAATTCTTTGTTTACTTCCCGCTTTTTCTTTTTCCGGCGTTTTTCGTCCCGTTTTATTTCCCGGCGCTCTTTCCGGCTTAACTCTTTTTGCTCTTCTTTCTTCCGGATGCGCTTCTCGGATTCTCTTAGCTCGTAACTGTTCCTTTTTCTTTCTTTCAATAATCTCTTCCTCGTCTTCCCTTAATATATATAATCCCTGAATAATCGCAAACATAATCAGTGTACTGAGCAGGGAACTTCCGCCATAGCTTACCAGCGGGAGTGTTACTCCGGTGGATGGAATGAACTTTGTTACTCCTCCGATCGTAAGAAATACCTGGAAAATATAACAGGTTCCAAGTCCCAGAGCAACCAGCTTATAAAACTGATTATGAAGCTGCATGGCAATATTCAAAAACATAACATAGCAGCTTACGCAGATCAGGATCAGACAAAGCGCAAATACCATGCCAAGCTCTTCCGCAATCGCAGAGAAAATAAAGTCCTCCGCCGCAACCGGTATTTTATCCGGCTGTCCCTGACAAAGCCCCATTCCGAACCAGCTTCCTGTTCCGATAGCAAAAAGTGACTGCACAATCTGATAGCCACCCTGGTCATACATTCCGAAGGGATCTCTCCACACCTGCACCCTGGTCCGCACGTGACCAAAGAGATAATATCCCGCCACGGAGGCCAGGGAACCGGCGCCAAGTCCGGCTGCCATATAGAGCGGCTGTCTGGTAGCCACATAAAGCATAACCAGATATACCATAAAAATAATCAGTGCTGCACCAAGATCTGTAGAAATCACAAGTATCAGTACATGAAATGCAGCAATTGCGGTAGTGATCACTACATTTTTAAAATCCGTAGCCGCTTTAAAGCTTGCAGCCACATAAAATACGAAAATGATTTTTACAAGCTCAGATGGCTGGATGCTGATTCCTCCAATGGTAAATCCAAGCTTCGCTCCATAAGAAACCTGACCAAGAATCGCTACCACTGCCAGTGAGATCAGCCCGGCTATGGCATAGAACTTCTTCCATTCTGCAAGAAGTTTTACCTTTCGTATAATTACCGGAACCACCAGACTGAGCGCAATCGCACAGGAGGCAATCACAAATTGTTTCACAGCCTTCGTATACGACAGTCTTGTCAGCATGATCATTCCGATGCAAAGCAGCATACACATATTGTTTACTACAAGCCTCGATACTTTCGGATAAATGTGGGTATACAGAAGGATAGTTGCCCCAAAGAGGGTTACCTGCGCCAGATAAAATGCAACGACCTTTATATCATTCATCTCCAGATACAGGACTATAAATGCCGTCAGATGCATCATAAACATCAATACATTCTGTCTTCGCAGCATCTCCTGCTTCTTCTCCACATCTGCGTATCCAAACACGGTAAAACACAGATACGTGTACATAATAATCAGAATTATAATTAAGTATTTTGATAGTTCTACAATAATATTAGTCAAATCTTCACCTACTTTACTCCCCGTTTAAAATGTCCCCTCGTATAATCCATCTCCGGTATCGTAACTTCTCTTCCATGAAGGTATTCATCAGCAAACAGATCCAGCATCTGACGTGTCTGCCCGGCATTCTCTGTCGAAAATGCCAGCCGGAACCTGCTGATGCCAAGTCTGCCCATCTCTTCCTGCTGTCCCAGGAGAACGAGTGGTGAGGTGTTATATATGATATTATAACAGTAATCACAGTCGTTTTTTACTGTAAATTGCTTCTGATACCGGTCTGTCAGAGTCGTCTGTCCGCTTTTCTTCGTACAGCCGGAGGTGTTTTTCCGGATGCATCCAGCAGACACCATGACCGGCAAATGACCATAAACAATAACCTCCATATCCGAAACGCCCAGTTCATGAAGCTCATGGAAATTAAGCTCTACCGGCGCAGTCCCAAATTCCAATCCGTATTTACTCCAGAATTTCTTTGCACTCTGATTCCACTGATAGATTCCGGCATCTGCCGCAACCGGACCCTGGTATCCCTGTTTTCTTAAATATAAAATACTTTCCATATTCCGGACCAGAATACCATCCGCCAATTTTGTAATCTGAGTAAATTTTTTCTGATATACCTGCTCCGCTTCGGTTCGGAAAATCCTTGCCATAGCAAAATAAACCTGTTTACCGGATGCTTTCGCCTGTTGGATGAATTTTTCCGAAGTCTCTGAGATCATTGAATCTTCTACATAAATCCTGCGTACATCCGGATGGGATGCTGCGGTGGAAAACTGTTCTGCCGTCTCCACAGAGACACTCATTTCTCTTTGTGAAACAGAATAAACTCTATTCTTCTCCAAGTCATTATATTTTATCTCTATAGGTGTTTTACGTCTGTATTTTCGAAGGATCTGATCTTCCAGCAACGCAAGCCCCTGTCTTCTCACCTCATTCAGACTCTGGATCGGAAGAAATACATTACCATTCAGGCAAATATCCAGCTTTTCAAATACAAATGGTGTATTGCCGGTTTTCAGCATCTGCTTCCTCAAGCGCTCTTCGGTTACCGGCTGCTTCTGCGCCTCCTGTGCTTCCGTGCCTTCGATTTTCACAGATATATTCTGATATACAAGTTCCAGTTTAACACATTCACCCGAAGAAATTATTAATTTACCATTAATTTTTTCCTGTGATTGTATATTTGTTACTTCTGCAGGAACTTCCGTCTCTTTTTTCGGGCGTTCAAATGAAATCATTTCTTTTCCGTTATGGCGATAATAGTAACCGTCGCAGTACCCTCTTCTTTGATATGCCTGCTTCAAAACTTCCATATCTTTTCGGGATACTTTGAATCCACTTCTTCCATTCCGAAGATACAGATCCGTGTATTTCCGATACATTGCGGTAACCGTTGCAACGTAGGAAGGCTGTTTCATTCGTCCTTCAATCTTAAAAGATGTAATTCCGGCATCAATCAGATCCGGGATATGCTCTATGGTGCATAAATCCTTAAGACTCATAATATCAACTGCCGTTTTGGAATCCCCTGCTTTGTATGGAAGCCTGCATGGCTGTGCACACTGTCCCCTGTTCCCGCTTCTGCCGCCGATCATACTGCTTAACAGGCACTGCCCCGAATAACAGTAACAAAGTGCTCCGTGTACAAAACATTCAATCTCCAAATCCGTTTCTTCACTTATTTTTCTGATCTCGCCAAGAGAAAGCTCTCTGGCCGGAACCACCCGTTCAACTCCAAGCATTTCCAGATGCGCAGCAGCAAGTACATTAGTGATGGTCATCTGCGTACTGGCATGGATACCAAGCCCCGGAAACTGTTCTTTTATATACTCCATCACACCGACATCCTGCACGATAACCGCATCCAGCCCCCGTTTATAATACGGCAGCAGATAGCTGTACAAGTCTCCGAATTCTTTTTCTTTTACCAGGGTATTCACGGTCAGGTAAAGCTTTTTTCCTCTCAGATGTACATAATCAATTGCTTCCAGCAGCTCTTCTTCTGTAAAATTCTGTGCATAGGCTCTGGCTCCAAATCGGCTTCCGCCGGCATATACCGCATCTGCCCCGGCAGCAACTGCCGCTTTCATAGTCTCAAACGAACCGGCAGGAGCAAGAACTTCTATCTCTCTCATCATATTCTGATTCCTTTCAGGATTTCCATCGAGAAAAAATAAGCTGTCAAATGACAGCCTATTTTTTCTTACTATTCTTCATCTCAGTTTCCAACTGCACGATCTTCATCTGAAGCTCCTTGTTTTCTTCCTTGAGCCTGTCCAGTGCCTTATCCGCATTCTCAAGCTTAATCTGCACAGAAATCAGTTCGTGCTTCAGGTCGTACATCTCTTTGTCTTTTGCTTCAATATCGCTCTCCAGCGTACCGCCCTGTTTCTTTGCTTTGAAATAATCGTCTGCGATATTAAGCGCCAGCAGAATACTTCTCGTCTCTGCACTCTGTTTCCGGTATCCCTCGCTATTCGTACACTCTTCTAATTTATGGTTCAGGTAGGTGGATACTTTCTGTAAATATTCTTCACTTTCAAATCCGCTCAGTGTAAATACCTTGCCACCTATCAAAACTTCTGTATAATTCTTAGATGATGCCATAGAAGACTTCCCCGCTTTCCTTATTACTTTGCATTTATTATAAACTATTTGGATTTAAAAACCAACTATTTTTCAATATTTTCCATCGAAATTCCCAAATGACGGAAGGCAAGCTCCGTTACGACCCGGCCACGGGGCGTTCTCTGGATAAAACCGTTCTTTAAAAGATAGGGTTCATAGACCTCTTCAATTGTGCCCGCATCTTCACCGACAGATGCCGCAAGCGTATCAAGTCCCACCGGACCGCCCTGAAATTTCTCAATCATAGTCAGAAGGATATTCCTGTCAATATGATCCAGCCCGTATTTATCTACATCCAAAAGATCCAGAGCGTAATCTGCTACTTCCTTTGTGATGACACCGTCATATTTTACCTGCGCAAAATCCCTCACCCTTTTCAGAAGACGATTTGCAAGCCTTGGAGTTCCTCTGGAACGTCTGGCCAGTTCCAGAGCTCCTCTGCTGTCTATCTCAACTCCCAAAACATTGGCGGACCGCATGATAATCGTCTGAAGTTCTTCTACTGTGTAAAATTCCAGTCGATTCACCACACCGAACCGGTCTCTCAGTGGAGCCGTCAGCATTCCGGCTCTTGTGGTAGCACCAACCAGTGTAAATTTGGGAAGATCAAGACGTATGGACCGGGCACTCGCACCCTTGCCTATCATAATATCAATCGCGTAATCTTCCATAGCCGGATAGAGCACCTCCTCCACCTGACGGTTCAGCCGGTGGATCTCATCCACAAACAATACATCTCCCTCCTGAAGATTATTTAGGATTGCGGCCATCTCTCCCGGTTTTTCAATGGCAGGTCCCGAAGTGATCTTAATATTTACCTGCATCTCATTCGCAATGATTCCGGCAAGCGTAGTTTTTCCAAGCCCCGGCGGTCCGTAAAAGAGAACATGATCCAGAGGTTCCTGCCTTTCTTTAGCCGCTGCAATATATATTTTTAATGTTTCTTTTGCTTTCTGCTGTCCGATATAATCATCCAGAAGCTGAGGCCTGAGATGATTTTCAATTTTCGCATCTTCTTCCAGATTCTCTGTCGTAATAATTCTTCTTCCCATACCTGACCTGTTACCTCTAGAACATCATATTTTTCAGTGCCTGCTTCAATACATCTTCCACCTGCATTTCTTCCGTAATCGTCACCTTTTTCACGGCCTTCAGTGCCTCTGCACTTCCGTAACCCAGAGCTGTCAGTGCCTGTACCGCATCACTTTGAATACCCATATCTGTCTGAGCCGTAACCGAAGGAGTCGTATCCTCTCCGCGTTCCAGCACATCCTCAAGTTTCAATTTATCCTTCAGATCTAAAATCAACTTTTCGGCCGTTTTCTTTCCAATACCCGGTGCAGCTGAAATTGCCTTGGCATCACCTGAAAATACAGCGAATCGAAGCTCATCAGCCGAAAGCTGTGATAAAATACTAAGACCACCCTTGGGACCTATTCCACTCACACTGATGATCAGCTTAAACACTTCCATATCATCTCTGGTCAGGAATCCAAACAGCTGCATCATATCTTCTTTTACATGCAGATAGGTATGTATTTTCACCTCGTTACCCACAGCCGGCAGGTAACGAATGGACTGACCCGGCATAAATATGCCGTAACCGACTCCTCCCACATCTACTATGATTCTATTTTCCTCTATTACTGAAAGTTCGCCCCTTATATATGAAATCATATCATTCTCCCTACATTATATTTGTCAGTCTGCGAAGCATCTCATCCGCCGTGATTCCAATCAAAAGGCCTGTAATCAGTCCTGCTATCAGAAGTACCGGTATGTAATACACCACGCTGAAAGTCTCGACTACAACCATGGCAACTGCCAGCTGACCGATATTATGGGACACTCCTCCTGCGATACTGATTCCGATCACACTGAAATCTCCATGTTTTTTCAATAATGCCATAACAGAAAGGCTGAGTAATCCACCGGCAAGACTGTACAGGATACTGAACAGATTTCCAAATATAAAGCCGGATAATACTACCCTTGTTACAGACAAAAGATAAGCCTCTTTCAGGCTCATCTTATATAGTGCTATTACAATAATTAAATTTGCGAGACCGAGCTTCACACCCGGAATACCAATCTGAATCGGAATTAACGATTCTACATAACTAAATATTAACGCCAGTGCCACAAAAACACCGAAAAATGCAACCCTGTTCTTCAATACGTGCCTCCCCGGTTTCTAGTTCGTCATCGCATCCAGAGTACTGTCACTCATCGATTCAGCCTCTACAATCACTTTATTTGGCAGGCAGATGATATTCTCATGATTCCGGGAAATTGGTCTTTGATGTACACACAGCTTATCCGGACAGTCTGCCTCTATCATGGATGCCTTTCCGTTTTGTATCTTAAGGATATTGCTGCCTCCGTTTATTGATATTTCCTGATCTTCATTCAGATTGTAGGTTCCCTCGATCACACCGTTCACCTTTATAACAACACAGCCTCTCCCCATATGTTGGAAAGACTGATGTAGAAAATAGGAACCTGCCGACACAAATATGATCACAACAATCAATATCCAATCTTTTTTTTTCAACCTTATTTTCATAGGATACCTGCTCTCTTCGAATTCTCTGCCCTTTATTTTAACACACCATCCAGGTATTCGCAACCACATGTTCGAGTCCTTTTTCTGTTTGCAGAACTTCTGTTGTATGTTATACTAGTATCATAGTTGGGTGGCTTTTTGCCCCCAACACCATTATAGTACCAGTAATATGAGGTGATAAATAATATGAAAAGAATAAGACAAGTCAGCCTGCTTCTGGCAGCAGCGGCCCTGCTGACCTGTGGCTGTTCCCGTTTCAGTACTAAGCCTTTATCATTTACAGGCATGGCATTTGACACTGTAATAGCGGTTCAGATATATGATTCGGTTGATGAAGAAGTTCTGGAGCACTGCAAGACCATGTGCAGCGAATACGAGCAGAAATTTTCTGCTACCATTGAAACCAGTGAAATATCCCAGATCAATAGTGCGGGTGGAGCACCGGTAGCCGTATCTGAAGATACCATTGAGCTGATAAAAAAAGGAATCTACTACTCTGAATTATCCAATGGTGCCTTTGATATTACGGTTGGTTCAGTATCAAGCCTGTGGGATTTTAAATCGGAAGAACCGATTATCCCCTCACCGGAATCCATTGCTGAGGCAAAGAAACACATCAATTATGATAAAATTGTAATTTCAAATAACACGGTTACACTCACGGATCCGCAGACAAAAATTGATGTGGGTGCGATTGCAAAGGGGTATATCGCAGACCGTTTAAAGGATTATTTGAAAAGTCAGGGTGTGAAACATGCAATCATCAATCTTGGAGGTAATGTTCTGGCGATAGGCGGCAAGCCGGATGGAAGTTCCTTCAATATCGGAATCCGTAAACCATTCCACGAAGAGGAAGAACCACTTACAACAGTAAAGATAAAGAACAAATCCGTCGTGACATCCGGGACTTCCCAGCGCTACTTTGAAAAAGATGGTAATCTTTATCATCACATTATTGATCCCGCAAGTGGATATCCCTGCAACAACGGATTAAACAGTGTCACGATCATTACCAATTCTTCGCTGACGGCAGATGCGCTCAGTACCACATGCTTTCTCCTGGGACCGGACAAAGGTCTCCGGCTTGTAAATCAATTGGATAATGTAGACGCAGTTTTCGTAGACACGAATAACGAGATTACTTATTCAAGAAATTTTCTAAAGAAATAACTAAAGGCAACAGAATGATCACTTATGATCAATCTGTTGCCCTTTCTTTTAATGACTGGTTAATACTGCAGCAAATACACCGCCAAAAATAATTACCATAATAAGTACGATTCCCAGCATAATTCCTGTAATAATCAGATACGCCCGGCAGAAATTTTTGCGGTTTACATTCCCGTTTTTGCTGAATGCCCATACAAAGTACATAACGATGCCAACGCACGGAACAAGCTGCATCACTAGAATTGTCAGAATCCATTCACCCAAAGATAAGGGAGAGGTATCTTCTGTATCGGAAGCGGTGTTCTGGTAGGACATACCGCTGCCAACATTGTATCTGTAGTTGTCCTGTTCCACATTTGATCCCTGATGGAAATTCTGCTGAGCCTGCTGGCTCTGCTGAGAATACTGATTCTGCTGCTCAGGAAAAATCACATCTGCATTCGGATCGGTGTATACAGTTTCCGCTGTATTGCTCTGAGGAGTAATCTCCTCTATATTTCCCTGATTCTGTTGAGCCGGGATTTGATCGTTCGTATTCTGTTCATTCATATTCTGTTCATCCATTTTCTATTCCTCCTTATGTTATATCTCTTTGTGATTCTTTTTATCAGCATTTTGACGATTTATTCGAAAAAAATATCGTACCCAAAACTACTTATCCAGTATAACACAGACGCGCTGAAAAAACAACTTGAGCAGATTGCCATCATAATAACTCATAGGTGGATCACCCGGAAAAAAGTGATACATTCTCCATATATAAAATACAGTCATTGCCAGAATTCCAATTCCTGCACTCCACTTTAGCCATGGAGTTATTTTTCGAAAGAAAAGATAGCGATTGATACAAAATGCCGCTACCCATAATACAAAGACATAAATAAAAGGATGAAATTCAAACGCTTCTCTGAATTGGAAATGAAGAAGCATAATTCCCGCTCTTGTCATCCCACAAGATGGGCACGGATATCCGGTAATCATAACTACCGGACAGATACTGTACAGATATTTTCTCAAAAAGCCGAAATAGGTGGCTGCAATAACTGCAACCACCCATCCGCTTGTTTTTAAATCAGTGAGTATCTTACAAAAAACTTTCTTGATATAACAACGTGAAAAAATCTTCATAAAAATCTCCTGTAATTTGAGGGAAACAAAGAAAGCCTTACCTTTCTTTATTTTTTTTGTTTTATAATTTTACTGGATGATTTTCTTCGGACATTTTTCAGCACACTTACCGCAGTTCGTACATTTAGAAGGATCAATATGAGCAATATTCTCTTCAACGGTAACCGCTTCAAACTCACATACCTTCTGACACATTTTACATCCTATACAACCAACGGAACATGCCGCCATTACATCCTTGCCCTTATCTTTGGAACTGCACTGTACCAGATGTTTCTGATCATATGGCACCAGTTCAATCAGATGCTTCGGACATACTGCAATACACTTGCCACATGCCTTACATGCATCTTTATCAACGACTGCAATACCATTTTCAATATGGATTGCATCGAATGGACATGCTTTTACACATGATCCCTCACCGAGACATCCATAATTACAGGATTTCGGTCCGCCATTCTGCATCATATTTACCATGATACAGTCATTAAGTCCCTGATATTCATAATCAGTCTTTGCCTTATCACAGGTTCCGGCACATTTTACAAATGCTACCTGATGTACCTGCTCACCGGCTTCCTGCCCCATGATAGCTCCGATTTTGGCTGCCACGGGAGCACCGCCAACCGGACATCCGCTGATTTCAGCTTCGCCCTTAACGATTGCAGCTGCAAGACCGGAACATCCCGCATAACCACAGCCGCCACAGTTATTTCCAGGAAGAACACCTACGATGGCTTCTTCCCTCTCATCTACTTCTACCGCAAATTTCTTGCCGGCAAAACCAAGGAACAAACCAATGAATAATCCGGTTCCGCCTACAACTACTGCAGCAAGAATAATTCCTGTTATACTCATAGTACGTCCCTCCCTAAATCAAACCTGAGAATCCGAAGAACGCGATAGCCATAAGGCTTGCCGTTACCAGCACGATCGGTGTTCCCTGGAAAGACTCAGAAACATCATTGTATTCAATTTTTTCGCGGATACCAGCCATCAGTACGATTGCGATCAGGAAACCTACGGATGTACCGATACCGTTGATTACGCCTGCCAGAATAGAATACTCTTTCTGAACATTTGTAAGTGCAACACCAAGTACTGCACAGTTTGTTGTGATCAGAGGCAGGTATACACCAAGTGCCTGATAGAGAGAAGGCATTGTCTTCTTAAGGAACATCTCAACAAACTGAACCAGACAGGCAATTACAAGGATAAATACGATGGTCTGCAGATATACCAGCTTACCACCGAGTATTGCCGGGTTTGCAAGGATAAATTTATAAATCAGTCCTGTTACAAAAGATGCAATTGTAATAACGAATACTACGGCACCGCCCATACCAGCGGCTGTCTCTACTTTTTTAGAAACACCGAGGAAAGGACAGATTCCTAGGAACTGGCTGAGTACAACGTTATTTACAAGGGCTGAACCAATTGCAATAATAAGTAATTCTTTCATCTATGTACTCCTCCTATTCTTCATTTCCTGTCGGAAATACTTTACCGCTGCAGCCACCGCAGGAAGCGCATCCGCCTTCTCCACAGGAAGCGGCTTCTGTTACCTTCTTGCCCTTCTTTGCAGCATTATTCTTCACTTTATTCTGAAGAGCTGTAAGTCCTGCAAGTACCATGAATGCTCCCGGTGCAAGGATGAAGATGGTAATCGGTGTATAACCTGCTTTTCCTGTTGCAGCATCTGCAAGTGGAAGAAGCTGGAAACCAAAAATCTGTCCTGCTCCGATCAGCTCACGTACAATACCGATTGCTGTAAGACCTACTGTAAATCCAAGTCCCATACCGATACCATCGAAAATGGATGGAAGAACCGGATTCTTGGAAGCATAACTCTCAGCACGGCCAAGAATAATACAGTTAACAACGATAAGCGGAATGTAAAGACCAAGTGCTGAATAAAGACTTGGAACAAAACCTTCCAGAAGGAACTGTACAATTGTTACGAATGATGCTACAACTACGATGAATGCCGGCATTCTGACAGAATCCGGAATCACCTTACGCAGCATGGAAATCAACATATTTGAAAGTACAAGTACAACGGTTGTGGAAAGTCCCATACCCAGACCATTTATAGCGGATGTTGTAACCGCAAGAGTCGGACACATACCCAACATTAACACGAAGGTAGGATTTTCTTTTATTAAACCGTTATATAATCTCTCGGTACAATTATTCATCTTCTCTACCTCCTAAAATGCATTCTGAAAATAAGCAAGTGCAATATTAACAGCACCAGTTACTGCTCTGGATGTGAAAGTCGCACCACTGAGGGCATCGATCGGTTCACCGTCTCCGCCATCTTTGGATACTACGAATTTATCCGTCTGTTTTCCCTGAAACTGTTCGTAGAATGCAGGCTCTGTAGCTTTCATACCAAGACCGGCCGTTTCACTGATGGACAGGAAAGAAATACCACTCACGGTTCCATCTGCTGTAATTCCCACAGTAATCTGAATGTTACCGCCGTAACCTTCACCATCTGTTGTAGTGATCACATAACCTTCTTCGCCGCCTTTAACGCTGCATACTTCATCCACAGTACCTTTGACTCCCAGATCGGCGATCACCTGATCTGCCACATCCTGATCAACGTCCATGGACTCGAAATCATCCAGAGAAGCCTCCGGGAAAACAGATTGCCATGCCTCTTTCTTGGCAGATTCCTTTGCCTGAGCAATCGGATCTTTTGTAATCTCATATACAAAACCAAGTCCAAGTCCTGCAACCAGTGTAATTACCGTAAGAATAATCGCATTTTTAATAATCTTATTCATTATTTTTCTCCTCCTTTACCGAATGGTTTTGGAAGAGTAACCTTTTCAATCAGAGGTACAAAAAGGTTACTGATGATGATTGCATAGGACACACCTTCTGCGGAACCACCGAACAGTCGGAACAGTCCGGTCAGCACACCGAGACAGATACCATATACAATCTGCCCTTTCTTGGTAATCGGTGATGTCACATAATCTGTAGCCATGAACCATGCACCAAGCATTAATCCACCTCCGCAGAGATGTGCTGTAATATACTGCGGATCAAAGAATCCAACACCTGCATCTGAGAAGTGACCGAAAATACCAACGAAAATTACGAAGGTCACGATATATGTACCTGGAATGCGAAGATCAATGACTCCCATGAGAATCAGGAAGATTGCTCCGATCACAATTGCGATCACAGAAGTTTCACCGATCGTTCCGGGAATTGTACCAAGCAGCATATCCATGGAATTGATCTCAGACATTGCGCCCTCTTTCAGGTATGCCAGAGGAGTCGGACCTGTCTCTGCATCATAGATAAATTTTGTCATCTGTCCGGTAAAAGAAATCAGGAGGAAACATCTTGCTCCAAGTGCCGGGTTCATAAAGTTCTGTCCCAGACCTCCAAATAACTGTTTTACTACAAGGATACCAAATATACTTCCGAGTGCTCCCATCCAGAGCGGTGCTGTCGGAGGCATATTAAGACCGAGAAGCAAACCGGTCAGCGCTGCACTGTAATCACTGATCGTGATTTTCTTATGCATCAATTTTTCGTAAATAAATTCTGTCAGTACTGCTGCTGCAGTTGTTGTAACCAGCATAGCCAGTGCCGGAAGTCCAAAGTTAAATACACCAAAAGCAGATGCCGGAAGTAATGCGATAATCACATAAAGCATGATTTTGCCTGTATTGTCTTTGGAACGTATATGTGGTGAAGATGAAATATTTAATTTATTCTCCACGTCTGTTCACCTCTTCCTCTCTTCTTTGTTTATTTCTTCTTTTTGCGGTTAGCAAGCGCAATCTTTCTCATAGAACCAATTGCCTGCTTCAAAGGTCTCTTTGCAGGGCATACATAACTGCAGGAACCACATTCCACACACTCCAGACCATTCTGTTTTGTGAAGGTCTCTTCATCATGACGTTCAGCATAATCTGCAAGTCTGGATGGAATGATTCTGCTCGGACACGCATCTACACAGCGTCCGCAGTTAATACATGCACTTGGTTCCAGTTTTGCAACTTCATCCTTTGAGAAACAAAGAATAGATGAAGATGTCTTTGTAACCGGTGTATCCAGTGTAAACATGGCGAATCCCATCATCGGTCCGCCGGAAATCACCTTCTCCGGTTCATTCTTAAATCCACCGGCAGCCTCCACAAGCTCCATCTGGTTCGTTCCAAAGAGTGCCTTGAAGTTACCCGGCTCATTTACTGCATCACCACTGACAGTAACAACACGGTCGATAGAAGGTCTTCCCAACGCAACAGCCTGATAAATATTAATCATAGTCTCTACGTTGTCTACCACACATCCCGCATCTGCCGGAAGCATGGTGGAATTAATTGCTCTGCCTGTTACAGCATAAATCAGCTGACGCTCAGCACCCTGCGGATACTTGGTCTTAAGAGCCAGAACTTCCATACGTGGCTCGTCTTTTACAAGTTCTTTCATTTTTGCAATACAATCCGGTTTATTGTCCTCGATTGCAAACACACCCTTTGCGTTATCAAACAGGGTGAGAACAACTTTCATACCGCCCACCAGAAGCTCCGGTGTCTCTAACATTCTGCGATAGTCAGCCGTAATATATGGTTCACACTCTGCACAGTTTGCAATAATATAATCAATCTTATCCGGCTCCTTCGGAGACAATTTTACTCTGGTCGGGAATCCGGCACCACCCATACCAACAACGCCTGCCTCTGCGATTGCTTCGAGAACCTCTGCTTTTGTCATTTCCTCAAGAGGTTTTACCGGTCCGTATTCTACTTCTTCATACGCTCCGTCATTCTCAACAACAATACAATTTACTTTAGCACCAGTCGGGTTGAAATGCGGTTCAATTGCTTTAACAGTACCGGAAACAGATGCATAAATCGGTGCAGATACAAATCCACCGGCCTCTGCAATCTTCTGACCCTTCAATACGTGGTCCCCAACCGCCACAATCGGACTTGCAGGAGCACCAATGTGCTGAGAAAGCGGATAAACCAAATTACCCTTTGGTTTCACTTCGACAATTGCCTTATCCTTTGCAAGACGCTTGCCGTCATCCGGGTGAATACCACCCTTAAATGTTAACAATGCCATCCCTTTTTCCTTCCTTCCTTTTACATCATCTTACTTATAACTATACAAGAAAATGCCGAAAATCGCCAGCTTTTATCAGCAATTCTTTGTATATTTTGCAATACATCTCGTCGAATTTTTAACATGCATTCGGACATAAAGATAGAGACTATTTCTAGCCTCTATCGTAAAAAATCTTTCATTTATCTTATTATTCTTCTACAGGTTCTGTTTCTGCAGCTGTTTCCGGCTCCAGAGCCTTCATGCTAAGGCTGATCTTCTTTTCAGCTTCATTAAGATCAACAATCTTTGCTGTAATTTCCTGACCAACTGAAAGCACATCAGATGGTTTTTCAACATGCGCACGTGAAATCTGTGACACATGAAGCAGTGCATCTACACCTGCAGCAAGTTCAACAAATGCACCAAAATCTGTCATTCTTGCAACTTTTCCTGTAATCACTGTTCCTACTGCATAATCCTCAGCTGCATTTGCCCATGGATTTGTCTCTGGGAATTTCAGACTCAATGCAATCTTGGTATCATGGATATCTTTTACTAGAACCTTCAGCTTCTCACCAACTTTGAATACCTTTTTTGGATTCTCAACTCGTCCCCAGGACATTTCTGAAATGTGAAGCAGTCCGTCAACACCGCCAAGGTCAATAAATGCACCAAAATCTGTTACATTCTTAACAACACCTTCTACAGTATCACCAACCTGAAGTTTAGCAAAAAGCTCTTTCTGCTTCTCTGCTCTTTCTGCAACAAGAAGCTGTCTTCTGTCACCGATCACGCGGTTTCTTCTAGGATTGAACTCACTGATTACAAACTCGATTTCCTGTCCCTGATATTTGCTTAAGTCTTTTTCATATGTGTCGGATACAAGACTTGCAGGAATGAATACTCTTGCTTCATCTACTACTACGCTCAGTCCTCCACCGAGGATCTGTGCAACAGGAGCCTTAAGAACTTCTTTGTTCTCAAATGCTTCTTTCAGTCTTTCATTTCCTTTTTCTACAGCCAGTCTCTTATAAGTTAACAGCACCTGACCTTCTCCATCATTTACTTTTAAAACCTTGGCAGTCATTGTGTCGCCTACAGAAACTAAAGTAGTAAGATCAACATTTGGTTCGTTCGTGTATTCACTTCTGGTAATGATACCGTCAGCTTTATAGCCAATATTTAAGATGATCTCATCGGCTTTCACGTCGATAACCACGCCATCTACAACCTCTCCATTTCGTATAGTTTTAAAAGATTCCTCTAACATTTGTTCAAAAGTTAATTCTGACATTATTTTGAACCTCCTCAATTATATTCTTGGGCGTGGATGCCCCTGCTGTAATACCTACTGTTTCCACGGACCTTAATTGACTCGTATCCAAATCGTCAAGTGTCTGTATGTAGTACGTATTGTCACATGCATGATTGCATATTTCAAATAACTTCTGGGTATTCGAGCTATGTTTGTCACCTATTACAATCATAGCATCCACCTCTTTCGCAATGCTCGCCGCTTCTTCCTGACGTTTTTTTGTAGCACTGCAAATCGTATTTAAAACATTTATATCATAACCCTTTTTGGAGATAATTTCAACTAAATCTTTGAATTTATTGTAATTATATGTCGTTTGTGACACAATGCAAATCGGTTTATGATCAGCAGGTGAAAATTTTTCTGCATCTTCCGCCGAAGAAACGACGGTAACAGACTCTCCTGCCCATCCGCAGATTCCTTCTACTTCCGGATGATCTGCATTTCCGATCACAACAATATGTGCACCTTTTTTGCTTTCTTTTTCAACGATCTCATGTATTTTTTTTACATAGGTACAGGTGGCGTCTACGTATGGAATTCCAAGCTCCTCCATTCTGTCACAAATGTATTTCGGAACCCCATGGGAACGGATAATCACGATTCCGTCTTTCACAGCCCATAATTCCTCTTCATTTTTCAACACAGTTACGCCTTTTACTTCCATGTCCTTAATCACTTCTCCGTTATGGATAATCGGACCATAAGTATAAATTTTCTTATCAGGCTTATCCTCAAGTTCACGATACACCGTGTCCACGGCACGCCTTACCCCAAAGCAGAAGCCTGCTGTCTTTGCCAACTTAACTTCCATAATCTCACCTTCCGCAAAGAGCCAGAATCGCATCTGTCACTTCTTCAATTGTCATATCAGAACTGTCAATAAGAACAGCATCCTCTGCCTGTTTAAGCGGAGCAATTTCCCGATTCATATCCCGTGCATCCCGCTCAGCGATATCAGCAGCAATTATATCAAAATCACATTCTTCACCTTTTGCCGTTAGTTCTGCAAAACGTCTTTTTGCACGGGTCGCTACACTGGCTGTCAGATATACCTTTACATCCGCATCCGGGAGAACGTGTGTTCCGATATCTCTTCCATCCATTACTACATCTTCTTCTTTTGCGAGGTTTCTCTGAAGTTCGAGAAGCTTTTCGCGTACTTCCGGGATTGCAGAACTCTTTGAAGCCATATTTCCAACCGCTTCCTCACGGAGTCTGGAGGTAACATTGTCACCATTCAGGTAAACCTGCTGAATCCCATCTTCATATCCGATTCGAATGACAACATCCTGACAGGCAAAAGCAATCTTTTCCCTTTCTTCCGGCTGGATTCCCTGCCTGATAAAATGAAGTGCAAGACCACGGTACATCGCTCCGGTATCTACATAAATAAATCCTTTTTTCTTTGCGACCTGCTTGGCTATCGTGCTTTTGCCAGCTCCTGCCGGTCCATCAATTGCTATATTATATCCCATATTATTCTCACTCCTGTTCGTTTATCTCAGACTATTCGCCGCAGCATATGCGGTAGACCAGGCAATCTGAAGGTTGTATCCTCCCGTTACCGCATCCAGATCCAGGACTTCTCCGACAAAATAAAGGTTTTTTACCAGTTTTGATTCCATAGTGCCCGGGTTCACTTCTTTTACCGATACGCCACCCCTGGTAATAATTGCTTCCTGAAATCCTCTTAACCCTGCAATCTTCATATCAAAGTTCTTAATCAGATTCACAAACTGCTTTCTTTCCTCTTTGGAAATCTCATTCACTTTCTTATCCGGTGCGATCCCGCTTCTCTCTATCATGACCGGAATCAGCTTTGCCGGGAATAATTTTCCAAGAGCATTCTTAAATTGCCGGTTTTTATTTTCTTCAAAATCCCTTAAAACACGATGGTCAAGCTGTTCTTCTGAAAGAGCCGGTTTCAGATCGATCGTAAGAATGAGCTGCTTATCAATTTTTGATCCAATCACGCTGCTGGCACTTAAGATCACAGGGCCACTCACACCATAATGAGTAAAAAGCATCTCACCGAAGTCTTCAAAAAGTTTTTTCTTTCCCAGTCGGACATCCACTTTTACATTACGCAGAGATAAACCCTGGAGTTCCGGAATCCAGGGTTCCCGAATTTCCAGAGGAACAAGAGACGGCAAAAGTTCTGTAACCTTATGACCAAGTTTCTGAGCCCATCTGTGTCCATCACCGGTAGAACCTGTAGCGCGGTAAGAAACTCCACCGGTAGCTATAATACAGGAATCTCCTTCTACCTTCGCCCCATCTGAAAGAACCAGGTATTGAAACTCTTCTTTATCCGTTTCGATATTCCTGATTTCTGTATTAAGATGTACTTTTACCCCCTGTGTTCTCATCTCGTCACTCAGTGCTCTTATCACATCCGAAGAATGATCAGACACAGGAAACACTCTGTTTCCTCTCTCAATTTTCGTACGAACCCCCAGGCTCTCAAAAAAATCTATGACATCCTGATTTGTGTATCCATAGAAGCTGCTGTACAAAAATCTCGAGTTACGCATAACAGCCGGAAACAATTCCTCCACATCACAGGCATTTGTAATATTACATCTTCCTTTTCCTGTAATAAAAAGCTTTCTGCCAAGCTTGTCATTTTTTTCAAAGACATGCACTTCATGCCCGTTTCTTGCTGCAAATATAGACGCAAACATACCGGCTGCTCCGCCGCCGACGATTAATATCTTACTCATGTTATTATTCCTTTATATCTCCAGGTGAAGAAAATTCTACGCTATCCGTCACCATATTTAATTCATCTTTACTGTAGACCTGGTATTCATCCCAAATCTGCTCCAGTCGTTCCAGTGTCGCAACAACCTCCTTCTGTTTCTTCATACATAATGCAACTACAAGAGCATTCACAACGCTGAGAGGTGCAACCAGCGAATCCACAATAGAAGCCATGTCGCTCCTTGCAATCAGGTTACAGGAAGAATACAGATTCATGGGAGAATGCACACTGTCTGTCAAAGTGATCACCTTTGCCTTTCGATTACTTGCAAATTCCAGAGCTTTTAGTGTGCGCATGGAATATCTTGGAAAACTGATTCCAATAATTACATCTTCCTCTCCAATGCGGATCAGCTGTTCAAATATCTCACTGGAACTGTTGGTGTTTACTGCTTTCACGTCCTCACAGATCAGGTTCAGATAAAAACTCAGGAAGCTTGCAAGAGGCGCACAGCTTCGAATACCCACTACATAGATTTTCCGGGCATTCAATATGGTATCAACTGCCTGTTCGAAGGTGTTATGATCAATGGAAGCCATGGTAAGCTTAATCTTTTCAATATCAGACTGTAGCACAGAATCAAGGATTTCTCCATGACTGATTCTTCCATAAGTTACCTTCATCCGCTGGATGGAATTCAATTTTGTCCTGACTAATTCCTCCAGAGCTTTCTGAAATTCCGGATAACCTTTATAGCCCAGAGTCGTTGCAAAACGTACGACTGTGGATTCACTGACACCAACTACCTCTCCCATCTTTGCCGCTGTCAGAAATGCCGCTTTATCATAATCCTCCCGAATGTAGTCTGCCAGTTTCTTCTGGCCTTTACTGAGCTTGCTGTACCGCTCATCAATTTTTTTCAGAAGTTCGTTCTTTGTATCCATTTTATCTGTCCTTTTCTCTAATTAACATGCTCTATCATTATATCTTTTCTTAACACCTAATTCAAGACATAATTAAAAGGCGTGAATCAAATCACGCCTTTCAAAAACTCTATACAGGATAACTTCCGTTTTTCGTATCTGCTACTGTCTGGTCAACCTTTGTCTGCTGAGCCTCTCTGTATTTAAAGAAATCTGTAGCAACCTGCGGGAACAGTGCGTAAGAAAGCACGTCCTCATCCTGCTGGATCCACTGTGCACATTCCTCGCGAAGTGTATCCAGCTCATCCGGAATCAGATCTGCCGGACGGCAGGTAATGACATCCGGATTCTCGCCGAGAACTTTTTTCTTTACTTCCTCGTTAAACGGTTTAACGGTTGCACCGTATTTTCCGCTCAGGATATCTTTTGTCTCCTTTGTTGCCATCTTATAACGCTCACCGAGAAGCACGTTAAATACTGCCTGTGTACCAACGATCTGTGAAGATGGTGTTACAAGCGGTGGTTCTCCCAGGTCTTTTCTTACCTTCGGTACTTCTTCCAGAACATCATAATATTTATCCTCTGCACCCTGCTCCTTCAGCTGGGAAGTCAGGTTAGACAGCATACCACCCGGTACCTGATACAGAAGAGTCTTGATATTAACGCCCATGTTCTTCGGATTCAGGAGCCCCGTCTCCAGAGCTTTGTCACGGATTGGACGGAAATAATCTGCAATCTCAGCCAGAAGCTGCTGATCAAATCCGGTATCGTATGGTGTGCCTTTGAAGGTCTCTACCATAACTTCCGTTGCAGGCTGGGAGGTACCCAGAGCAAACGGGGACATAGCAGTATCAATTACGTCCACACCAGCTTCTACTGCCTTCAGGTAAGTCATAGAAGCAACGCCGGATGTGTAGTGTGTATGAAGCTGAATCGGAAGATCCACTGCCTCTTTCATTGCAGTAACCAGTTCTGTTGCCTTATAAGGAACAAGGAGACCTGCCATATCTTTAATACAAATGGAATTAGCACCCATATCTTCAATTCTCTTTGCAATATCTACCCAGTAATCCAGAGTATACGCGTCACCAAGTGTATAAGAAAGAGCTACCTGCGCCTCCGCTTTTTCCTTATTTGCTGCTGTAACGGCTGTCTGAAGGTTACGAAGGTCATTCAGACAGTCAAAAATACGGATGATATCAATTCCGTTTGCTACAGATTTCTGTACGAAATACTCTACAACGTCATCTGCATACGGACGGTATCCAAGAATATTCTGACCGCGGAATAACATCTGAAGTTTGGTATTCTTGAACCCATCACGGAATTTACGGAGTCTCTCCCACGGATCTTCATGCAGGAAACGAAGGGATGCATCGAATGTAGCACCACCCCAGCACTCTACAGAATGGTATCCGACTTTGTCCATTTTATCAATGATCGGAAGCATCTGCTCTGTCGTCATACGGGTAGCAATCAGAGACTGGTGAGCATCACGCAAAATGGTTTCTGTTATTTTAATTGGTTTTTTTTCAATTTCTGCCATTATTTCTTCCTCCAATAATATATTCAAAGCACAGAATTCCTGTTATTACATTACACCAAAGATAGCCATAAATGTTCCGGCAGCTACAGCTGTACCGATAACTCCGGCTACGTTCGGTCCCATCGCATGCATCAGAAGGAAGTTGGTCGGATCTGCCTCCGCTCCTACCTTCTGAGATACTCTGGCTGCCATCGGAACTGCAGATACACCCGCGGAACCGATCAGCGGATTCACCTTACCTCCGGTTACCTTACACATAATCTTGCCAAAGATTACTCCGGCAGCTGTACCGAACATGAAGGCTACCAGACCCAGAACAACGATCTTAATAGTATCAAAATTCAGGAATGCTTCCGCGCTCGTAGTTGCTCCTACAGATGTACCGAGCAGAATTACTACAATGTACATCAGTGCATTGGATGCTGTTTCAGTAAGCTGTCTTACCACTCCGCACTCACGGAAAAGATTACCCAGCATCAGCATACCAACCAGCGGTGCTGTAGTAGGAAGAATACAGCATACCACGATTGTTACAATAACCGGGAACAGAATTCTCTCCAGCTTGGAAACAGGTCTTAACTGCTCCATTTTAATCTTACGCTCTTCTTCAGTTGTAAGAAGCTTCATAATTGGCGGCTGAATGATCGGTACCAGTGCCATATAAGAATATGCCGCTACAGCAATCGGTCCCATAATAGCAGTCTGCTGCAGTTTTCCTGCAAGGAAGATGGAAGTCGGGCCGTCCGCTCCACCGATAATAGATACCGCTGCCGCAGCTTTATCTGAGAATCCCATAGCCATAGCTCCCAGATATGCAGCAAAGATACCAAACTGAGCTGCTGCTCCCAGAAGGAAGCTCTTCGGATTGGCAATCAATGGTCCAAAATCTGTCATTGCTCCAACGCCCATAAAAATCAGAGACGGAAGAATTGCCCACTCATCCAGAACGAAGAAGTAATACAGGAGTCCGCCTACACCGTTTGCCGATTCATCTGCATGAAGCATAATATCCGGATAGATATTAACAAGCAGCATACCGAACGCAATCGGGACCAGCAAAAGAGGCTCAAATCCATGCCTGATTGCTAAATATAGGAAAAAACATGCAACTGCAATCATAATTACATTGCCCCATGTAAGACTGAAAAATGCTGTCTGATGCACGAGGTTTCCTAATGTTGTTGTTATATATTCCATTTTTTAACCTCCAGTCGTATCTCGAAACGTAAATCAGAAGATTATGTTTCTTAGTTTAATGTAGCCAGTACTGCTCCAGCCTCAACCGGATCTCCAACAGCCACATCAATACTTGCCACTGTTCCGTCTTCTGGTGCAACGACCGGAATCTCCATCTTCATTGCTTCGATAATAACAACCGGGTCTCCTGATTTTACACTCTGACCAACGCTTGCTTCAATCTTGAATACTTTTCCTGCTGCTCCTGCCTTAACCTGAATAGATCCTGCTCCTGCAGATGCCTTCGGTGCAGCTGCTACAGGTGCTGCTGCAGGTGCCGCAACCGGTGCTGCAACCGGCGCTGCTGATACAGCTCCTGCTCCTTTTTCTTCTACTGTTACATCATATACATTGCCATTAACTGTAATTGTATAATTTTTCATTTCCATATCCTCCTGGTAATCATCCTAATTCCATTTATTTGATTTTCTGCGTTTGATACTTCTTACAACAAAACCATCCGTACTTGTTCCCTCAGCTGCCGCAATTGCTGCTGCGATAACCGCAATCAGCTCTGCATCATCCTGAGCCTTCGGTGCCGGAGCTGCCACTGCTTCAGGTGCTGCCTCAGGTGCCTTTTCAGTCTCTTTTGCTTCTTTTGGTTTCTTAGTGAAAGCAGCCTGTATTGCAGGAATATATTTAAATAAAGAAATAATCAGGGAAATGAATATCAAAACTGAAAATACAGTTCCCATACCCAACAGAGTATTCATTCCTGCTTTCTGCAAAATCTCTCCAAGGGAGAAATGTGCACTGACTGTCACAGACTCAAGAAACAGCTTTTCATCAAACTGGAATTCCAAAGTCGCTTCTCTGTTCTCGAACTTTGCTTCTGTTGTCACCAAGACGCCGTCTTTATCTGCTTCAAATGTGTAATCGCCATGCTCAATAAACTGACCGCACTCATCTTCACCTGCCTGCCAGGATTCCAGCGCTGAAAGGAAAGAATCCGTTGTAAGCGGAAGTCCTGAATCAGCAAGCTGCTGCTCAAAGGTGAATTCACGCATATCCTTCCACTGTTCAATGGTAGCCTCATCAGCCTCAGAACAGTACTGAATCATGAATTCCACTACCTGTTCAAGCGTTGCCTGATCATATTCTACCGTTGTAACCTTACTTGCACATCCGGTAAAGGTAAGCACAGCTGTAAGCATACATAATAATAAGCTAATCTTTTTCTTCACTTTGCCTCACCTCACTAAACCGTTCCGTGTTTTTTTGCCGGGCGGTCTTCTCTCTTTGTGAAGAGCATCTCAAACGCACCGATAACATACTTTCTGGTATCAGCTGGCTGAATGATCGTATCTACATATCCTCTTCTTGCTGCTGATAACGGACTGGACTGCAATTCCTTATATTCTGCTGCTTTTTCTTTAATTGTAGCCGCATCCGCATCTGCATACATAATCTTTGCTGCAAGACCTGCATCCATCATACCGATTTCAGCTTCCGGCCATGCATATACCATATCTGCTCCGATAGACTTACTGTTCATTGCCACATAGGCACTTCCGTATGCTTTACCGATCACAACATTTACCTTCGGAACGGTTGCATTTGCAAAGGTGTAAGTCAGTTTTGCAACAGCCTTTGCCAGGTTCTTTTCAGAACACTTGCTTGCTGCAAATCCATTTACATTTGTCAGAGTCAGTACCGGAATATTGAAAGCGTCACAGAATTCTACAAACTCTGCAGCCTTCTTTGCTCCTCTTGCAGACAGAGAGCCATCAAACTCTGCAACAAGATTTGCTTCTGCATCATATACCTTGGAACGGTTTGCAACAGCTCCTACTGTCATACCATTCAGGCGGATAAAACCTGTAACCATATCTTTTGCATAATTTCTCTTTGTCTCAAAGAAAATGCTGTTGTCAGAGATATTAGCAAGTGCGATTGCTGTATCCTCTGTTGCATTCTCAATACCTGCACATACACGATTCAGATCATCCAGACATTCATCATAGGATGCATCCTCTTCATTGTTACATGGTAACATACATACCAGTGAACGGATTCCTGTAAGAATCTCAGCCTCTGTTCCCACAACATCTACCAGTCCTGCTTCCTCACTCTGGAATGCAGCGGATGATGTATCACATTTACTGATCTCATTTCCCGGAATAGCATTCGGAGAATTTACAAACAGCCTTGCTTTGTCAGCTTCCATAAAAGTAAAATCTGTCAGAGCAGGAATTACGGACAATCCACCTCCGCAGGTTCCGAAAATTGCAGTAATCTGCGGAATCACACCAGATGCCATTGACTGCTTCATATACAGGCTTCCAAATGCCTCCAGAGCATCTGTTGCTTCCTGAAGTCTCATTCCTGCACAATCCACAAGACCAATCACCGGTGCACCCATCTTCATAGCCATATCGTAGATATTAGCAATTTTCTTTGCGTGCATCTCACCAATTGCTCCGTTCAGCACTTCCGGATTCTGGCTGTATACGTATACCAGGTTTCCGTCGATCACTCCATAACCGGTAATTACACCATCACCAGGAGTTTCTTTTTCCTGCATGTTGAAATCTGTTGTTCTTGCTGTAACAGCACCGCCGATTTCGACAAAGCTTCCTGCATCAAGTAAAGCGGCAATTCTCTGACTTGCTGCACTTTCTGTTGCCATGTTGCTCATAGTCAAGCCCTCCATTTTCTCAGATATTTAAATTGGGTTTTTCTTATGTGTACCATAAACTAATAAAAGTAAAACCAAATTTTCTGCCGAGTATATTATATCCGTTTTCATGTAAAACTTCAACTATTTTTCTCCATTATTTGTTAATTTCTTCACGAAAAAAGCGGCTCGAAAATTTCGAGCCGCCTGTAAGTTTCTGTTTTTAAACTTTTATTTCTGATTTCTGAACTGTACAGGGGTGATTCCGTAAGCTTTTTTGAACAGTCTGTTGAAATGTTCGACATTCTGATATCCTACGGTCAGTGCAATATTCTCAACGGTCATACTGCTTCCCTTCAGCATGGCACGAGCTTTCTTCATCCGTATCTTTTTCACCAGCTCTCCGAATGTCATTCCGGATTTTTCTTTGATGTATTTGGAAAGATACGGTTTTGACAGGAAGAACTTTTCGGAAAGATCATCCAGTGTAACATCAATATAATTTGCCTGAATATAATTCATAATTTCAATCATGCGGGCATCCTTACAGCCTTCGGAGCTCTTAATCTCATCCAGTTTATTGACCGCAACGATCAGAGCCTCGATAGAAGCTTTGATGATATCGGCATCAATACCAACTCCCCAGCATGTCTTGCCCTTGCAGATGATTCCCACGTAAGCCACAGCCTTGGAAGAAGATCCTCTGGTAAGAGAATGCTCTTCATAGAATCGAAGTTCATAGCTGATGTTAAAGTACTGTTTGATCGCGTTGCTGACTGCATCCAGACGTCCGTTACCGGATGCAGTTACCACTCTCTGGTCATTGCCATGCTGAATTGTTGCGTCAGCGATAATACCATCTGTCTGTTTGAAATGGCATTCTTCAATAGAGAACACACTCTTGGCATTGACATAGCTGTCGCTGAAAATCTGGTATACCCACTCCGGTGTCAGCTCTTTGTGCGCTTTGTCGGATACGTCCTTCACCAGATATCCAACTTCCTCCCGCATCTTCTCAGGCAGGTTGATTCCATAGCTCTGTTTCAGAATATAATTTACGCCGCCTTTTCCGGACTGGCTGTTAATACGGATAACATCAGAATCGTATTTTCTTCCCACATCCTGCGGATCGATCGGCAGATACGGAACCGTCCATGTTTCACAGTTTTTCTCTTCTCTCCATGCCATTCCTTTTGCAATCGCATCCTGATGAGAACCGGAAAATGCTGTAAATACCAGGTCTCCCGCATATGGCTGACGCTCATATACGTGCATTCTGGTCAAACGTTCATAGGTCTCTCTGATCTCTGCCATATTAGAGAAATCCAGTCCCGGATTCACTCCGTGGGAATACATATTCATTCCCAGTGTAATGATGTCCACGTTACCGGTACGCTCACCATTTCCGAACAGTGTTCCTTCGATTCGGTCAGCTCCTGCAAGGATGCCTACTTCTGCAGTTGCTACACCGCATCCTCTGTCGTTATGCGGGTGTAAGCAAAGGATAACATTCTCTCTGTATTTCAAATGCTTATGTACATATTCAAGCTGAGTTGCAAATACATGCGGCATCGCATTTTCAACCGTAGTCGGTATGTTAATGATTGCTTTCTTTTCCGGTGTCGGCTGCCAGATATCCAGAACAGCGTTGCATACTTCCACAGCGTAATCAACCTCTGTGCCCGGGAAGCTCTCCGGGCTGTACTGGAAGGTAAAGTTGCCTTCCGTCTCATCTGCCAGCTGCTTCAGAAGTTTGGCACCGTCGATTGCAATCTTCATTACTTCTTCTTTACTCTTCTTAAATACCTGTTCTCTCTGTGCAACGGATGTAGAATTATAGAGATGAATGACTGCATGAGGAGCACCTTTTACAGCTTCAAATGTTTTTTTAATAATATGCTCTCTTGCCTGTGTCAGTACCTGAACCGTCACATCGTCCGGAATCATATTTTTTTCGATCAGAGTTCGCATAAAACGATATTCTGTCTCGGACGCAGCCGGAAATCCCACCTCGATTTCCTTAAAACCGATCTTAACCAGCATCTCAAAGAACTCTAACTTTTCTTCCAGACTCATGGGTTCGATCAATGCCTGGTTACCGTCACGCAGGTCTACGCTGCACCAGATCGGCGGCTTTTCAATATATTCTTTTTTTACCCAGTCGTATGTAACCTCCGGCGGCATAAAATATTGTCGTTCGTATTTCTTGCAATTATCCATCTTCAATCCTCTCCTTTATATTGAAATAATCACCTCATCAGCAAAAGATAAATTATTATCAATTTTCTTGTTCATTTTTAACTCCCCCTTATCCTAACATAGACTTTTCAAAAAGAAAAGGGGCAATTTTAATCATTTTTATTGATGTAATTTAATGTTTCTTTTGATGACACTTTTTCATATCAATCTGTCATAAAAAGAAACTTTTGCAAATATCTTCCACATTATCCCAAAACACTCTTTTTCGGATTGTACTGCAGGTTACAATTTCCCAGCTTCCTATCACCTCGTCCTCTAGCCGGTACCGCAGAATTCCCACCTGCTCTCCCTTTTTAACAGGAGCCCGAAGCTGTTCTTTCACTTCCACTTCCCGTTTCGGTTCCTCATCCTCATGAAGTAAAAGCTTCCATTCTTCCGGTTCATTCTGAATTATGATATCTGTCTGCTCCACTATGCCATTCTCTACAGTAACCGGCGATAGTTTGATTTCATGCCATACATTGCGATAGTGATAATGCTCAAGCCCATATTCCATGAGCTTTCTGGTATCCGACCACTTGTATCCTTTATTATTCGGCCACCCACATGCCAGGAGGGCTACAATAAAAGTTCTCTCATTCCTTCTGAGAGCTCCCACATAGCAATACCCCGCATCCGCAGTAAAACCTGTTTTTCCTGATAAGGCCCCCTCCATCATGGTGAGAAATGCATTATGATTACTGCAATGAAAGCTTCTGTTCCCCTCTTCATTCTGAAATTCATACTCAGCCGTTCCGGTAATTTGCAGAAATTCTTCTTTTTTTGTGGAATCCATAATGCAATAACGCATAATCTTTGCCAGTTCTTCAGCAGTGGTAGCATGTTTTCCCTTTTCGTCCTCAGCATCCAGACCATTTGGTGTAATGAAATATGTATGCCTGCATCCCAGTTCCACAGCCTTCTGATTCATAAGCTTTGCAAATTCCTCCACAGAACCGGCCACATGCTCCGCCAGTACTACAGCACTGTCATTATGGGATTCCAGCATCAGAGAATAAAGCAGATGTTCAATCCGATAATGCTCCCCCTCCTGTACACCCAGCCGGACCTTCGGCTGAGACGCTGCGTTTTGCGACACACTGGCAATTTCATCTGTCTGTGAATTTTCCAACACCAATATACAGGTCATAATCTTCGTAGTACTGGCCATGGGCAGGACCGCAGTTTCTTCTTTTCCAAATAAAACACGCCCGCTGTCTGCATCCATCAGGACCGCTGACCGGGCGTATAAATCTGAAAGCTCCTCCGGGTTCTCTTCGGTTCCTGCCCCACAAATAACAAGAACAGCCAGAAACCCTGCCGCTATCGCAAAAAATTTTTTCCATATTTTCATACTCTCACAGCACTTCTGTCTTCCATCGTTACTGTAAATCTATGTCAGGAAAAAACTAAATATTCAATTTCATCTGAACTTCTTCCTCTGCCTCCGATTTGAAGTTCTCCACCTGCTCCGCATTCAGACTTGGCAGCTCATCCAGTGAATGCACACTGAATCTGCGAAGGAATTCTTCTGTAGTTCCAAAAAGAATCGGTCTTCCGGGGGCATCCAATCTCCCCACTTCACATACCAGATTATACTCCACCAGTTTGTTCACAGCATGATCAGATTTGACACCGCGGATCTTTTCTATCTCAATCTTCGTAATCGGCTGGCGATAAGCAATAATAGAAAGTGTCTCCAGCTGAACATCTGTAAGAACATATTTTTTCGGCTGTTTTGCAATCCGGATCAGATACTCATACATATCCGGTTTGGTGCACATCTGAAATGCCCCATCCAGTTCAATAATCTGCACGCCGCGATCCTGCTTCTTATACTTATCCATCATATTGTGTATGATTTTACGTGTAGTTTCCTCATCATGCTCAATCGCTGCTGCGATTCTGGAAAGTTCAACGGAATCTCCCATCGTAAACAGGATTGCTTCAATAACTCCCTCTAATCTTTTTATTTCCAAACCCTTTACTCCTTTGCATCCCCTAATCCTCTTCCGACTCTGTAATCATGGAGGTTATCTCAATATCATCAAAAGGCTGTTCCTGTGCTATCCGTATCTTTCCGGTCTTCATCAGTTCAAGAATTGCCAGAAATGTTACGATAATCTGAATCTTAGAGCTCTGTCTGGTCAGAAGATTCCGAAAACTAAATATCCTGTGCTCCCGGGCATATTCTTCAACATAATCCAGCTTCTCAGGAAGTGTGACTTCTTCCTTCTCTATTTTTCCGAATCTGCTTCTTACCGGGTCAATCTTGTCACTCTGCTTTCTTATTACTTCTTTAAAAATGATATTAAGTTTCTGCAGAGTCAGCCCGTCGAGAAGCCTGTCCAGATCTACAGGTTCTACATAATTCATCACCTCATCCGGAATTTGAGGTTCCCTGTAAAGTAAACGTTCTCCCTCTACCTGCCGATCCTTCAACTCATAAGACATATATTTGTACATCTTGTACTGAAGAAGCTGTTCGACCAGTTCCGCACGCGGATCTTCTTCTTCTCCCTCTTCATTCACTTCTTTTGGCAGCAGCATCCGGCATTTAATATCCAGAAGAGTTGCTGCCATAAGAAGAAATTCACTCATCACGTTCAGGTCCTGCTTTTCCATCTCGCGGATGTATTCCATATACTGATTCGTAATTTCCACAATCGGGATATCATAAATATCTATTTTATTTTTATCAATCAAATGCAGCAGAAGATCCAGCGGTCCCTCAAAAACCTGCAGTTTTACCGGTATTCCCATAGATATCCCTCGTCTTTCATAGCCTAACTTTGATATTATACCTAAATTTCCATTGATACACAAGTCCATACTATTCTTTTTTCAGGGTGACAGACACCAGCTCTGCCATATTCAGATATCGCAGATTCACGGTATGCGTACCAAGTCCCCGGCTTACGATTCCGTAACACCCTTCTGTCTGGTAGATATCGCCGGAAAAACGTGGGAAAAGCTGTGCCTGAGGAGTAATTAGCCCTCCGATAAATGGAAGCCGGATGATTCCCCCGTGTAAATGTCCGGAAAATGTCAGATCCGCTCCCCACCTTGAATATTGCTCCATATAGACCGGATTGTGCGCAAGTAAAACCTGATAACGGGAAGGATCCGGTTTTCCAATTCGTGCTTCAATTTCTTTTACTGCAAGCGGACGTTCACGAAAATGGCTGTAACAGGAAATTGGTATCTCCAGACCGGTAATCGTCACAGGCATCCCTTTCCACTGCACATCACAGGATTCATTTTCAAGAATATGAACTCCACAGTCCAGAAGCTGCTCTTTATATCTGGCATATCGGTCATCATAGAATTCCGGTTCGTCTTTCATTTTCTGCTCATGATTGCCATTAGCCGCATATACCGGAGCAATCGAAGCCAGCTCCTTTAACAGGGAAACCGCCGTACAATCTGTATCTTTTTCTGTTCTTGTAAGCATATCTCCGCCTATCAATATGGCATCCGGACGTTGCTTTTTAACAGCCTTTACCAGCTTCACATTTTTACTGCCATAATTTTTCCCATGCAGATCAGAAAGGAAAATCAGACGTATGTCACCTTTTGCCGTCTGATCGTCCTTACTTTTCTGATTTATCTCGTATTTTCTAATACAAAACGAAGAAAGTTCCCTCAATACTTCTATACATACCGTTGTAACAGACAGCATGAGAATCCAAATTGGTGTTTTTTTCATCTTTTCTTCTTTATTCTTTATTTTAGCTAACATTAGAACTTCTTACCCTATCCTTGTTCATACTTTTTCAGAATGATGCATATAATCAATGATTTACAAAGATTTTCAGAGGAAGAAATAATCCAAAGCCCGTTCCAGTGCATGAATGTAATTCATTTTTTCCACACTTTTTCGCGTCACAATATCTACAGAACCAATCTTACTGCCATTCATGTAGTATTCCATCTCTCCTGCTTTCTCCCCCTTATTAACCGGAGCTTTCAGAGACTTATATAGAACCGGATTCTTCTCAATTGCAGACAAATCAGTACCTGTAGTATCGATATATTGAAATGCTTTCTCCTGTTTGACTTCCACCGAATCTTCTTTTCCCTGTACAACCGGGACATCAGATATTCTTCCAATTCCATCATCTGAATATTTCATACATTTTCCAAATGCATAATTCAGAAGATTCATAGCATCCCGGAATCTGGTTTTAGAGTCTTCAGCAGCCATAATAACCGCAATCAGATCCATGTCATTTTTCCTTGCAGTAGCAGAGACACAGAACTTCGCCTCATTCGTGGATCCGGTTTTCAACCCTGTCGTGTACTCATACTGTCGTACCAGCTTATTCGTATTCGTTAATCCAAATTCACTGATTCCCTTCTTTGTTGTGTGAGTAATATTTTCCATCCAGATCATCGAATAATTCTGTATCTCCGGATATCTGCTGATAAGTTCCCTGGACATCAGAGCAATATCTCTTGCCGTTGTCACATGTCCCTCTGTATCCAGTCCGTTACAATTAACAAAGTTTGTATTTTCCATGCCCAGCTCTTTTGCTCTTGTATTCATCTTTTTTACGAATTCCGACTCACTGCCACAGATAAATTCTGCCATTGCCACACATGCCTCGTTTAAAAATGGTAGAGCTTATTCTCTGATTTTAATCATTGTAAGAATGTTTTCTTCATTCTCATATGAATAAGACACATGGTCCATAATTTTTTTCATCAGGAAAATTCCAAATCCCTTCATTTCATCATCTTCCATCAACTGGTCAAAATCAACCACTGAATCAATCAATGGATTAAATGGTATTCCACCGTCAATCAAACATATGATGATTGCTCTTTTCTCATCCCCACTACTTTCTTTTACAAACTTTCCATTACAGTTAATACTGATTCTGACTCTGCCACCCTTTCTCTGACAGGCACGATCAACCACATTCAGAAACAGTTCCTCAATTACCATTAAAATCTGCAACGAAACTTTTATCGGACAGGATCCTTCTTTAAAAGCCTTTTCTGCAAATTCCAGGACATCCTGCAATGCCTCCCTGTCTGCAGAAAACTGTCTTTCAGCCACACGTTTTTCCTCATCTACCTGGTAAAAATCAAGCATTAACATTGTAATATCGTCAAACTGTGGGGCTTCTCCTACAAATAGATTTATGTCTTTTTTCAGACCGTTTATCATCTCAAAGGCCGTATCATCCATATGACTATTCAGATATTTTTGAAGTCTTTCTTCGCCATACAGCTCTTCGCCTGTGTTTGTAGCTTCCGTCACACCATCTGTATATAAAAACAGACGGTCACCCGGATCAAGATACATCTCATTTTTTCTGTAAATAGTATCTTCCATGCCTGCAAGTATAAACCCGGAACGTTTTCTGACATAATCGAATCCCTTTCCTCTTTTTCGAAGAAGCGGCGGATTATGACCCGCATTAACATAGCTGAGCTTTCCGTTTCTCAAATCCAATATACCGAACCACGCCGTTACAAAAAGACCAGCCTCATTTCCTTCACAGAGAACCTGATTAGCTGAATCGAACACCTCATTTACATCAATCTGTGTTCTTGCATAGTTTTTGATCAAAGCCTTCGACAATGCCATAAACATGGCAGCCGGAACACCTTTTCCGGATACATCGGCAATGACAATAGCAAGATGGTTCTCACCAATCATAAAGAAATCGTAGAAATCACCGCCAACCTCTTTCGCAGGTGTCATACTGGCATAAAGATCAAATTCTTCATGTTCCGGAAAAGCCGGAAAAATACGGGGCAGCATCTGTGCCTGTATCTCAGATGCAAATTCCAGTTCCGCATCAATACGTCCCTTCTCCGTAGTCAGCGTCTTAAGATTTTCAATATAATTCTTAAGATTTTCAGTCATTCTTACATAAGCCCCTGCAAGCTTACCGACATCAGTTTTTGCATTTGCCAGAGATTTATAATCCTCCGCCAGTTTCTCCCGCATGGTATCGTCTACCGATTTGTCATAATACTTACCTGTGATATAAACAAGACGGTCAATCGGACGAATAAACCGCTTTTCCAAAAGCCTGATTACTATCATTGCCAGGATGAGATACAGCCGGATTCCATTCCTTTGATATGTATTCAGAACATGCCACCAATCACTTGTTATTTCTTCATCTATGGTATACATAAAATATATCCACGAATTTGCTGATATTACCAGAATAATAGCTATTAAAAAGACGAAAAAAATAATTCTTTCATTCAGATGGAATACAACCTTCTTATTTTCATCAATTATCCCTAATTTTCTCCGAACCTCGTAAAATAACGGCAACAAAACAATACCGATCATGATCCCATAATCAAACATAGAAATCGTACCTACAATACTAGCTGAAAGATTATAGAGTCCGATAGCCGCCGCGTTAATCAGTACACTGACGACAGATACTACCAGGATAACACCACAGAATTTTAATACTCTGGAAAATCTGTCCAGACGAAACTCTTCTCCTTTTCTGCCTTTATTAAGCTTCATCCAAAGAAAATACGGGAGAGCACATAAACAAAACCACTGCAAACTTCTGAACAAAGTATACATTAATTCACGTCCATTCATGAGCATAACAATTGCATTTCCCACCATGCTTCCCAGGGCTCCCGGAATTCCAAATGCCATACCCTGCGCTGTTACTATCGCAATTTCAGGACGGAAACTATAGCTTACATCAAAAAAAGTTCTGAATTCTGTAACAGCTATGACGGTTACGGCTGTAACAATGACCCCTGCCATAAATGAAACAAATGTCCTGTGGTCTAATCTGATTTGAAATTTCTTTTTCGAGCACTTGTCTTCTGTCATTGCGTCCCTTCAACTCCTTTATTTTTTGATCTTTATCATTGTAAGAATATTTTCATCATTTTCACGGGAACAGGTTATGTGATCCATAAGCTTTTTCACCAGTAAAATTCCCATTCCTTTTGTCTCTTTCTCATTCATCAGTGACTGGATATCTGTCATCTCATATGTAAGCGGATCAAATGGAATCCCCCTGTCGATCATGCGAATTATGACCGCTGCGTCTGAGTTGTCCTGTCCCGATTTCACCCATCTTCCATCACTGTCAATGCAGATTTTCACTTTTCCTGATTTTCCCGGATAAGCATACGAAGCCACATTTGAGAACATCTCCTCAATTGCCATTGCAATCTGCATTATCAAACCAGTCGAACAGGAAGCCATTCTAAGCTCTGCCTCTACAAAACCTAACACTTCCCGAAGTTCCCCAACATTTGCTGCAAATTCCCTTTCTGCAATACGTTTTTCTTTTGCATACTTGTTATAATCCAGCATAAGCATTGTAATGTCATCAAATTGAGGGGCTTCTCCCACGAATGCATCAATATTAGCTCTTAATCCATGTATCATTTCATAAGGTGTAAGTCCCCTGTTCGTATTGAGAAATGTCTGAAGCCGCTCTTCGCCGTACAGTTCTTCACTGGCATTCGTGGCTTCTGTTACTCCATCTGTATACAGGAAAAGGCGGTCGCCGGGTTTAAGATACATCTCATGTTTTCTGTAGACAGTATTTTCCATTCCTGCAAGAATAAAGCCCGGACGCATTTTCAGATACTCAAATTCCCCATTCTCTTTTTGAATGAGGGGCGGATTATGCCCGGCATTCACATAACTGAGCTTTCCATCGTTCAAATCCAGAACACCCAGCCACGCAGTAACAAAAAGACCGGCGTCATTTCCTTCGCACAGAGCTCTGTTCACAGCTTTAAACACCTCATGTACATCCATATACATCTTTGCATGGCTTTTAATCAATGCTTTAGCTAATGCCATAAACATTGCAGCAGGCACACCTTTCCCGGATACGTCTGCTATAACAACAGCAAGATATCTCTCTCCAATCATAAAGAAATCATAAAAATCACCGCCAACTTCTTTTGCCGGTGTCATACTGGCATACAGATCGAATTCATCATGTTCCGGAAAAACACGGGGAAGCATCTGCGCCTGTATCTCAGACGCAAGATTCAGCTCTGCATCAATACGTCCTTTTTCGGTAGTAATTCTCTTTACATCCTCAATATATATCTTCAGATTATCAGTCATCCTCACATATGCAGCAGCAAGCTTGCCTACATCCGTATCATCAGCTGCAAGTAATTTATAATCTTCCAGCATCTCTTCTCTTATTTTGTCATCAACAGATTCGTCGTAATATTTGCCGGTAATACTGATTAATCTGTCTATCGGACGGGTAAAACGTCTTTCCAGCATCCACACAAACACTACAGTAATAAGAAGAAACAACCGCAGTGCTACCCTCTGAAAATATGTAATCGTAAACCACCAGTCTTGTGTTATTGCCTCATCAAGGATATAAGAATAATATATAAAGACACCTGTAAGCGCCGCAAGGAAAACTCCTATTACAACAATGAAAAAAATAACTTTCTCATTTGTATGGTAGATAAAAGGCTCCTTCTTCTCTGACATCCCAAGCTTTCTGCGAAGCCGGTATGCTATTGGCAGAAGTATGATGCCTGTCATCACCCCATAATCAAAATAACAGCCAAAACCATATAACCACGGATAAGTGCTAAATGAAAGATAGTCACTGGCAGCTATATTAAAAATAATGCACAATACTGACACAACCACCGCAGCCAGACAGAACTTAAGTACCCTGGATACCCTGTCCAATCGAAATTCATCATAATTCCTGCCACCATTCATTTTTTGCCACATGATATATGAAACTATACACAGGACAAGCCATTGCGCACTCCTGATAAGAATAAATACTACATCTTCACCAAGAATACATCTTACTATAATATTTCCTGCCACACTTCCAAATGCGGCAGGAATCCCGAACACGATACCCAAAACAAGAGAAATGGAAACCTGTGGAACCGTTATCCAGAAAATCGGTTCAATATAATCACTGAATGGATTTAAAACCTCTATTGTAATGATACTCATCAACATTCCTATCAGAAATGAAAATATCATATTGCGATTCCTTCTGATAAATATTTGCCTTTCTGATTGTTTCTCTTCTATCATTATATTTCGTCATCTCCTTTATCAAGATATGTTTCTGTTATTGCACAACCCAATTCACTATGAATATATAATAGCCGATTTTTCATCGTTTGTACACCTAATTTGTCAATTCATACGGATTATTAAACTTATAAAAGATACTGATAGAGCCATCCTCATTTACTTCAATTTTATCTATCAGCTCTAATACTACATTTCTCGTCAGTTCGCCAATATTGATATAATTCTTAAATTCTTCCACCCACTTATCGTGTTGAATTTCAAGAGCTTCCTGTTCTGCGATTTCTTTATTCGCTCTATCTAAATGCTCCTGAAGCATAACAATATCTGCATCATATTCCCGAATGTAAGACAAATATTCTTCCTTCGTAATCAATTCATCCATATAATTCTGATACGTCTTTTTCTTATAACCCGTTTTATGAAGAATCTCCTTTTCCATATTCCGAATCTGATTTGCAAACTCTTTTCTTTTTCCATCGATATAGTCAGTTTTATTCAGTTCCTGAATATCCTCAGGTGTTAAGATCTTTTTTGCCTCCTCCCGAATCGATTCTAAAACAATACTTTCCAACTGGTCATGTCGAATCGCATGGCTTGTGCAGTATTTTTTCCCCTGGGTCTTATAAGTTTTGCAGCAGTATCCTGTAAACGGATGCTTTCCTCTCCTGTCGTAGGTTCTTACCATGGCGTGCTTACATTCAGCACAGATAAGAATACCGGAAAATACAGATTCCATTATACTACTGCCAACTGATTTCACACGTATTTTCTGTCTTTCCTGTACACGAAGAAATGTATCCTCAGCAATAATCGGCTCATGCTGGTTCAGAACACGTATCCATTTTTCCTTTGACTGTTTCACATGTTTCTTATCTTTATAAGACAGATTATTATACTTATTCTGTACAACATGACCGAGATACACTTCATTATTTAAAATCGTATGTATGGTCTGATAAGACCAGTTCCTGGTTGTATCAAGTTCATGCGCATTATAATAGTTTATCCCCAAAACACGCCTCTTATACTGAGATGGAATCAGTATCCCGTCATCAGATAAAATTCTTCCTATCTTTGCTTTACCATATCCCTGTAAATACAGCTGAAATATCCTCCTGACAACACCTGCAGCATATTCGTCTACTACCAGATGATTATGATTCTTCGGGTCTTTGATATATCCATATGGGCAGGACGAACCCAGGAACTGTCCATCCTTCATTTTTGCGCGAAATGCACTTCTGATATTCTTTGAGAGATCCTCACAGTACCATTCATTTACCAGCCCATTGATCTGGCGCGATTTCTTGTTGTCCTGACTGGCTGTATCCGTCCCATCAACCACACCGATAAAACGAATCCCCAGATTCGGCAGGTCGTGGTGCAGATACTTCTCAATATGCTCCATATTACGCGAAAATCTGGACTGAGATTTCGCAATAATAACACCGAATTTTCCCAAACTGGCATCGTGCATCATTCGTTCAAAGGCAGGACGCGTATCGAAGAGACCGCTTTCATCATCATCGGAATAGATTTCTACAATCTTGAAATCATGCTCCAAAGCATAATCAGTCAGTAAGAGCCGTTGGTTCTGGATACTGGCACTCTCATCACCCCTACACAATTTATCCATATCTTCTTTGGACAGGCGCAGGTATAATGCAGCCTCATTCTCCCTGCTCATACCGGCTCCTGTGTAGCTGAATGACAGACTTCATACAATCCACCAGCCGTTTATCTCCGTAAGAGACTGTGATCTTGATGGAAGGTATTGGTGATGTACCAGTTAATCTTTTCGTTACACTCTTCTTATTTTTTTCAGACATTCAGCACCAGCTCTCCACTTTTCTATACTGTCTACCATTCTTAAACGCCACCCATGCGTCATTTGCACTTGCCACCGCAATGCACTTGATCATGGTATCCACTGTCTGTGTCTCTCCCGGCTCCAGAAATACCTGTGATCCGCCCATGGATGCCGCATATTCCGATGTCGTCACCTGGTCTTCAAGTGAAATCTTCTTATCTGCCAGTGCATCAAAAATCAACAAAAGTGTCATAACTTTGGTCACACTTGCAGGAGGACGTTTCGTATCTGCATCTTTTTCAAAAATAACCTGCCCGGTCGATGCCTCCATCAGAATAGCCGACGGAGCACTGATTTCTATAGCCACTGCTATTTCCTGTTCCACGTTCTCTGATTCGTTTTCCTGTAATTTTTCAGTATTCTCAGCCGTTTCTTCTGCCTGAACTTCCATTTCACCCGGACAGAACAGGACTCCCTGAATCCCCATCAGTACACTCAAGATGATTGCCAGAATTCTTCGCATTTCTTCCTCATATACTCTATATCTATTATTATCATTGTAAGCCTTCACTTCATCAATTATGTCTGTCCCTTTTGCATTTTGACTTCTGATATGATAAAATCAGATTTGTCCTGCCCTGATGCAGGTAAAACAAATACAAACAGATGCCGCGCACATGCGGCAGATTGGAGAGAAGTATGAATAAGAAAGAAGTACTGGAAATCCGCAAACAATTTTCCCCGGAAAACTGTGCGATTACACGTATCTGTGGATGTTATGTGGACGGTGATAAAGAAAAGAGGCTGGAATTCAAAGAAGCATTTCTCTCTCTTCCGGAAGAAGAGACTTTCAAATACTATGACATTTTCAAACGAACCTTATCCGGAACACTGGGAAAGAATCTAATTAACATGGGATTTCCTCTGGAACAGGAATTAAAAGGTGGAACACAGGATTTCCTGATGCAGTTAAAAAACAGTAAATTAACAGACGATATGCTGGTATCCGAATTCTATGACAAGGTTATCGAATACTATGATTTCGGAGAGCATTATCTGATTCTCCTCATTCACGCAGCCTATGATGTGCCGGGAAGATCCAGCGATGGCTCAGAGATGTTTGACGCATCCGATTCTGTGTATGATTACATACTGTGCAGCATCTGCCCTGTCACTCTGTCAAAAGCCGGTCTCTGTTATAATGCCCTGAAAAACAGTATCGAGGATCGGGTTCGTGACTGGATTGTGGCCGACCCGGCCAACGGTTTTCTGTATCCGGCATTTAATGACAGAAGCACAGATCTTCACAATATCCTCTATTACTCTAAAAAGCCCGAGGAATTAAAGGATTATTTTATCGAGATGGTACTGGGATGCAGTGAGATTATGAGTGCCGGAAACCAGAAGGAATCTTTCCAGCACATACTTACAAATACGCTTGGAGATGACTGTGATTATACAGTTGTTAAGACAATTCATGAGAATCTGAATGAGATGATCGAAGAGGCGAAGGAAGAGCCGGAACCACTCTCTCTGGACAAGCAGGACGTAAAACGGCTGCTGAATAAAAGCGGTGTAACCGAGGAACAGATGGAGTCCTTCGACAAAGATTACGATGAAAATATCGGAGCCGGTACCTCACTCCTTGCATCCAATATTACCAATCTCCGGAAATTCAACATCAAGACACCTGATATCGTCGTTCAGGTCAATCCGGAACGTACTGACCTGGTAGATGTACAGGTTATTGACGGAAGAAGATGTCTTGTAATTCCGATCGATGATCAGGTCGAGATTAACGGAATATCTGTGAATCCTCGTTAGGGGGGACGGCGGGACACAGAACCGTCCCTCTGTCCCGCCGTCCCACTCAATATGCAATGGCTTCTTCTCTTGTCATCCAGAAATGAATGCCGGTGGTGGAATCCATCCATCGGTCTTCGTTAAAGTCTTTTACTTCAACCCACTGTCCTTTCCGATAAACGAAATTTTCATCAACCAGTGACCATGCCTCATCGAACTCCTCCCGGGAGTCAAAACTCTTAATCGTCAGTACCTTAGCCTTATCACATCGGCAGGAAGGAAGTGTCGCCGAAGTTCTTCTGGCATCTGCCGGGATCAGAAGCTGAACCAGCCTGTCATTCACACATTTCTTATATCCGAGAATCGGCCCCGTCTCGGGACAATGCATCCGGAACCATTTTGTATCTTCATCTGAAATAATTCCATTCAGGTTTGCATGCTCCAATACAGCCGAATACAGATTGGCTCCGCAGATATTGCATCCTTCCATATTACATCCCCGCATACATGCGCCGTACATGTCTGCATTTTTGAAATTGACTCCCTTAAGAGAACAGCCATCAAGCCCTGAATTACGAATACTGGAACCAGACATATCTGCCCCGTCCAGTGTAACATCCACAAACAGACACAGTTCAAATCCTATATTGGACAAATCTATGTCTCGCAGATCCATTTCCCGAAACGCCAGCTCTGATAAATCCAGGCGTTCTCCAGATTTACGAAGTGCCAGTTTTTTTATCAGCTCTTCTTTCTTTATTTCTTTCAAGACTTTTCACCTCCTGTGACAAGGGGACGGTTCTCTGTCCTGTTTGCCTACCAACAAGACAGGACAGAGAACCGTCCCCTTTGTCCCAACTATAAATCTACAATTCGTGGTCTGTGATGGGTATAGGGCAGGAATTTTTTAATCAGATCCTGAGTCTTAATCTTTAAATGTGTTGTATTGATTCCGGTATTGCAGACAAAGTATTCTGCTTCTGCTACCTCTTTATCCAGAATAAGCTGTACATAATCATCCTTATCATTTAAAAGACCCACTACACTCGCGGACCCCGGTTTTGTTCCCAGATGCTCCCACATATGCTCCGGTGAGGCAAATGACATATGGGATACTCCCAGCTTCTTGCTGAAGGAAGAAGTATCGAATGCTTTCTCCTCCGGCATTACCAGCAAAAAGAAGCTCGTCTTCTTCTGATTACAGAGAAATACATCCTTGCGAACCGGCGCATTGAAAACCTTACCGATATCCGAGCATTCCTCCATGGATGAGGCCGGATCATTATCCACACGCTCAAATGGAATTCCCAGCTTTGTAAATACTTTATATACTTCCTGTTCCAACGGTACACGCTCTTTTACATTTTCAGGTACCGTTGTCACAATCTCACTAATATACATAGGGTATTTCCTCCATTTCGATTTTGATTTATAATCTTTATTATAAGCGAACAAAATAAAAAAAGAAAGAGGTAGTAATTATGAAATACATTCTTGCATCCGCCTCTCCAAGGCGCAGAGAGCTTTTGACCCAGGCCGGTATCGAATATACAGTAATTCCATCCAAAGTCGAGGAAAAGATCTCAAAAACCATTCCCAGTGATGTTGTTATGGAACTTGCACTCCTGAAAGCGGAAGATGTTTTCGATAGGCATGGAGATGAAGACTGTACGGTGATCGGAGCAGATACTGTCGTTGTTTACAGGAATGAAATTCTTGGGAAACCCGGTGATGAGGAGGAAGCCTGCGATATGCTCTCCATGCTCTCCGACCGGACCCACCAGGTATATACCGGTGTAGCACTGGTATCAATGGAAAATGGACAGAAAAAAGTACGCACATTTTATGAACGTACCGATGTGACCTTCTATCCTGTATCCAGAGGGGAAATTGCCGCATATGCTGCCACGGGTGATCCTTTGGACAAAGCCGGTGCTTACGGAATTCAGGGGCCCTTTGCCGTCCATATCCGTGGTATCGAAGGTGATTATAATAACGTAGTGGGACTTCCTATCGCCAGACTTTATCAGGAACTTAAAAAAGATTGCACAAAGGCGTCTGCACCGAAGTACAAACGCCTTGTCTTTGAAGAGTAATGTCATTCAATCCTTAACTTATCATATTATGCTACTTTAGACTGAGCAACTGCTTCCTCAATTGCCTGACGCATAATTACGATTAATTTATCCACATCTTCCTTTGTTGCTGTAAGAGGCGGAATCATACGGTTTACTTTGTCGCCGATTGCTGTGATCAATGCGTGATGCTTAAATGTATTCCACTTTACATCCATAGCAATCGGTATATCATACTCGCATCCCACCAGAAGTCCGCGTCCTCTTGCCTCAACTACATGCGGAAGTGTTGCCAGCTGTTTTACAAAATAGTCACCAACTTCTTTTGCATTCTCGCTCAGATGGTTGTCTAAGATTTCAGATACAGATGCCAATGCTGCCGCACATGCAATCGGATGACCACCGTATGTAGATCCGTGTGTTCCCGCGCTGAATGCTGCTGCAACTTCTTTTCTTGCACAGCATGCACCGATTGGCATTCCGCCGCCCATAGCTTTTGCCATGGATACTGCATCCGGTTTTACTCCGTAACCCATGAATGCCATTGGAGCTCCAGTACGTCCCCATCCTGTCTGAACTTCATCAAGAAGGAGCAGCATATTGTTATCATCACATAACTTACGGAGACCTTCCATGAATTCCTGAGTTGCCGGATGTACACCGCCTTCCCCCTGTACAGGCTCAATCATAATTGCAATTGTCTTATCTGTAACCTTAGAAGCAAAATCTTCCAGATTATTATATTCTGCATAAACAAATCCCGGTACCATTGGTCCGAATCCTTTATGGATTGCAGAATCCGGCTGTCCTGTTGCAGACATGGAACCAAATGTTCTTCCGTGGAATCCTTCTTTTGCTGTAATGATCTCATATCTTTCAGGTCCGAAATTATCAATACCGTATTTTCTTGCCATTTTGATCATGCATTCGTTTGCCTCTGTACCGGAATTCTGATAGAAAATCTTATCCATTCCGATTGTATCACAGATTTTCTTGGAAAGCAGAGCCTGAGGTACTGTATATGGATAGTTGAATGTATGCATAATATCATCCACCTGATCCTTAACGGCTGCGACAACCTTCGGGTTTCTGTTACCAGGACTGTTAACTGCAACACCACCGTAAAAATCCAGATACGGAGTTCCGTTCTCATCATAGAGATACATTCCCTCTGCCCGTTCTGCAATGAAGTCATATCTTGGATAAGTCTCCACCATATACTTCTTTACCATGTCCTTCAGTTCTTCTGCTGTAAGTCCTGTGTCTTTCAGTTTCATAACAATTCCTCTCCTTCTCACATTTGGATTCTTTCATTAATTCGACAGGTTTTTAACAACCAAAAAAGGGTGCCACGTATCTTATACGCGGCACCCTTGCCTTTGCACATATTAGTTATACTTACGTTTTCTAGCAGCTTCAGATTTCTTTTTACGTCTAACACTTGGTTTTTCGTAATGCTCTCTTTTGCGAATCTCCTGCTGAATACCAGCTTTTGCACAGTTTCTTTTGAATCTGCGTAAAGCGCTATCTAACGTCTCGTTTTCTTTAACGATTACATTTGACATAGTCTCACACCTAACCTCCCCTCCAGCCCTATATTGTGCATCATACGACTGTTCGGGTATATTTTATTGCACTACAAAGATTATAGCACATTTTTCCTATCCGTCAACAATTTTTCACTATTTTCTGGTTTTTTTTATTGTGACATGATTTTATTCGTTGTTTCGATTCGTTTACTAGCCAACCATACCTTCCAGTACTTCTTTTACCTTAGTAATCGCATCATCGATTCCGGCCGGATTCTTACCGCCAGCCTGTGCCATATTCGGACGGCCACCGCCGCCACCGCCTACCAGTCCTGCAATTGCCTTGATCAGGTTGCCTGCGTGTGCTCCCTTTTCAATCGCTCCTGCGGTTGCTGTGGCCATAAGGTTTACCTTACCAGCATTAGCGGATGCGATTACAACAACACCTTCTCCCAGCTTTTCTTTCAGCTGATCGCCAAGGTCACGGAGTCCGTTCATATCCACGTTCTCCACTTTTGTTGCCAGAAGCTTCACTCCATTTACATCCTGAACCTGGCTCATAACATCACCCATAGCACCCTGTGCCAGCTTGCTCTTAAGACTTTCCACCTCACTGTGCAGCGCTTTGTTCTCTGCCATAAGATGAGCAATCTTCTCAGCCAGTTTATCCGGAGATGTTTTCATAAGTCTGGCAGCCTCTGTAAACTTCTGTTCCATCTCATTATAATGGTTCATCAATCCCTTGGAAGTGAGTGCTTCAATTCGGCGAACGCCTGCGGCAACTCCTGTCTCGGAAATAATCTTAAACGCTGTAATTACTCCGGTATTATCTACATGGGTTCCTCCACAGAACTCTTTGGAGAATTCACCCATACTTACTACACGGACGATATCACCGTATTTTTCACCGAAAAGTGCAGCGGCACCTGTTTTCCTTGCCTCTTCAATCGGCATATTTTCAGCTTTTACAGGGAGACATTTTACAATGCTGTCATTCACAATTTCTTCTACCTTACGGATTTCTTCCTCTGTGAGGGCAGAGAAATGCGTAAAGTCAAAACGAAGTCTATTCTCATTAACAGAAGAACCTGCCTGTTCTACATGAGTTCCAAGTACCGTACGAAGAGCCTTCTGAAGCAGATGGGTTGCACTGTGATTTCTTGCGGAAAGTGCACGTTTTTCCTCATTTATCTCAAGGCTTACTTTATCTCCCACCTTAATCATACCGGATACCATATGACCTACATGACCAATCTTACCACCCAGAAGCTTAATCGTATCCTCAACAACGAATTCGCCTTCTGCAGTGCGAATTACACCTGTATCCGCCTCCTGACCACCACTGGTAGCATAAAATGGAGTTTCTTCCACAAAGATAGTTCCCTTATCGCCGTCAGACAATGCATCAACGATCGCATCCTCTGTAGTCAAAACTGTTACCGGTGACTCATAAGTCAGATGTTCGTATCCCACGAATTTACTTGTAACAGACGGATCGATGGACTCATAAATGGTAACATCCGCACCCATATAATTTGTCTCTCCAAAGGTTCCCTTTGCAGTCTCCTTCTGAGCTTCCATTGCCTTCCTGAATCCTTCCTCATCAATCTGAAGGCCTTTTTCCTCCAGAATCTCTTTGGTCAGATCAACCGGGAATCCATAGGTGTCATACAGACGGAATGCTTCCTCACCGGAGAGTATTTTCTCTCCCTTTTTCTCCATCTCCGCTTCCATACCCGCAAGAATAGAAAGTCCCTGATCGATGGTTTTGTTAAACTGTTCTTCTTCTTTTGTAATTACTTTGAAGATGAAATCCTTCTTCTCCTCTAATTCCGGATATCCGTCCTTAGAGCCTTCGATAACTGTAGTAGCGAGCTGTACCAGGAATTCTCCCTGAATGCCAAGAAGTCTTCCATGACGGCAGGCTCTTCTTAACAGACGGCGAAGTACATAGCCACGTCCGGTATTGGATGGCATAATACCGTCTGAAATCATAAATGTCACAGAACGAATGTGGTCTGTAATCACACGAATAGATACATCCGTATCATATTCTTTACCATATTCTGCATTTGCCATACGGCAGACATGCTGACGAAGTGCAAGAAGCGTATCCACATCAAACATGGAATCAACATCCTGAACAACACATGCCAGACGTTCCAGTCCCATACCTGTATCAATGTTTTTCTGCTCCAGCTCTGTATAGTTGTTATGTCCGTCGTTGTCAAACTGGGTAAATACATTGTTCCAGATCTCCATATAACGGTCACATTCGCATCCTACCGTACAATCCGGGCTTCCGCAGCCATATTTTTCTCCACGGTCATAATACACTTCTGAACATGGTCCGCACGGGCCTGATCCATGCTCCCAGAAGTTGTCTTCTTTTCCAAAACGGAAAATTCTGTCTGCCGGGATACCGATATCTTTGTTCCAGATCTCCCATGCCTCATCGTCGTCCTCATATACAGATGGGTACAAACGGTCAGGATCCAGTCCTACCACCTCTGTCAGGAATTCCCATGTCCAGGCAATAGCTTCCTTTTTGAAATAGTCTCCGAAGGAGAAGTTTCCAAGCATCTCAAAGAAAGTACCGTGACGTGCGGTCTTTCCTACATTTTCAATATCTCCGGTACGAATACATTTCTGACAGGTAGTCACACGTTTTCTCGGTGGAATCTCCTGTCCGGTAAAATATGGCTTAAGGGGTGCCATACCGGAATTGATCAATAACAGACTCTTGTCATTGTGCGGCACAAGTGAAAAACTCTTCATTGCCAGATGTCCCTTGCTCTCAAAAAATTCGAGGAACATTCTTCTTAATTCATTTACTCCGTATTTCTGCATCATATCCTCCAATTATTAAAGACAGACTTGTCTATATATTTATTTTGCTGCGATCAGACCTTTTGCTGTCAGCGTCTCTGCACAGAGAACCGCTCCACCTGCAGCACCACGGACAGTATTATGAGACAGACCGATGAATTTGAAATCATACATGCTGTCTTCTCTGAGACGTCCGATGGATACACCCATTCCACGTTCATAATCTACATCCAGTGACACCTGCGGACGGTTGTCTTCTTCCAGATACTGAATAAACTGCTTCGGTGCACTTGGAAGTTCTGCCTCCTGTGGGAATCCCTTATAAGCTACCAGCTTCTCAATCAGTTGTTCTTTGGTCGGTTTTTTCTCAAAATTAATAAATACTGCTGCTGTATGTCCATTCAGTACCGGCACACGCACACACTGGCAGGTAATCTTTGGAAGCTCTGCCTTTACAATCTGTCCATTTTCCACATGTCCAAGAACACGAAGCGGCTCCTGCTCACTCTTTTCTTCCTCACCACCGATATACGGAATGATATTCTCTACCATTTCCGGCCAGTCCTTAAATGTCTTACCGGCACCGGAAATTGCCTGATAAGTGGTAACCACCAATTCCTTCGGTCCGAATTCCTTCCATGCTGCCAGGCATGGTGCATAACTCTGAATCGAACAGTTCGGTTTCACTGCAATGTATCCTCTGGTTGTACCCAGACGTTTCTTCTGATCTGCAATTACATCAAAGTGCTCCGGGTTAATCTCCGGCACTACCATCGGAACATCCGGTGTCCATCTGTGGGCACTGTTATTGGATACGACCGGCGTCTCTGTCTTCGCATAAGCCTCTTCAATTGCCTTGATCTCATCCTTACTCATATCTACAGCACTGAATACAAAATCAACTGTAGAAGCAACCTTCTCCACTTCATTTACATTCAGTACGACCAGTTTCTTCACAGCTTCCGGCATCGGTGTAGTCATTTTCCAGCGGTCCCCAACTGCTTCCTCATAAGTTTTTCCGGCAGAACGCGGGCTCGCCGCCACTGTCACTACCTCAAACCATGGATGATTCTCCAGCAGTGCAATAAAACGCTGTCCAACCATACCTGTTGCTCCCAAGATACCTACTTTCAATTTCTGTTCCATAGCACTCTTCTCCTCTGTCTCATTTCTTTAATGTATAGAATATACCTCTTTTTTAATATTCACGCAAATATTTTTTATATATTTTTATCACTTCCGTCATTGCTTTCTTTCCCGGAGCTCCAATCGTCACCCTCTTATTCACACAGGTATCCATCCGGATTGCCTCGTAAATATCTTCCTCAAATACCGGAGAAATGCTCTTGAATTCCTCCAGAGTCATATCATCCAGTGCAATTCCTTTCTCGATGCAGTAAAGAACCAGCTGTCCCACGATTCCATGAGCATCACGGAAAGCAACCCCATGATTTACCAGATAATCTGCCGCATCAGTAGCATTGGTAAAGCCATTTTTCGCACTGGTTTCCATGTTATTTTTCTTAAACTGCATAGTTCTCAGCATACCGGTGAATAAAGCCAGACATCCCTTTGCCGTATCAATGGCATCAAATGTCATCTCCTTATCTTCCTGCATGTCTTTATTGTAGGCAAGCGGTATTCCCTTCATCGTTGTCAACAGTGACATGAGGGCACCATATACCCGACCTGTCTTACCGCGAACAAGCTCTGCAATATCCGGATTCTTCTTCTGGGGCATAATACTGCTTCCGGTGCTGTACGCATCGTCGATTTCCACAAACTGATATTCATTGGAATTCCAGATAATGACTTCCTCTGAAAAACGGCTCAGATGCATCATAACAATAGATAAAGCTGAGAGAAACTCTATCAGATAGTCTCTGTCAGACACACCGTCAATACTATTCAGTGTCGGCCCGTCAAAGCCCAAAAGCTTTGCCGTATATTCGCGGTCCAGCGGATAAGTCGTTCCTGCCAGAGCACCGGATCCCAGCGGACAGGTATTCATACGTCTGTAAATATCGCGCATTCTCTCATGGTCTCTTTTGAACATCTCAAAATAAGCTCCCATGTGATGTGCCAGTGTGATAGGCTGTGCCTTCTGAAGATGGGTAAATCCCGGCATAAACGTCTCTGTATTATCTTCCATAATCGACAGAATCGCACGAAGAAGCTCTTCGATCAGATTGTCGATCAGGTGAACCTCATCTCTTGTGTAAAGCTTCATATCCAAAGCTACCTGGTCATTCCTGCTTCGTCCTGTATGGAGCTTCTTGCCCGGCTCTCCGATGCGGTCGATCAGGGTTGCTTCCACAAAACTGTGAATATCCTCATATTTCTCTGATATTTCCAGTTTTCCCCGCTCAACATCTGCCAGAATGCCCTCCAGTCCATCAATAATCTTCTCTTTATCTGTATCAGTCAAAATGCCCTGTTTTGCAAGCATCATGACATGTGCAATACTTCCCTTAATATCCTGTGCATACAATTTCCTGTCAAAGGAAATAGATGCATTAAAGTTATATACCAACTGATCGGTTTCTTTCGTAAACCGTCCGCCCCATAACTGTGCCATATGGAATCTCCTTTCATTCTTCATCAGTAAAATTCAGCTATACATTTTACCATATTTTCCTTAAAATGAAAATATTTATTTCAAAGTTTCTTATTTATAATGCAGAATGACGTTTTTGAACCTCGGCATAGGAAAATTCGCATCCACAATAATCCTGACGATAAAGCCCGAATTCTTTTGAAAGCTCAACAGAACGTTTATATCCATTCTTCTTTTTGAAATCTGATACCAGATACTCTACGCCACATTCTTTTCCGATTTTCACACCGATTTCATTCAGCTTCTGAGCATTTTTCAGGGGACTGATACTTAGTGTCGTCGTAAAAAAATCATATCCGCCAGCTTTTGCAAGCTCTGCCGTTTCTCTTAAGCGAAGCTCATAGCATCGAAAGCACCTTGTACCGCCTTCTTTCATATCCTCCATTCCTTCTGCCATCCGGTAAAAGCGATCCCTGTCGTAATTTCCCGCTGCAAAACTGATGGGATGCTTCACCTCCATAGAGGAAATCAATGTCTGCTGCTCCACGATCCGTTTGGTATACTCACTCTCAGGATATATATTCGGATTATAATAAAAAACAGTTATCTCAAAATACTGACTCAGATACTCAAGCACATAGCTGCTGCATGGAGCACAACAGCTGTGAAGCAAAAGCCTCGGAACTTCTCCGCTTTTTTCCAGTCGTTCGATAATTTTGTCAAGCTCCTTCTGATAATTCACACCATTTCTCTCCTTGTGTATAAGATGCATTTTCCCGAATCCTGTCATATCAGTATATGGTATTTTCATGTCCTGTGCAAGCACTCATTCTCTATTTTGGCATACATTGTTATATGCCATTTATCTTCAAAGAAAATGAAGCCTCCGGCGGATTGCCGAGGCATACTTGAATTCCAGATTCAGGAGGTTTTTATGGAACAGATACTCGAGCTTCGGCACATACACTATGCCTACCACAATATGGACGGAGAAACTCCTGCCCTTGTCGATATTTCCTTCGCTATGAAAGAAGGAGAATTCGTGGCTGTCGTCGGTCCTTCCGGATGTGGAAAATCTACACTCCTGTCCCTGATTGCGGGACTTTTGGAACCGGAAAAAGGAATCATCAAAATTAATGGAAAATACCTGCGGGAAAGTACCACTAATGTTGGCTACATGCTGCAGCATGACCAGTTGTTTGAGTGGCGAACAATATACAATAATGTTGTTCTGGGGCTGGAGGTACAACACATGCTCACCACCCGGACCAAAGCCAAAGCTCATGAGCTTCTGGACATCTATGGTCTGAAACAGTTCGAAAATTCCAGGCCATCCGAACTTTCCGGAGGAATGCGCCAGCGTGCTGCTCTTGTCCGTACTCTGGTTCTGGAGCCGGATATTCTTCTTCTGGATGAACCATTCTCTGCACTGGACTATCAGACCCGCCTTAAAGTAGGAGATGATATCGGACAGATCATCCGTCATGAAAAGAAGACTGCGATTCTGGTTACACATGACCTGTCAGAGGCCATATCTCTTGCCGACCGTGTCATCATCCTTACCAGCCGTCCTGCCACCATCTGTCAAACAGTACCACTGATATTCAATCTTGAAATGGATACTCCGCTAAACCGCAGAAACGCGCCGGAATTTAAAAATTATTTTAACCTGATATGGAAGGAGCTGAACAGCAATGAGTGAACTTTCCGCTGGTCAGCAGCATTATCTGAACCAGCAGCTCCGACACAGAAGAATTGTCAGTGTATCCCGCATTTTTATCCTGCTGAGCTTTCTGTTTCTCTGGGAATTTACTGCCAATGTCGGAATCATAGATTCCTTCATTTTCAGCAGTCCATCGAAGATTGCCCTGTGCTTCTGGTCCATGGTACTGGACAGGAGTATCTTCCTTCACATCGGTGTGACACTATATGAGACTCTTATAAGCTTTATGCTGGTCACTGCTGTCAGTCTCTGTATGGCGGTTACACTCTGGTTCAGTCCAAAACTTTCCGAGATTCTGGATCCATATCTGGTAGTGCTGAACAGTCTTCCGAAATCAGCCCTGGCTCCTCTTCTCATCGTATGGCTTGGCGCTACGCGGACCACCATCATAGTAGCCGGAATGTCAGTCGCCATCTTCGGAAGTATACTGAATCTATACAGCAGTTTTACCACCGTAGACCCGGAAAAAATCAAACTGATCTACACACTTCACGGCAGTCGATTCCATGCACTGACTAAGGTTGTAATCCCCAGCTCCGTTTCCGCAATCATCAGTACCATGAAGGTTAATATCGGACTTTGTCTGGTTGGTGTCATCATCGGAGAATTTCTAGCTGCAAGAAACGGTCTTGGGTATCTCATCATCTATGCCAGCCAGACCTTTAAACTTGACTGGCTCCTGATGTCCATTGTTCTCTTGTGTATCATGGCAATGGTACTGTACTCACTGATTAGCCTATTAGAAAAACTATACCAGAAACGTTTCTGATTTTATCATCAACATTCACATTTTACCGACAAATAATTGCATTATTTCACAATCCTTGTTATGATAAATAAAAGAAACGGAGGCGGAATATATGTCAGAAAATCATACAGAAGAAAAACTTGTTGAAAATACAATACCTGAAGAAGTTACGAATAAAGACATTACACCTGTTGAACAGACCGAAAACGAGACAGTCTCAGAAGAGACTCCTGCAAAGACGGCTGTTGAAGAGACTCCTGACAGGGAAGACTCTGCAAAAAAGGAAGACACCGTTCAGTATGTGAAAAGCTGTCCTTTCCAGGATGATTTCGATCTGGAGGATCATGCACAGACGCTGTCAAGAGACGATTATATTATCCGGCGCCTCCGGGATGAAGATTTGCTGGAATACCTTAAAATGCAGGAACGAAAAGAAGAAAAACTGCGCGCTGAAAAAGAACTGCGAAACTCCAGGATTTTCTTCCTTATCCAGATTGCCATCATTGCAGTTGCCGTAGTTCTGATCGTATGGTTCCTGAAGGACAACCCGACGGTTCTGACCAATATACTTTATATCGGCGGTATCCTTCTGGCTATGTGGTTCTGGAAACATTCCTCTGACAAACCTGATAAATAAACACCCGGGGTTCAGAACCGTCCCCCCCATAATGTACCGGTATAGACGATAAAATTGATTCCATAAACAACTTGAAAAAGTTCATAAAAATTTAGCATTTTAAGGAATTGATTTTTTTCTGTAAATTGCATATAATAAAAGTGCAGATAAAATATCTGTGTAGCGGTTAGAGCGTCCAGTTAAAATGCTCGTTTAAAAGCGGTTAGATTGTCCAATTAAAACAATCGGTTAACAGCAGTGGGTGGAGTAATCCACCCGCTTTTTACTTTTAGGAGGATCTATGGATTGGTACGTTGTTGATAAAAAATACATAAACTACCTGACACAGTTTGATTCACGTGTCGGATATGTTGAATATGGGGAACGTTTGAAACTCCATGTAGGAATTCTTCTTACAATCGGAGATTTCCATTACTATGTCCCTATTTCTTCCGCAAAACCAAAACATCAGAAGATGTCAAACAGTCTGGACTTCCACAAACTACAGGATGACTCCACTGGATACCTTTATGCTGTGCTAAATATCAACAACATGATTCCGGTTCCTGACAACTGCCTTACACAGTTGAAATATAATCAGGTAGAAAATTTCCGTTCTTTCAAAAATGACAAGGAAAAAACCGACTACATTTACCTTCTCCAGAAAGAAAAAGCCCTAATTGATAATGTTCAGGATACTCTGCAAAACAAAGCTATGAAATTATATCAAAAGTGTATTTTCAAACCGAATTCCTCCCTTGCTGCGAGATGCTGTAATTTCAGAATATTGGAAGAAAAATGCAGTTCTTATTCCAATACATTCTGACCCTACATTGCATTCAGATAATCCAGAATCTCTTCCATTCCCGCATCACTAAAGGGATATTTGGAGGTTACTTTTTCCGCTTTCGACACGTCATAACACTCCGGTCCTTCCCATACAGTCAGAAGAAACATATCCCCTTCTTCCTCAGTAATTTTCTCAATACGATAATTCATCTTTCCCTTGCTTCCGCTGAACTTTGATTTTTTATAAAAAGCCAGCGGAAACAACATCTGTCTCGTAATTGCCATAAAACTCCTCCTATCCACACACAGTTTTGATCATAGAATTTTATATTTCAAATACTTCCATATCATCCGGAACATACAGATTGCCAGTATAATATTCCTGACCTTCTTTTGTGTACAGTTCTTTTCTGTGTAGGATATTCTTATCTTCCGTATGATAAAGAATCAGATTCGGTATTTCAAGCTTCTGCGCTGTTTCACAGGCCTCCCGGACCGTACTGTGATGCTTTTCATATGGCTTAAAGATATCTGCCTCGCCGTATAAACAAAAAGCCTCATGCATCAGCCAGTCACTGCCCTTTACATACTCATAATCCGCCTCATTATAAGGCTCGTCCCCTGCACAGGTAAATTTATTTCCGTCAGGTAGCTGCATGGTAAATCCATACTGTTTCGCCTTAGTAGAATAAATATCAAAAAAAGTTACCTGACAGCCAAGTATTTCCCTTGTCTCACCGGCAGCAACCGGTATCAGAAGGATTCTTTCTCCAATGTGCTTACACACTTTTTTCTGAATTGTCAGAGAAGTGATTGTCTTAAGTGTATCTACCAGACCTTCATGACAATAAATACGAAGTTCACCCTCGTAACTTCCCTTATTCATTCCCTGTCCAACCATACGGATAATCCAAATCAACCCCAGGAGATGATCGATATGTTCGTGGGTAAGAAATATATCATGAATCTGTGACAATGGAATTCCTGCATCCTTAAGTCTTTTCAAAATCTGATTACCACCGCCTGCATCAACCAGAAAATGCGCATCCTCTTTTGAAAATGCAAAACAGGTATTGTAACACTCCGTCACAGCTGCATTGCCGGTTCCTAAAATCGTAAGTCTCATAAATCATCCCGCCTTCTCTTCTTTTCTCAGCCAAGTATACCACAAACTCAGAAAAGAATATAAAAAATTATAAAAAAATGTTGCAAATCCTGCCAAATAAGTTATAATAATATCTGTGACTGCCACAGGGCAGTACGTAAGCTGGAATAGCTCAGTCGGTAGAGCACTTCACTCGTAATGAAGGGGTCGTCGGTTCAAGTCCGATTTCCAGCTTTTTCTAAAAGGAGTCATTGCAAAATAGCAATGGCTCCTTTTAAATATTCAGAGTCTCACACATATAGTACTAAAATAATTCTTTTTCATATAATTCTTCTGGATATTTCATCTTTTTAATATTGCTCACATAAATCCCACCATATTCCAAGGGTATATCCATATTTTCTAATTCCAATCGCTTTTTAAGTTCTTTTTTTCTTTTTTCTTCTGTTGCTACATTAATTGTATTTCTAATACCTTTTACCACATCTTCAAATAAGTGTATCGGCATTCCGATCCCAACTTCACCGTCTTCGGCACCTGTCGAAATCCGCGCCCCCATACACAACATAGAAATATTAATATCATTCATAAAATAAGGTCGTGCTATTAAGTCAGAACATAATCCCTGATTTCCTATCATACCAATATTCTCTGCACGGCCATGATAATAAGTGTATCCCTGCATTACGCGCATTGCCTGCCATGTGTCACACAAAAACAGTGCCACATCTGCACCATCCATCTTTTCCAGCGGCCCCATAACTATTCCATATATTTTTTGGTTGATTGCACACAGGCCATTTTGTGCCTGACGCGCAATTGCCATGTCTGCATATAAACCAAATTCATAATACTCTCTTCCAGAACCGATGAAGGATGGAGTTTGCTTCATTCCCAATAAATGTGGCCCTCCCTGACAGGAAAAGCATCCATTTTTTGCTTTCACAAACTTACCTTTCATGGCCTGTGCAGCAAGACCACATAATGTCATTTTGATTTCCAACTGTTCGGCCGGACAATCATCATATTCTTCTCTGATATACAGATATTTAATCCCTATAATCTTTCTTTTAAGATTCAACACTATTCTGCATTCTTTTGTTAAATCATTATACATTTTGTCACCTCTGCTCAGTTATACCAAACGAAATCTGTTGCAAAAACTTTTTTGTACGTTCATTTTTAGGATGATTGAATACCTCTTGAGGCGTCCCTTCTTCAATTATAATTCCTTCATCCATAAAAAGAACTCTATCCGCAACCTCTTGTGCAAATCTCATTTCATGTGTTACTATAATCATCGTACGTTTATGAGCTTTCGCCATTTTACGAATAAGATCTAATATGCCCGTAACTAATTCTGGATCCAGAGATGATGTCGGTTCATCAAACAAAATCACTTTCGGATTTACTGCCATTGCTCTTGCGATGCCTACTCTCTGTTGTTGTCCACCGGATAATCTGGATGGATACTCATTCAATTTATCCATAAGACCTACCTGTTCCAGATATGTTAAAGCAATCTCTCTTGCCTCTTCCTTTTTTATTTTCTGCACAGACGTCATAGGAATCATAACATTTTGCAAAACAGTTTTATTTTTAAACACATTATAATTCTGAAATACCATTGAGGTTTTCTTTCTCAATGCAATTTTTTCTCTTTCGCTGAATTTTTGTGCATCTATTTTAACACCATCTATTTCAATAGTACCTTTATTAGGAAACTCTATGCAGTTCAAGCACCGCAGAAAAGTAGATTTTCCCATACCTGACGGACCGATTATAACAATTACTTCACCCTGTTTTGCTGTAAAATCAATCCCTTTTAACACATGCAAATCACCAAAATATTTATGTAGATTGTTTACTCTTATCATTCTATTTCTCCATTTTTCTTCTTTTGATATAAAACAGGAGACACATATTCCTTACCCAGTTTTCCATAGTGAAGTTTATCATCTATTACGATTCCCAACTCATCCGGTGTGTCTAACCGGCTTCTAATAGCTTCTTTTCGCTCAGGATATTCAATATAATTGAGCGTTTTAATCATTCCATCTACAAGTGGAATAAATTGCTGAATCGGGACTCCTACACCCATCTCATCGTCTCTCCATCCACATACTTTTCTTGTTCCTGCACAAAGAACAGAAAAATTAAGATCATTCTGCTCAAATGGTGCTGCGGTCAAATCTGCACATACACCTTGATTTCCTGCCATATGTATATGTTTTGGAACGCCATATTTATATGAATAAGCTTCCACAACCCGCATTAACTGATATGCATTAACCATAAAAACAGCCACATCCGCATCTTCTACTTCTTTTAATGGTCCTATTTCTATTCCATATATCGAATGCTTTATCCTTGAAATATCTCTGGTTACAGACTTGGCAACTGCCCTGCTTTCATAAAGGTTTATACTATAATAACGTTCCCCCGATTCAACACAATCCATTTCTTCTACAACACCTAAAGCTTCTGCTGCGCATCTGCATCCAAAATTTTCTGCCTTTGCTTTGAAATGCTTTCCACTCATTGCACTTTTTACCATCATACAATAACTTGTTTTTTTACCATATTCTTCACTTTCTAATGACTGGTAATCATCCTCGAAATATAAAAACCGAACTCCGATAATTTCTCTTTCCAGGCCAAGCATTTTACTTAAATAATCCACATACTTCTTCATACTATTCTCCTTATAAATAACGGCAAATCCGAACTTCCATGCGTTTTATACATTTATCAATCAACACAAGTACAATCCAATACACGATTCCTACTGCAATATATGCTTCCATAAATTTCAGTGCAGATCCTCCCAAAATTTTTGCCTGAGAAAGAAGTTCTATAACACCTACTGTAAATCCAATTGCTGTATTTTTAATCATGGCTATAAACGAATTACCAAGTGAAGGAAATGCTGCAATAAACGCCTGGGGTAATATAATTTCTTTATACATTGCAAAAGAACTCATTCCAATTGACATAGCAGCTTCCTTCTGCCCCTTATCCACAGACAGTAAGCCTCCTCTAATCGTCTCTGCTATAAATGCAGACGAATTCATAGCAATTGTAATTACTAACGATACGCTCGCAGGTATGCCTTTCATACAGTCAATCAACTGTGGCATACCAAAATAAAAAATAAACAATTGTGTAATATAAGGTGTTGACCGAAAATAAGAAATATAAATACCGGCTAAGTTCTTTATTATTTTGTTTTTAGACGTATAACAAATCTCCAGTATCATTCCCAAAACAAAGGCTATCAAAAATGCTATTATCCCCAAATATAAAGTATATGGAATCTTTTTTACCAGTTTAGGAAAACAGGAAATGAAAAAAGAAACATCAAATCTCATAATTATCTCCTTTAAATATAAATAAAGGTAGCCATAAAGACTACCTTCTTAACCACCTATTCAGCAGAAACCTGTGTTACATCACGTCCATAGAACTTATTTGAAAGATCACTAAGCGTTCCGTCTTTCTGCATTTCTTTAATAGCTGTATTGAATGCTTCAATGATTTCCGGATCTGCATCTTTCGCAAATGGCCATGCCTGATAATCAATAATGATCGGATCACCAATCAATTTAAAATCATATTCACCTTTTTCCATTACAGAGTCAAATGATAATTCGGTAATTGGAAATGCGTCAAAATGTCCTACTTCTAATTCCTCATATGGGCTTCCGGTAGTTTCCACACATTCAATCTTTTTATCATCTGCAAGATCAGCATTGTATGCATCAAAGAAATCCTGAAGAACTGTTCCAAACTGGATACATACTTTTCTTCCCTGAAGATCGTCTACTGATTCAGCAGCATCATCTGAACGAACACACATTCTAATCGCATTCTCTGCGTAAATGTCTGTAAATGTATATGTCTTTTCACGTTCCGGTGTTACAGAAATCTGACCAACAATTGTATCATAGATACCACTGTCTATTCCACCAAACATTGCTGTATAATCATCAGACAGTTCCCATTTAATTGTAAGCCCAGCTCTCTTTGCAACTTCTTTAATCGCCTCAACTTCAAACCCTGTTAAATCCCCATTATCATCAGTGTATGAAATTGGATAAAATGATCCTGTTGCAACTACGGTGATTTCTTTTGCTTCTTCCGTTTCTTCTTTTGTTTCTTCTGTTGCTTCCGTTGCCTCTTCAGGCTGTGCCTCCTCTTTTGAGCCGCATGCTGCCATACTTAATACCATAGCCCCAGCTAACAGCACACTTAAAATTCTTTTTCTCATGTTTTCCTCCTTGAATACCCGTTTAAGTGTAACAGCCTTATTGTATCTCTTCTTTTCACCTTTGTCTAATCACTATTTTTGATAAATATCTTTATTTATTCAATTTATCTATAAGCATTCTTCGTATGCACCGTAAGCTGTGGATACGGAATCTCAATATCTTCATCATTCAGCGCAAGCTTAATATCCTCCAGAAGCTGCCATCTGGTTTCCCAGTAATCTTCCGTCTTCACCCAGGCGCGAACCCCTATCACAACCGCGCTGTCCGCCAGGTCGTCCACAAAAATCAGCACCTCATCCTCCGTATTAATTCTAGGTTCTTCATCAAGCACATGACGGATCACCTGCTTTGCTTTTCTCAGATCTGAATCGTACGAAATGGATATTTTCAGATCCACTCTCCGCTCATCCTTCGCTGTGACATTGGTCAGACTGTTATTGGTAAGCATCGCATTGGGAATGATGATTGTTTTGTTATCTATGGTTGTAAGCTTTGTATAAAACATCTGAATCTCTTTGACTGTTCCTTCATTTTTGTGATTATCTTCTATAATATAATCACCCACTACAAACGGCTTCAACAGCAGAATCAGCATACCGCCTGCAAAATTGGAAAGGCTCCCCTGCAGTGCCAGACCTACAGCCACACCTGCAGAAGCAATCAAAGCCGCCACAGATGCCGTATCCACACCAAATTTTGTTGCAATCGTGAAGATCAGAATAGCATACATACTGAATTTCAAAAAAGAATCTATAAACTGGGCTGCACCCGTATCTACACTGGAACGATTCAGCGCTGTTCTCACCAGTTTCCTTGTCCATTTAATTAAGAAACGGCCAATCAGAAAAATAATAATTGCTAATATAACCTTAAATCCGAAAGTAATCAGTGATTCCTTACTATTCTGAATTTGCTGCATAAAAGCATTGATCTCCTGTACAGTTTCCTGCGTTGCTTCTGTCATTTCTGTCGTATCCATCAAATTCCTCCTGTTCTACAGCTGTTTTTTCAGCGAAAGGAATGCGCTCAAGTTTCCTCTCTCCCATCCGGTCACCCGATGAGAGAATAAGATTTCCGGATTACAGCAGGTACATACATTACTGATTGCCATATGTTCCGGTAGGATTCCCGCATCCAGAAAATTGTATTCATTTGCTTTCCAGAGATTCAACTGATATTTTCCGTTCTCTTTCTGATAAAACAAGTCTTTCCAGTATTCTTCTCTGTAATTCTTTCGGAATTCATCTATGACGTCTTCGCTGACTTCATAGCACTCCTGGCAGATAGAAGGTCCTACTGCCGCACGAATATCCTCCGGCCTGCACCCATATTCCTTCTGCATCCTTTCAATGGTCACATTTGCCATTTTGTGAACGGTTCCTCTCCATCCGGAATGGCTGAGCCCTATTGCCTTTTTTACCGGATCTACAAAGTAGAGAGGAACACAGTCTGCATAAAAGGTAACCAGACACACTTCCGGCACATTTGTTATCATTCCATCCGTTTCCGGAAGGCTTTTCCCTCTGTCTGCCTCTGTCACTACTGACACATTCGTAGTATGGGTCTGTTGGGTGTAAACCATGTTTTCCGGCTTCACACCAATTGCCGCTGCAATCCGCCTTCTGTTCTCATCCACTGCTTCCGGATCATCTCCCCTGTGAATGCTGATATTCATTGAGGAACAGTACCCCTTGCTGACACCTCCAAGACGGGTAGAAAACCCGTGATTAACAACTCCTGTTTTCTCTAACAATGGGTATTTTAAAAAAGGAACACCGTTTACCACACATTCCTCAAAAATATGTTCCTGATTTTTATACTTCAATCCAAGATTCATGCGTATCCTCCTGTCATTAATTATCCGATATAATCAAAAGCATTTTGAACCAGTTTAATGCTCTCTTCTCCGGCTTTCCCACTGATTCCCACAACATCAAAACGGCAGGGATCATCAAATAATCCCTGCTTTGTGACATAATACAGAGCACATTTCGATAATACCTGCTGTTTTTTTCTATCCACCGCTTCCAGCGGATCTCCCTTGCATAAGCTGCTTCGATACTTCACTTCGCAGAACACCAGATAACTTCCATCTTTTGCTATGATGTCTATCTCACCAAAACGGCACCGGTAATTATACTCAAGAATCTGATACCCTTTCTTCTCAAGATAATTACCTGCCATTTGTTCATAACGTCCGCCTGTACTTCTTTTATTCTCCAATTACTATCCCCTTTATCCTGTCCCCTAATTATGAGCAAGCTCATGTAGGCTTAGACCTTTTGACCCTGGTATCATACATACTTATGTATAAAACTCATACGGTGAATCGGCGTCGGCCCAAGCTCCTTCAACGCCTCAATATGCTCTCTGGTTCCATATCCTTTATTGCTTGCGAATCCATATCCCGGCAGTACTTCATCGTACTCAACCATCAGACGATCCCTTGTCACTTTGGCAATAATACTTGCCGCAGCTATGGATACGCTCTTGGCATCACCTTTAATAATCGGAACCTGAACAATCTCTACATCAGGAATTGTCACCGCATCATTAAGAAGGATATCCGGCTTTATGCTAAGATTTGAAATAGCCATCCGCATAGCCTCGTAGGTTGCCTGAAGAATATTGATTTCGTCAATTCTCTGCGGGCTGACCATCCCGATTCCGGTTGCGATCGCTTTCTCCATAATCTCGTCATAGAGTACTTCCCGTTTCTTCTCAGAAATCTTTTTGGAATCGTTCAGATACAAAATCTGACTGTCCTCCGGAAGAATAACTGCGCCGGCCACTACCGGACCGGCAAAAGGTCCTCTTCCAACCTCGTCAATTCCACACACAACTCCGTATTCCCGGTATTTCTCCTCATAGGCACTCATACCTGCAAGTCTTAACAGCTCTTTTTCCAGCTTCTCCTGCTTTTTTCTCTGCTTTTCTTCTTCCCGTTTATTCATTCTTCTGCCTGCATCCGCTACCTGTTTTCTGGACCTTCCTTCCGTTACATGGACATCCGATCCTTATCAACCGTCTACTTTTCGGAAATCTCCTTCTTCTCATCGGTCTTTTGATTATCAGAACTGGCACTCCTCCCTGAAGCGTCCTGATTTTCTGAAGTATCCTGGTTACCAGAAGCATCCTTTCCTTCCTGATTCTTTCTGTTATCCCGTCCTCTTCCTTTTCCGTGACCATGCCTGAAATTATTCTGCCTGTTAGCATAAGCATACTTATCCAGCTCTGCTTCCGTAATAATTAAATTGGTGAATTCTTTTCCATCAATCATTTTTCTGACAATATCATACTGCTGGATAAAATATTCAATCGCTTTATTCAGCAGAGCAACGTTCTCATTTTCTTTTTCAAGCATTCTCTGACCCGGATATTTCTTCTCTCCTGACAATCCATGGCTCACCTTATTTCTTACATCTCCGATGTAATAGTATGAGAATAACAGCTCTTCCAGAGCCGCCTTATCTTCTACCAGAGAACATGCCTTTACAAGCTTCGGATGCGGTTTATCAAGCTGTCCAACTCTAAGCTGCGCATAATCCTGCAATACCTTTGTAGAAGACTGTCTGTAATTCATCAGAAATCTGCCATAAAACTTAATAAAGAAATGATTAAGATCTCTGAATTTATAACGATCCTTTGGCTGAGTTCTCCAGTACTCGTTGGCAAACGCCTTCATCATCGCATCCTTTTCCTCTGCATTGCTGGCATAGAACAGGACTCCTCGTTTTACAAAATCTGTTGGTATACGTGACTCAATCATCGTGAGAGTCTGCTGATAAAATTTCTTGCGGTAAGCCCACTTAATCAGCTCCAGAACATCGATTTCACCGGTTCCGTCATCCTCCAGCAGACTTCCGTAATCACGGCTGATTCCTTCCTCCATAATCGCAAGAATACTGCTGTCCATATCGTCGCCATAAGATTTATTCGGATCAGCAAATACCTTCCGAAGTTCCTGAATTCCATATTCCAGATCTGTAAGATTACAAAGAGAAATACCATCGTCAATATAACCCATAGCTCTTATCAGTTTTTCAACATGAGGATTTTCAATATCACGATCCTCCCAGAACTGACGGATCATACCAACCTTACCATACTGAATAAAGGCATTCATTCCCGCAAGGAGGTTATTAATCTCATACTGTCTGATATCATTCGATATAATACCAGCAAGCCGGGAAGGAATGTATTCTGTAGTCAGAATCTGACGAATACGTATTCTCTTGTTCCACTCATTATTCAAAATTGACAATATGACAACCATAGTGGCATCATTAGAACGGTCCAGTCCCTGTGTATCTATGTACAGATTAATAATCTCATCTTCTGACCCAAGCAGTGCATGAATGATCTGAATCATATTCTGAATATCTACGGTACCGTCATTTTTCTTCTGTGTAGGAATAAAAGAAATCTGAAGGTTCTCATTTGATTCCAGGGCACGAAACTTAAACGAATCGCTCATTTTGGAATAAATATAACGCTTCATCCACGGAATCAGTTCTTCCTTTTTCTCCGTTATTCTGCTGCACAGCTCTTCATAGCTTTCCGGATCGTTCTGTAAACGATGGAACAGCATATCGGTTCTTCTTCTTCCTGTATTTTTCCCGAATTCCGCATGAAACCGATTATATATCTCAATAGCTTCTGCTTTATCTTCCTCAGATATATCTTCCAGACTTTCATACTCCTCCAGATCAATGCTTTCCAGATACTCTGCCATACGATAACGGAACAGTCCATACTCAGAAAGCTGCTTGGGATCAGCCATGTAGAAATCAATTCCTTCCCCCAAAGGCATCTTTCTCTGCACATCCTCTTCATCGTAGGTTGCACCGGAACCGATGACTATCATCTCATCAATGTGTTCCTTTGACAGGATATACTTTGCACCTGCTTCTGCCTGAATCATTCCGTCACAATATCTGGTAACACCGCCTTCTTCATGGCAGAAATATAAATGCTCATTGGAAGCATTCGCATTTCCAAGAGATACCAGCATAATGTTTTTTTCTTTCTTTTTCATTTTCTTTCTCCTATGTTTAAAATGACGTTCTCCTGCTGTTTATATCTTCTTCTGCGTCCATTTTCCCGAAAAATATCTTGCTCCGAACAGTAGCAGCTGGACAAACTGTGTTAAAAAGATACTGCACCATACACCGGTAATTCCCATATGCAGTGGCCACATAAACAAATAAGTCAATATTGGCTGTACAAGGGTAATACCGATTGCGGATGCAACAAGTGTATACCTTACATCTCCGGCTCCGCGCAGGATTCCGTTAAAGATAATCTTGCAGATCTGTATTGGCATGATAAGCGCAATAAACCGGAAGATGATCACTCCCATTTCAACCATCTCTTCCTGAGGGAAGAACATGGTGAATATCTGTTTTCCAAATAAGAGCATGATCACTGATGTGGTAATCGACATGACAAATCCTATCTTCTGCGTGGTCTTACCAAACATCTTAGCTTTATTCACATCTTTTTCTCCAAGACTTCTGCCAATCAGTGCAACAGCCGCAATCTGCATACCATCTCCAAATGCAAATCCAAGGTTCATGAAATTCATACCAACCTGATGGGCTGCAAATGGATTCGTTCCAAGTCTGGCTGTCATCATACCCGTTATCATGAATCCCACTCTGGTAAGCAGAAGCTCACACAGAATATTTCCTCCCACATTGGAAAGGTCTTTCACTGCCACAGATGTAGGTTTAACCTTTTCACTCTTTATGTAGGAAACACTGATATAACTGTCTTTTCTGAACAGTGACAGAATACTCATGATACAGGCAATGACCGTTCCGATCACAGTTGCAATCGCAGCACCGGCCACTCCCAGTGCCGGAAATCCCCAGTGTCCCTGAATCAAAAGATAGTTAAAAAAGATGTTTACCAGGTTTGAAGTAATATTGGTGTACATGGATATTTTGGTATTACCGCTTCCTCTCTGTGCTGCATTAATATACAGAGACACCGTATTAAAAAGCATACCTCCCATAATGATGCGGAAGTATACAACTGCCGGTTCTGTAGTATCTGCCTGACTGCCACAGATGATCATAATTGGTCTTGCAAATATCACGCACAGAATACTCAAAATAACTCCTGCTATAATAATATAATGTAATCCCGCAGAAAACAAGGCATTTGCTTCTTTTCTTAAACCGGCTCCTTTTCTTCTGGCAATCAGTGCTGAAATAGCAATATTAACAGCAAAAAACATCACCAATACAAAATATTTAGGCTGTCCTGTGATTCCTGCTGCTGAGACAGCATACTGTCCCAATGGGGAAAGCATTTTGGTATCCACCATTCCAACCAATGCTACAAATACACTTTCCAATACTGCCGGCCAGGCAATATCAAGCGTCTCCATAAGCGGAGTCATCTGTTTCTTTTCTTTACTCATGTTTTATCACTCCTATTTTATCTATAGGAAAAATCCGAACCCATGCCCGTCCGAGAAGCTCATCTCTCTGCAAAACACCAACGCTTGCTTCTCTGCTGTCCGCGCTGTGATTCCGGTTATCACCCAGTACAAAGTATTCATTTTCTCCAAGGGTAATTGGCTCTGCCGCAATTCCCGGCGAATCCATCACTTCCGCCCCATAGATATCACTCTCCAACAACTGCCCATTGATATATACATATCCGCCTATTACCTGAACCGTCTCTCCCGGAAGCCCGATAATTCTCTTAATATAAAATGTATTTTCTTCATATCGATAAGGAAATACGATAATATCAAATCGTTCCGGATCCTTAAAACGATAGGTAATCTTGTCCACGATCAGGTTGTCACCATGACTCAGTGTCGGCTCCATGGAATGACCGCTCACACTGGTTCTCTGTCCCACATAAGTAACAATCAGGTAAGTCAGACCAACGATAATAACAATATACACCAGCCACCCCATCAGTTCGCGAAACACTCCTGGTTCTTTTTCATCTGAATGTCTTGTCATATACTCAGCCCCTTTCTATTTTTCCGGATATTCAAGCGTCAGCCTTCCAAGTCTTCCGTTCCGGAAATCATCCAGCAGAAGCGCTGCAGCTTTCTCTGTATCCAGTTCATTTCCTCTCACCAGGCAATGGCGGCTTTCTGCAATTGCCTTCAGGCATTCATAGGAATCACCTGCTTCTTCTATATCGTATTTATCTGCCAGAACCCCAGGATAACTGTTTTTTGCAAATGTGATAAAATCCGCCGCAAGCTCTTCCACATTCAGAATCTCATCCTTAATGGAACCTATAAAAGCCAGTTTCAGTCCCACGCTCTGATCCTCAAACTTGGGCCAGAGAATTCCCGGTGTATCCAGAAGTTCCACATTTTTATTCAGACGGATCCACTGTTTCCCTTTTGTGACTCCGGGTTTATTTCCTGTCTTTGCACAGGCCTTCCCCGCAAGTGCATTAATAAATGTGGATTTGCCTACATTAGGTATTCCTACAACCATGGCGCGCACCGGACGATTCAGAATTCCTCTCTTGCGGTCTCTCTCCATCTTCTCTTTGCAGGCTTCCTGGATAACAGACTGAATAGATTTCACCCCGCCGCCTTTTTTTGAATTAACCTTTACACAGGAAAATCCTTTTTCCTTAAAATATGCAATCCACTCATCGTTCCATTTATCTTCTGCCAGATCTGCCTTATTCAAAAGAATAAGCCTGGATTTATTGCGGCCCAGCTCATCAATATCCGGATTCCTGCTGCTCATGGGAATACGGGCATCTACAAGCTCAATCACAAGGTCAATTAATTTTATATTTTCCTGCATCATACGCTTCGCCTTTGTCATATGACCAGGATACCACTGAAAATGCATATACTTCTCCTTTAAAACTCTAATCTTTTATCAATCCAAAATGCTTCTGAGGAGAGAGAACAAACCAGACTTTTCCATAGATGTATGAACGTTTTACATTGCCCACATCCGCCATACGGCTGTCTTCACTGTTTGCCCTGTTATCTCCCAACACAAAATATTCATCACCTGACAATTCCATCTTTTCTTTCACAATTCCTACATCCTTTATCTCAGTAGTTGCGTAATCCTCTGTCAGTTTTTCTCCGTTTATGTAAATTTCTCCCTCGAGGAACTCCACGGTTTCCCCCGGCAGACCAATAATTCTCTTAATGTAATAATGGGAATTTTCATTTCCCTTTGGTTTAAACACGATAATATCACCGCGTTTCGGCGCACTCGCATTGTAAATAATGCGGTTCACCAGTGTCACATCACCATTATAAAGGACAGGATTCATAGAATCTCCTACAGTGCTGACTTTCTGTCCAAAATACCACACGAACACAAACGCAAAAAGGCATACGATTGCAATCTTAAGAAGCCAGGTTGCAGCAGATGTAAGCATGGGCCATCGGAATACCTTCTTCTTTTTTTTGGGGACTTTCGCCACGCCTGACTTACGTGTATTTCTTTTCTTTTTGAAAAATGCTTTCTTCATATAGCTTACCTTAAATCAACAAAAGGGACAAGTACTTTATGTATTTGTCCCTTCCTCACTCTTACTATTTTACTAATTCTTTTACTTTTGCTGCTTTACCAACACGCTGTCTTAAGTAGTTCAGTTTTGCTCTTCTTACTTTACCTTTACGTACAACCTCAACTTTTTCAACGTTTGGTGAGTGTAACGGCCATGTCTTCTCAACACCTACACCGTTAGAACTCTTTCTTACTGTAAATGTAGCTCTTGTGCTTCCACCCTGTTTCTTAAGAACGGTACCTTCAAAAACCTGAATTCTCTCGCGGTTACCCTCTTTGATCTTTCCATATACTTTTACAGTATCGCCAACATTAAACTGTGGCACATTCTCTTTGAGCTGTTCAGCTTCAATACTCTTAATAATATCGTTCATTGTGTTCCTCCTTATAATTCGGACGTTCTTAATACATTCTTCTGTACCAGAGGACCATCTCTTTTTCTTCACAACACATCATATTCTACCATAGTGTTTGCTGATTTGCAAGCATTTTATTTATTCTATATCAGCTTTATTATCAGTTTTGACACATTCCTCCATACAGGATCTCGCAAGTTCCTTTTCCTTTGGAGAAAGATTAGCTCCATCAAGAAGATCCGGGCGGTTTTTCGCAGTTCTGATAATCGACTGCTCCCTTCTCCATTTCTCAATGTTCGCATGATGACCGGACATCAGCACCGGTGGAACCTGCTTATCATGCCAAATCTCAGGTCTGGAATACTGGGGATATTCCAATAGATTATCCTGAAAGCTTTCAAACTCTGCCGATACATCATTATGAAGTACTCCCGGCACGAGTCTGGAAATCGCATCTACCATAACCATGGCAGGAAGCTCTCCACCGGTCAGAACGTAATCGCCGATGGACACATAATCCGTCACGATTTCTTCCAGGACGCGCTCATCGATTCCTTCGTAATGACCGCACAGAAGAATCAGATCCTCCTCCTGCGCAAATTCTTCCGCCATAGCCTGATTGAAGGTCTTTCCCTGCGGAGACAGATAAACCACTCTTGTTTTCCTGCTCTGTCTTTCATCATTTTCTCCGGAAGCTTCCCGTTCTTCCATCCGGCGTTCCTCGATCTGTTCCTGAATCGCTTTCCATGTAAGAAATACAGGTTCTGCCTGCATCAGCATTCCCGCACCCCCGCCGTAAGGATAATCATCTACACTCTGATGTTTGTTAAAAGCATAATCCCTGATATTGACCGCCTCGATAGACAGTAATCCTTTTTCGATTGCTCTTCCTGTAATACTGGTCTTAAGCCCCTGCATCACCATTTCCGGAAACAGTGTCATAATATGAAAATTCATCTCTGTTCTTCTCCTATATCTTTCCTTTTCAAACACTTTGCCGGTTTGAACTTATATCAGCCCATCCATCAGATGAATAACCATCCGGTCAGCCTCCACATCCACCGACAGAATACACTGCTTAATTGCCGGCACAAGAATCTCTCCATGGTCATCTGAATCAATGATATAGACGTCATTCGCTCCCGTTTCCATTACATCCTTAAGCGTTCCAAATCTTGCTCCATCCTCGGTATAAACACTCATACCAAGCATATCCGCAATGTAATACTCATCCTCTTCAAGAGGAACTGCATCCTTTCGTTCCACGAACAGGCTTCTTCCTTTATACTTTTCAATATCATTTATATTATCAATCCCTTTGAATTTCAGGATTACAAACTGTTTAAAAAATTTAACCCCCTGAATCTCAAGGAGCATCTGTTCTTTTCCTGTATCCAGATATACCTGTTTCAGCTTTTTAAAACGGGTTGCATCATCCGTTGTAGGAAATACCTTTACTTCCCCACGGACACCATGTGTAGAGGAAATTACCCCTACCTGCAGTCTGTCTTCCATTTATGCATTATCTCCTTATTTTTAAAAATCCGCCGGAGGCTCTACCCTTTCAGGATAAAAAACAAAAGTTGCTGAAGCATATCTGCTTACAACAACTCCCATTTTTCAGCAATTAACCGGCGATATCAACTACCACCTTTTTATCTTCCTTCGCAGCTGCAGCTTTTACAACAGAACGGATGGCTTTTGCAATGCGGCCCTGTTTGCCGATTACCTTACCCATATCGGATTCAGCCACCTTCACTTCCACAACAGTTGTGCGGCCTTCCTGTCTCTCAGTAACTACAACGCTGTCCGGATCATCTACCAATGCTTTCGCAATGACTTCGACTAAATCTTTCATCATGCACACCTCCCGGCGCAAAATTATTTTTCAATGCCAGCTGCCTTAAAAATCTTGCCAACAACTTCTGTAGGCTGTGCACCATTGCTTAACCATTTCTTAGCTGCTTCCTCATCAACTGAGAATACGCTTGGATCCTGATTCGGATCATAAGTTCCAATCTCCTCGATGAATTTTCCATCTCTTGGGGAACGGGAATCAGCTACAACGATTCTATAGAAAGGAGCCTTCTTCTGTCCCATTCTTTTTAATCTGATCTTTACTGCCATTTTATTTCACCTCCGTGTTTATTCTTCCTTTAATAATTTATGTTAAAAAGGTAATCTGAATTTTCCCTTTTTACCACCTTTACCCATCATCTTCATCATCTTCTTCATGCTCTCGAACTGCTTCACCATACGGTTCACCTCGCTGATATCAACGCCTGCCCCTTTCGCAATCCTGTGCTTTCTTGATGGATTTAATAAATCAGGATTTCTTCTCTCCTCCGGTGTCATCGAATAAATCATGGCTTCCATTCTCGCCATATTTTTCTCTGCCTGGTCCGCCTGGTCGTCATCAATCTTCAGATTCTTACCACCCATGGCCCCCATGCCCGGAAGCATATTCATAATACTGGAAAGACCACCCATATTCTTCATCTGCTGTGTACTTTCCAGGAAATCCTCAAAATCGAACTGAGCCTTTTTTAACTTCTGGCTCATCTTCTTTGCCTTTTCCTCATCGATCTCAGCTTCTGCCTTCTCAATGAGAGACAACACATCTCCCATACCCAGGATACGGGATGCCATACGATCCGGATGGAACTGTTCCAAATCCGAGAGCTTCTCTCCCATACCAACATAGAGAATCGGTTTTCCAGTCACTGCTTTTACTGACAGCGCCGCACCACCTCTGGTGTCACCGTCAAGCTTGGTGACGATGACTCCATCAATCCCAACCTTCTCATTGAACTCTGCCGCAACATTGACAGCATCCTGTCCTGTCATGGCATCAATGACCAGTATGGTCTGATGAACAGTTACAGCCTCTTTAATCTCCTGAAGCTCTCCCATCATATCCTCATCAATATGAAGACGTCCGGCCGTATCCAGAATCACCAGATTATTGCCGTTCTTCTGGGCATGCTCCAATGCTGCCCTGGCAATATTTGCCGGCTTATGGCTGTCACCCATGGAAAACACTTCCACTCCCTGCTTCTCACCATTGACCTGGAGCTGTTTGATTGCCGCCGGACGGTAAACGTCACATGCAACCAGAAGTGGTTTTTTCCCTTTTAGTTTATATTTACCCGCCAGTTTTGCGGTGGTAGTTGTCTTACCAGCACCCTGAAGACCTGCCATCATGATTACGGTTATGGCACTTCCGGGCTGGAGCTTAATCTCCGTTGTCTCAGAGCCCATCAGCTTCACAAGCTCTTCGTTTACAATCTTGATTACCATCTGACCCGGATTCAGACCATTCATCACGTCCTGTCCGATGGCACGCTCCTGGACATTCTTAATGAAGTCTTTAACAATCTTAAAGTTAACATCCGCTGCGAGAAGTGCTCTCTTAACCTCTTTCAGAGCTTCTTTTACATCTTCCTCGGTCAGACGTCCCTTACTTCTCAGATTTTTAAAAATGTTCTGAAGCTTTTCTGTCAAACTGTCAAAAGCCATTCTATAACTCCTCTATAATTTCATCTGATATTTTCCGGATATCAGCTACCAGCTTACCGGCGTTATCTCCGGCAGCTTCATACTCATCCAGAATTCGATTAATATCATGAAGCTTTCCCTTAATTGCGAGAAACTTTTCAACCAGATGCAGCTTATCCTCATATCCCTGAAGTGTACGGTTGCATCTTTTGATCAAATCATGTACTCCCTGCCTGCTGATTCCCGCATCCCCGGCGATCTCACCCAGAGACAAATCCTCCAGAATGAACTGTTCATATATCTCTTTCTGATGGCTCGTCAGCAGTTCTCCGTAGAAATCATACAACAAAGCCTGTTCCAAAATTTCATTCATCATTTCTCACCTGTGTCATCATATACCAAAAAAGAATGGGTGTCAAGTGTTTTTTCTTTACACCTTTATTTTTTTCACACACTTCTTTCTCCTGCATACTATGTACTGTAAAACAAAACACTTTATTGGAGGCAATTTTATGAGCGATTTATCAACAAACTGCGGATGCGGATGTGACAACGGAAACTACGGAGGACGCGGACGCGACTGTGACTGCGACAACAGATGGAATAACAGATGTGGTTGCGGCTTTGGAAATAACAGCTGTATCTGGATCATCATTTTATTATTCTGTTGCGGTGGCTTCGGCCATGGCGGATGCGGACGCAGAGACTGTGGATGTAATGACAGCTGTATCTGGATTATTCTCCTGTTAATCTTCTGCGGTGGCTTCGGCAATGACGACTGTGGATGTGGATGCGGATGCTAATGACTTGCAGCCTGAACCTGTAACTGAATATCTTCTGACAGGCAGCTTCAGCCTGCCTGATTCGCGGAGGCGGGGATTTTCACATTCCCCGCCTTATTCTTTCATAACAAATTCAGTTTCTTCATATATATAGTTACAACGCTGCTTACAGGTGGAATTATATGGAACGACGTCCCCCTCTTCCCATGACTCCCTTTGACTCCATGGTAACTACACCAGGATTACAGATGATGAAACTAATGCTTCCCTATCTTCCATCTGCTTTCAGGCGTATGCTTGCTTTCTATATAAAGTTCACTGAACTAAATAACACGATTCACATCTTTTTTTCACAAAATGGTTCTTCAACCGGAAAAGATATGCCTTTTGAGAAACACCAAATATCCCCTTCTGACATTCTGGAAGATCTTCGCCCATATATGGAGGAATCTGATGCCAATATGATGGACTCCATCCTTTCTGCCATGAACATGATGGAAATGATGAAAGGAATGGATTTTTCTGGTATGGATCTGTCCAACTTTGCCGGACAGGGTGATATGTCTCAGATGATGGAGATGATGAATCTCTTTCAGAATAATAACGAAGAAAGAAATAATGATTGTGCAGACAGGAGTGACGAACATGAACGAATGGATGAACAACCCACAAATGCAGAACCTGGATCCTATTAAACTGGAGTTAATCAAAACAGCGGCTGCTCAGACCCTCGGAAAGAGCGGAAACTCTCTCGCAACCGTCATGATGGCTCTTATTACCTCTGCCAATAAAAAAGGTATCCAGTTTACTCCGGATGAAGTTTCTCTGATTCTGGAAATCCTGAAAGAAGGAAAATCTCCTCAGGAGCAAAGACAGATTGACAATATGGTCCATATGGTGACCACTTATATGAAACAGGGGAAAAGTGGTCAAAAAAGGTGAAGAAGGGCCTAAAACCCTTCTTCCCTACGCATTTTACGCACTTCTCTTCTTCGTTTTCCGTTCTCCCATTCCTGCCTCTCTTCTTCTGTCTCCAGAATCAGCTGAGGAACCGGAGTCGGTTTGTCATTGCCATCTAATGCGACAATTGTAAAATAGGCACAATTGATCAGAGTTCTCTCTCCGTCAGGACGCTCTACAAAGGACTCTACCCTCACTTCCATAGAAGTATTTCCCACATAAGTCATCTGTCCCTTAATAACAATTACATCATTCTGATACGCTCCCTTTAAAAAACGAAGATTGTCCACAGATGCAGTGATTACATTGGTTCTGGTGTGGCGCTTTGCCGTCAGTGCCGCTATCTCATCCATCCACTGCATCAAAACACCTCCAAAGAGACGGCTTGCAGCATTCAGGTGATTGGGTCTTACAATATGCACCGTTTCCGTAACAGATTCCGATACTTTTCGCTTTTCTATTCTCATTTAAATTTTATCCTCCAATCTCTACTCACTATGCTTTACAGTATACCAAATTATCTGCTATACTAAAACTGCTTTTAGAAAAAGGAGTGTTACATTATGAGAAATATTAAACTTACAATAGAATATGACGGAAGCCGTTACCAGGGCTGGACAAGGCTGGGAAAAAATGAGTCTTCCAATACCATTTCCAATAAAATTCTGGAAGTGATCCGCAAAATGACCGGAGAAGATGTTGAACTGTTCTGCGGGGCACGCACCGAAGTAGGTGTACATGCTTATGCACAGGTTGCCAACTTTAAAACTCTAAGCAATATCCCGGAGATGGATATCCAGCACTATCTGAACCGCTATCTTCCGATGGATATTGCCATCACCAGCGTAGAGGAAGTGCCGGAGCGCTTTCATGCCCAGTTAAATGCAAAGTCCAAAATCTACATCTACCGAATGACTGTCAGTGATGTACCAAGCGTGTTTGATCGCAGACACACTTACCACTGTTTCCGTCGTCCGGACGAGGCAGCGATGAAGCAGGCTGCAATCCTTCTGACCGGTAAACATGATTTTAAGAATTTTTCTACGGTAAAACAGAACAAATCTACGGAAAAAGAAATCTATGAGATTGATATTTACGGAGATATGGAAGAAATGCAGATAACGATTCATGCCAATGATTTTCTGCATAACATGCAGCGCCTTATTATCGGCACGCTTATTGATATCGGTCTGGGAAAACGAAGAAAAGAAGATATTGAAGGAATCTTTGCAGGAACAGAAGATCCGGGAGAACCCTGTGATCCAAAAGGTCTTTATTTGCAGGAAGTCCGCTATGAATAGCGTCAGAAAAGGGACGGTTCTCTGTCCTGCTAGAATAAGCAGGACAGAGAACCGTCCCCTTTCTGAAAACTTTTCTAATCTTCCGCCTCTGCCTGTACAGTGTATGTCTGGCGCTTTCTTGCCATCTCATCGCTTTCCAGATACTCATCATAAGTTGTAATCTTATCAATCAGCTTACCACCCGGAACAATCTCCATGATACGGTTTGCCGTAGTCTGCACGATCTGGTGGTCACGGGAACTGAACAATAATACTCCCGGGAATTTGATCATACCATTATTCAATGCAGTGATAGATTCCATATCCAGATGATTGGTTGGCTCATCCAGAAGAAGCACGTTCGCACCGGAGATCATCATTTTGGAAAGCATGCAGCGAACCTTCTCTCCTCCGGATAACACCTTGATTCTCTTCACACCGTCATCTCCGGAGAAAAGCATTCTTCCCAGGAATCCACGTACATATGTTACATCTTTGATTTCTGAATACTGGGTCAGCCACTCAACGATAGTATAGTCGTTAGCAAATTCAGCACTGCTGTCCAGCGGGAAATAAGCCTGAGATGTAGTAACCCCCCATTTATAGGTTCCCTCATCCGGTTCCATCTCACCCATGAGAATCTGGAAAAGAGTCGTCTTTGCAAGTTCATTACTTCCTACAAATGCCACTTTATCATCACGGTTCAATGTAAAGGAAATGTTATCCAGGACTTTTTCACCGTCAATCGTCTTACTAAGCCCTTCCACGGTCAGAACCTCATTTCCAATCTCACGATCCGGTCGGAAATCAATGTATGGATATTTACGGCTGGATGGCTGGATATCATCCAGCTGAATCTTCTCCAGCGCACGCTTTCTGGAAGTTGCCTGCTTGGATTTGGAAGCATTGGCACTGAACCTGGAGATAAACTCCTGTAATTCCTTAATCTTCTCTTCCTTTTTCTTATTCGCTTCTTTCATCTGGCGGATCAGCAGCTGACTGGACTCATACCAGAAATCATAGTTTCCGGCGTACAGCTTAATCTTGCCATAATCAATATCCGCGATCTGAGTACATACCTTATTCAGAAAATAACGGTCATGAGACACTACAATAACCGTATTGTCAAAATTAATCAGGAACTCTTCCAGCCATGCAATGGCATCCAGATCCAAATGGTTGGTAGGCTCATCCAGAAGCAGAATATCCGGATTGCCGAACAGTGCCTGCGCAAGGAGGACTTTTACCTTTTCCGGACCGTTTAAATCCTTCACCAGTTTATAGTGCATCTCATTGTCAATTCCCAGACCATTCAGCAAAGTAGCAGCATCAGATTCGGCCTCCCACCCGTTCATGGTTGCAAATTCAGCCTCCAGCTCGCTGGCTTTCATTCCGTCTTCGTCGGTAAAGTCCTCTTTTGCATAGATGACCTCTTTTTCCTTCATAATCTCATAAAGACGTGCATTTCCCATAATAACCGTATCTAAAACAGGAAATTCATCATACTTAAAGTGGTCCTGCTGCAAAAATGAGAGACGCTCTCCCGGAGTGATGATTACCTCTCCTTTTGTCGGCTCCAGCTGACCGGATAATATCTTAAGAAATGTAGATTTACCGGCTCCGTTGGCACCAATGAGACCGTAGCAGTTCCCTTCTGTGAATTTAATATTTACATCTTCAAATAAAGCTTTTTTGCCCACACGCAATGTGACATTATTTGTACTAATCATTCGACAGGATTCTCCTTTATTTTTCCATCTTCTTTGATAAACTATATTTGCCGTAGCTTATCTTAACAAAAAATATTGGAAATAGCAAGCCATCTGGCGTATAATGAGGGATGAAAGTGAGGAGAGATTTATGGAAAAAGCAACGATGGTACTGGAAGGCGGAGCCACCAGAGGAGTATTTACCTCAGGAGTACTGGATTACCTGATGGAACAGGATTTCTACACTTCACGTGTGATTGGTGTATCTGCCGGAAGCTGCAACGCAGTGGATTACGTATCGAAACAACCGGGAAGAACAAGGGACTGCATGATCCACAAAGAAAAAGAGTACAATTACTACTATGGATTTACCAAATTTATAAAAGAGAAAAGTCTTCTGGATATGGATATGGTATTTGATAAATATCCAAATGAATTATTTCCATTTGATTATGACACTTATTTTGCTTCAGAGATGGAATGTGAGATTGTCACCACCAACTGTGAGACTGGAAAAGCAGAATACATGACAGAACACGGTGACAGAAGCAGGCTGATGAAGCTGTGCCGGGCCTCCAGCAGTATGCCTCTGATTTCACCAATCGTCAATATTGACGGTGTACCTTATCTGGATGGCGGTCTTGCCGACTCCATTCCGATTCACCGCGCCGTTGAACTGGGAAATAAAAAAGTCATTCTGGTACTCACCAGAAATCCCGGATACCGCAAGAAACAGCTTTCCAGGGCCAGTGTCCGGGTTTATCAGAAGGCATATTCCAAATATCCGAATCTGGTAAGAAGTATTGTAAGTCGCAATCGTAATTACAATCGGACTATGGAAATTCTGGAACGTCTCGAAGCGGAAAATAAGATTTTTGTACTCCGCCCACTGGTTCCGACAGTTTCCAGACTCGAGAAAGATTATGATAATCTGATGAATTTTTATAAACATGGATATAACCTGATGAAAAAACAGTACGGAGAGCTTCAGAGATATTTAGAAAAATAAAAACAGGAGGACAATTATGCACGTATATGAACATCACCTTTCCACTAAAGGACCACAGCAGATGACCAAGATTACCAGCTTTATTCGGGAAGATATAAAGAAAAGCGGTGTGCAGGAAGGAATTGCGGTTGTATTTTCTCCTCATACTACAGCCGGATTTACCATTAATGAAAATGCTGACCCGGATGTGGTAAGGGACATGCTGTATGGATATGAAAAGGTATTCCCTACACATGCAGAGTATTATCGTCATGCAGAAGGAAATTCCCATGCTCATATGAAGACTACACTTGTAGGACCATCCCAGACAATCATTATACATAATGGAGAAATTCTCTTTGGCATCTGGCAGGATTTATACTTCTGCGAATTCGACGGCCCGAGAAGCAGGAGATTTTACGTAAAAATCCTGGAGGGCTAAAAAACAGAATAAATGAAACTATGAGAAAAACGGTACCCATCCTGATATTTTTCAGTACAGGTACCGTTTTATATTATCTGATTTTAACGGATTTTTTCCGGGAATCCAACCTTCTTCTGCACCTTGCGCAGAGTCTTATTCGCATAATATCCTGCTTTTTCTGCATTTTCCTTGATAATTCCATCAATATATGCCTTATCTTTATTCAGGCGTGCCACTTCTTCCTGCAGTGGGCGAAGTACTGATACGACAGATTCTCCAACTGCCAGCTTGAATTCTCCGTATCCCTTTCCGTCGAATTCCTTTACAACCTCATCCGGTGTCTTTCCGGTACATACACTGTAAATATCGATCAGATTCTTTACTCCCGGCTGTTCATCGCGGTACAGAATCTGAGCCTCAGAATCTGTAACGGCACGCTTGCACTTGCGCATAATGGTATCCGGATCATCCATCAGATAGATGCTTGCATTCGGATTCTCGTCAGATTTGGACATTTTCTTCGTCGGATCCTGAAGGCTCATGATTTTCGCTCCCACTTTTCCGATATATGCCTCAGGAATCGTAAATACATCACCGTAAATGTTATTAAAGCGCTCTGCTATATCGCGGGTCAGTTCCAGATGCTGCATCTGGTCGATTCCTACCGGAACCACGTCTGCCTGATAAAGCAGAATATCTGCAGCCATCAGAACCGGATAGGTAAAGAGACCTGCATTAATATTATCGGCATGTTTTGCAGCCTTATCCTTGAACTGGGTCATGCGGTTCAGCTCTCCCATATAGGTAAAGCAATTGAGAATCCATGCCAGTTCCGCATGGCCGGATACATGTGACTGATAATAAATACAGTTTTTCTTAGGATCAAGTCCTGCTGCAATATATAATGTAAGAAGTGCTCTCGCACGTTTTCTCAGTGTAGCCGGATCCTGACGCACAGTAATGGAATGCATATCTACCACACTGTAAAAGCATTCATATTCATCACTTAATGTCACCCAGTTCTTCAATGCTCCAAGGTAATTACCAAGTGTCAGATTACCTGTTGCCTGCATTCCGCTGAATAATACTTTCTTTCCATCAATCATTTCATTTTCCTCCAATATTTATTGAATGACCTGCCTGTTATTCTTTCCAGTCTGCCACTTCATCCGTATAATACACTACATTCTCAGACAAGATTACCGGGTGCCCGCAAGTAATAGAAACCTCTGTTACCGCACAGTTCTTATGTACTCCGATTCCCCAGTAATCTGAAATATCCAGATTCTTTATATTGTTAAGAAGACCTGCCAGAGCTGCCCCGTGAGTGGTAATTAATATCGTACTGTCCTGATAATCAGGGTTATGATATAATTCCTGCAGAAATTCTCCCGTCCTCTTCTTTACATCATAAAAGCTCTCTCCTCCCGGTGGAGTCAGATAATGAGCCGGATCCGTAAAAAATCTTCTGAATTCCTCCGGAAGATTCCACCCGTCCTTCGAGCAGCATTTACCTTCATAATCACCAAATGCCATCTCCTCTATTCTCGCATCTTCTATCACAGGAACATCTCTTCCCTCAAGAATAATCCCGGCTGTCTCCTTCGCCCTTCCAAGAGGACTTGTGAAACACAGATCAAACGAAATATCCTTAAGCCCCTTCGCAGTTTCTCTCGCCAGATGTCTTCCAAATTCATTCAATGGAATATCTACCTGTCCCTGAATACGCCTTTCTTTATTCCAGTCGGTCTCGCCATGCCGTACCATATATAATTTCATTGTCTTATGTACCTCCCGTCTTTGTGCCGTTTATCCATCTGCACTCAACGTACCATGATAGTATAGCACATCTTCTTCCATTTTTCATAGATATATTGTCAAAAAAGTGTTACAATATTTGAGAAGGTCTGTTCCTTCTAATTTAAATAATAAAGGAGTTATATTATGGAAAAAATAACCAGCTTTACCATAGACCATTTAAAACTGATTCCCGGTGTCTATGTTTCCCGCATAGATTATGCCGGAGGACATCCCATCACGACCTTTGATATCCGCATGACCAGTCCCAATGACGAACCCGTCATGAACACGGCAGAGGTGCATACCATCGAACATCTGGGGGCTACATTCCTTCGCAACCATAAGGAATTTGGTGATAAAACCATCTATTTTGGACCTATGGGATGCCGAACAGGATTCTATCTGCTTTTATCCGGCAATTATGAATCCAGAGAAATCATTCCACTTATGAAAGAGATGTTTGCTTTTATCGCAGAGTTTGAAGGTGAGGTGCCGGGTGCCAGCGCGAAAGACTGCGGAAATTATCTGGATATGAACCTTCCCATGGCAAAACATCTGGCCTCCCGCTTCCTCAGAGAAGTACTGGAAGATATTACTGATGAACGTCTGATTTATCCTGAATAAAAGGAAGAAAAGGAAGGGGACGGTTCTATGTCCTGCCTTGTCAGCAGACAGACAGGACATAGAACCGTCCCCTTATTTTCTCCTTCGGAAAATCTTCCTGTCATTTTTCAATATAACCTTCCGGATATACTCAAATGTAGCATCCTCTCCTTTTTCCGCCAGCATTTCCAGCAGATGTCTCAGAAGAGCCGCTGTATCTTTATGAACCATAGGGCCAAGCTTAGCCGCCCCCTTCTCATAATACTCCAAAGGATGATCGTCTCTGTAATTTTCCTTCTGATAGGTCTTGGAAGCAGCTACCCGATCCATGAACATCTCCACCACATATTTAGTGGGCATCTTCATTCCTACAATTCCTTCATTCGGCCCAAGGCCATAATCAATCCAGTATTCATAGTGATGCTTGTTGCGCCCCTTATGATGCAGCCATGCTGAAGAATAACCAATATCCTCCCTCTCTGCATTATTCGGGCTTCTGTTTCCCTGATAATACCTGCAACCCACCAGAAATTCTGTCGGACTATATTTCGACATGTCATGCAGAAGTCCTTGTTTATAGAGTCCCACACGGAAACATGATTTCATAACTAAGTATTTATGATGATTAATCGTGCAAAAGTGTCGCCACGCCTTCATTTTCTGCCTCCAACTCTTTTTTACCTGTCAGCACTGCTATCGTTCTGTCTTTCACCTCAAGCTCTCTCTGATTCTCAACCAGACAAGGCTCTTCTAAAAAACCTTCCTCTGTCGAAGCAACCAGATACCACTTCCTTCCTCCGCCCAAAAACGGAAGGGCAAATACATGCTCCAGCCAGTGCATATTATAAATCACATAAGTATCTTCATCCCCTGCGGATTTACCACAATAAAACACCCCAAGTTGTCTGCTGGACCGCTCCGATGGTGTCTTCCATGCTTCTCTGCCATGGTAGGACACGTCCGGAATACCACAGCCAATTCTGTCTTTTCCCGTCAATTCCTGCTTCTGGCAGAATATCGGATGATTCTTTCGAAATACGATCAACTGCTTCAGGAATCCATACAATTCCTTCTCTTTATCCAGCAACCGCCAGTCCAGCCATCCTGTCAGGTTATCCTGACAATACACATTATTATTACCTTTCTGCGTATTACCAAACTCATCACCTGCCAGAATACATGGAACTCCCTGTGCCAAAAGCAACAGGAACAGGGCATTTTTCATCTGTGAAGAGCGAAGTTTTTTTATGTCCTTTTTCCGACTCTCCCCTTCCATTCCACAGTTCCAGCTAAAATTATAGTCTTCTCCATCCCGGTTTTTCTCACCGTTCGCCTCATTGTGCTTCTCGTTGTAAGACACCAGATCACGAAGGGTAAATCCATTCTGTCCGGTAATATCATTGAAAATCGTACCATCTCCGCGATATTTCAGCCAATGCATTACATCCGGCACCATTCCCTCATCTCCTTTGAGGAAACGTCTCATTACATTACGAAATTCGTTTTGATGTTTCAGGATCCTGGCGCTTTTTAATACAGGATCAGATAAAAGCATACTCATAGGAGCTACATCCGGATTCAGAATAAATCCATCCACATGATACTCCAACCGATAATAACGCAGACAATCCACCATCATCATTTCCGGAACATCCCGCTCAAAAGGCATCTCAAAAACGACCTCTATTCCGGCTTTGTGACATGACTTTATCATATCTTTTAATTCAATATCCGCATCCTTTCCCGATGCATAAGCACTCTTTGGTGCAAAATAACTGGCAGGTCCATATCCCCAGTAATTAATCTTCTGTCCACATTCCTCAAACTCATATACCGGCATACAGTGAATCTGATTAATGCCAAGCTCTTTCAAATATGGTATCTTTTCCACAATTCCTGCAAAAGTTCCCTTATACTCTGCCCGGGACGATGAATGTCTGGTAAATCCTCGTACATGAAGACTGTAAGCCACAATCTGATGCCATGGAAGTTTTAATGGGCGATCTCCCTCCCAGTCAAAATCCGTATCAGGTATCCTTCCCCTTACTTCATGCTTGTCCACATCAACAGGATGATTCCACTTTTCATGACCCGAAACTTTTCTTACAAATGGATCAACTATAATCTGATCCTCTACTCTGAAATTATATTCATACTGCTTTGGATCCATCCCTTCTACCGTCAGAAAACGCACTTCTCCTTCCGCATCTTCTTCCGGCATCTCATAAACAACACAAGGGGTTTTCCTGCCTTTTTTATACAAGAGAAGCTGACAATCCTTTCCCCCCGGTACTGCAATTGAAAAATTCATTCCGTTATTTTGCTTCCATGCTCCTAACGGTAGTGGTTGTCCCTTCTTTCTTTTCATATTCTGCCCCTCCATTTTTATTTTTACTGCCAGCCGTCAACTCCATACATATCTACATTATCCTGATTGATCATGAATACCTCTTCATAAGTCTCTTTTTCATATTCATCATCATTCATAATCGCAAGTGCTGTTTTTGCTGCTGTTTTACCCATATTAATCGGCGACTGCGCTGCTGTTCCGGCAATCTGACAGTCCGGTTTTTTCAGTTCCTTTTTAATATCAGGCGAACCATCCACACCATAAATAATCACATTCTTCATATCCAGAAGATTGACTGCCGTCTTAGCCCCTACCGCAATCTGATCGTTACCACACATAATGACCGTTATCTCCGGATGTTCCCCCAATAGTACCTTTGCATCCTGAAGCGCCCTTTCAAACTCACCATTTGTATCAGTGCGTGCCACAACTTCAAATCCTTTTTCGGCCTTGGAAATAGCTTCTTCAAAACCGGTGATTCTGTCATTAATCGAATTTTGCGTCGGGCACTCCAGAATAAGAATTTTCCCTCCGTCCGGACAGCGTGTCAGAAGATCCTCCCCGCAGATATATCCGGCACTCTTATTATCTGATCCAATATATGCGTCCACATAATCCATCTCTTTCACCTGCGTATCGACATTGATAATCCGTATGCCTGCTTCCTTGAGTTCTTCGAGAGATGGTGTGATTTCTTCCCAGTTAACAGGACTGATAAATATCGCATCTATTCCTTCTTCAATCATCTCATGGATCTGAGTAGCCTGCAATGATGCATCACTTCCCGGGTCTTTCGTAATCAATGTATGTCCATCTTTTTCAAGTACTTCTTTGATTGCACTTTCCAGAGTAATGAAATAAGGATTCTCCATATCAATCGCACTAAATCCAAACTTATATCCTATTTTTTCTTCTGTTTTCTCTTCCTCTGTTTCCTCTTTAACAGCATTATCTTCCGGAGTACCTACAGATTTTTTACATCCGGATAATATCATAGAACATATAACCAGCATTGAAACTGCCATTATTATTACTTTCTTTTTCATAATCCTTCCTCCCTGCATAACATATGCATACCTGATAATATTTTACTACATTTTATGCGATTTGACCAGTATCACATTTTTCATAACTTCTCCTTGCTTTTTAAGACCTCCTCTGATACAGTTAAATCAGAAAAATTGTTAAAGGAGAAATGATTATGAGCGAACAGGAAAACTTCAACTGTGAAGAGCAGGAAGATGTAACCGTAACTCTGACACTGGATAACGACGAAGTTGTTGAGTGCGCTGTACTTACTATTTACGAAGCCGCCGGTAAGAAGTATATTGCTCTTCTTCCGTTAGATGAAAATGGTGAATCCGCCGATGGTGATGTCTATCTTTACCGATATATCGACACCAATCCGGAGGATCCGCAGCTTGAAAATATCGAAGATGATGATGAGTACGAAGCTGCTGCTGATGCATTTGACGAGTGGATGGACGAACAGGATTTTGAAGATTTAGACGCGGACGAGTAATTCGTCTACAAAGCGGGAGGGGGATTGTTCCTTCCCGTTTTTTGTTTTTACATAACTGATGATCAGTTTTCTCTTCGCCCTGGTCATTGCCACATAAAACATACGACGCTCCTCTTCAATCTCTTCATCCAACTTTGCCTTTTTATATGGAATCACACCTTCATTGCTTTCTATGATAAACACAGTATCAAATTCCAGTCCCTTGGAACTGTGCATGGTCATCAGTTCCACACCGTCACCGCCGTCACTTTTTTTCTGATTCTGCTTCTTCAGATTCGCAGTATACTCTTCCGTATAGGAAATCCAGTCATCTATCGTCTTGAAATCCTTTGCCCTCTCCTCAATCTCATAGAGGATGTCCATCAGATCCTCCAGCGGAATTTTGCGAAAAGCTGCATATTCTTTCAGATACTCGTCATAACCTATTCTCTTTCTCACATATTGAATGGCAGCATAAGGAGTCTTTCTTTCCATCATCTTAATATCCCATTCAAACTGGTCAATCCGGTCAATCATCCACTTTTTATCACAGTAGAACCGGCACATCTCTTCAAAAGATACTTCCGGATTTTCCAGACAGTCTCTACTGAGATATCGCTTCGGACAATTCATGACATCCAGAAAGAGTCTTCTGCTCCGCTCACCCCTTGCAAGTCTCAGATAGCTCTTCATATGTCTGCCAATAAAATGCTCATAAATACTGGTAATATGCTCTTTCATCTGAAATGGTATCTGATATTCCATCAGTTTTCCTGCCAATACCCTTGCATCCATACCCGTGCGATACAAAACTGCGATCTGATTCAGAGAAATCCCCATTTTCTGGCACTCCCTGATATTCTGAATAATATAGTGACTTTCCTCCGCAGCATCCTTCAACTCCTGAATATGAACGCAGGCTCCTTTTTCACAGGAAGGAAGAATCTTCTTAGGGAAACGAACCTTATTCTGTCCGATTACCCGAAGTGCGCCCTTCAGAATATTGGCCGAAGAACGGTAGTTGACATTCAGTAGAATTTTTCTCACTTCCGGATAGTCCTTTTCGAATCCTAGCATAATTTCCGGTTTTGCTCCACGGAACTGATAAATAGACTGGTCGTCATCTCCTACAATAAACAGATTATTCTCCGGTGCCGCAAGCATTCTGAGCACCTCATACTGCATAAGATTCACATCCTGAAATTCGTCCACGAGAATATATCGGAACCGTTCCTGCCATTTTTGTAAAATATCCGGTCTGGTTGTAAAAAGCTGATAACAGAGTACCATCATATCATCAAAATCTATTTTTCTTAATGATTTTCTCTGTTCCTCATATTTTTTATAAATACGATTAAAAATCGCTCCATGCTCCAGAGAGCGATATTGCTCTATTGCTATCCTGTTATTCTTAACCTTACCGATTTCATTGGAAATTTCTTTGATAAAGTCCTGTTCATCTTCAATCTCTACGTCCGTCGAAATCTCCGGCAATGTAAGAATCTGCCGGAGCATCTGGCTTTTTTCCTCTTCAGACAAAATGTTGGCAGACGTAAATCCATACGCCCACTTTAAAATACCATAATATATTCCATGAAATGTTCCAAAAGTCACCGGAACACTCCTGCCCCCCATAAGTGCCTGAAAGCGAAGCTTCATCTCATTTGCCGCATATCGGGTAAAAGTAATGACCAGAATTTCTTCTGGCCTTACTTTATATTTTTCTATCAAATATTCAATTCTTCTGGTAATCGTCAGAGTCTTACCGGAGCCCGGACCCGCCAGAACCATGCATGGTCCCTCAAAATGGGTAACTGCCTCCCGTTGTGCCTCATTCAGACGCATAAACTACCTCTTTTCTAATAAATCAATTCCTGCGCGGATACGGCTTACAGATTCCTCTTTTCCAAGAACCTCCATAATCTCTGTCGCTCCGCCCGGTGTATTCTGTTTACCGGAAACCGCCGTACGAATCGGCCACATTACGTATCCGATCTTGCAGCCCTTTTCTCCCGCATAAGCTTTCAGAGTCTCAAAGAGTGCATCGTTGCTGAAATCATCCTGTCCTTCCAGTATCGGCAGAACATCTTTCAGGACTTCCAGTGAATTCTCCTCGTTTGTCTTCATTTTCTTATGACAATAAAGAGCTGTATCATACTCAGGAACCTCCTCGAAGAAGTCAATCTGATCTTTGATATCCGGGAAAATCTCAATTCTTGTCTTCACAAGAGCGGCAATTTTTCTAAGATCGTAATCCTTTGTAATTACCTCTTTTATATATGGCTCTGCCATCTCAAAGAAACGCTCATCGTCCATGGCTTTCAGGTATTCTCCGTTCATCCATTTCAGCTTCACCATATCAAATACTGCAGGAGATTTACTCATATGATGATAATCAAATGCTTCCACCAGTTCTTCCAGAGAGAAAATTTCTCTGTTATCAGAAGGACACCATCCCAGAAGTGCCACATAATTGACGATTGCCTCAGATACAAATCCCTGATCCAGTAAATCCTCATAAGAGGAGTGACCGCAGCGCTTGCTGAGCTTTTTATGATTTTCATCAGTAATCAATGGACAGTGTACATATACCGGTACTTCCCATCCGAAAGCTTCATACAGACGATTGTACTTCGGCGCAGAGGAAAGGTATTCATTTCCACGAACTACATGGGTGATTCCCATCAGATGGTCATCGATAACATTGGCAAAATTGTATGTCGGATAACCGTCGGATTTAATCAGGATCATATCATCCAGTTCCTCATTTGGAACGGTAATATCTCCATAAATATCGTCTTTAAAAGTAGTGGTACCCTCTGTCGGCATATTAATTCTGATAACATATGGCTTGCCGGCAGCAAGATTAGCCTCCACTTCCTCCTTGCTTAAATGCAGGCAATGCTTATCATAAACAACAATCTCGGTACCCCCATCCGAAGACACCTTGCTTCTTAATGATTCCAGCCTTTCTTTATCACAGAAACAGTAATATGCATCTCCCTGTTCCACCAGCTGTTTCGCATATTTTAAATACAGACCTGTAGCATTTCTCTCACTCTGTACATAAGGACCTACGCCTCCGTCTTTATCCGGTCCCTCATCATGCACCAATCCGGTCTTCTCAAGAGTACGGTAAATAATCTCAAGCGCTCCATCCACAAACCGTTCCTGGTCCGTGTCCTCAATACGAAGCATGAAATCTCCACCTTCATGCTTTGCAATCAGATAAGCATAAAGCGCTGTTCTTAAATTTCCTACATGCATACGTCCGGTAGGACTCGGTGCAAATCTTGTTCTTACTTTACTCATTGTTATGTCTCCATTTCTCTTCAGAATCTCTTCTGCATATTTTGTCATTATTTTTATTTTAACAAATTCTATCCGTACAATCAAGTCTTTCGGCTCTTCCTCTGTTTCCAATAGGCAGGGTTAAATACTTCCCTCGGTATAGCTACAATAAAAACTATTCCCAACACAATACCAAAGGCAATTTTCACTGCGCTCATTCCCTGCTGCGCCGCCAGTGCAAGCTGATCTGTCACCAGATAATATGCTGTAAAGTACACACCTGCTCCCGGTACCAGGGGAAATATTCCGGAAATGAGAAAGATTGTAATCGGACATTTCATATAAACTGTCAGCATTCTGGCCAGTAATACTGCCCCTAAAGTTCCCAGAAACGAAGCAATCGCAGGTGAAGTAGCGTCCACTGTCAGACAATAAATAATCCACCCAAGAGTTCCGGTAATTCCACAGCTCAAATAAAATCTTTTCGGGACATTAAACAAAACAGAAAATCCAATCGTTCCAAAGAAAGGACATAGGATATTCGTAAATATATTGTTTATCATATTGCCAGTCCTCCAATCATTCCATTATAGACTCCCAGTACCGCACCGACGCCAATAGCAATATAAACGAAAACCAGCAGAGCGTCAATCATGCGGACTGTTCCCGAAAGGAAATCACTGTCTGCAATATCCCTTATTGCATTTGTAAATGCAACCCCGGGTACAAGCGGCATAATCGAGCCAATGATCATACCCTCAAGCCGCATGGGAACTGTAATGATAAAAAGGGCCGCAATTGCCAGTGCCGTAATAATACCTCCACCTACGATATTCACTACGATTTTAGACATATGATGCCTTTGTCCTATCTGAAGCCAGATACAAACTATACATCCGATTCCAAAACTTACAAAACTTTCCATCAACTGTGCACCCAGAAGAAATCCAAAACACGCACTTGCGATTCCCGCAGCCAGAACCTGAAAATAACTTTTTTTCGGCGGTATTTTCTCAATCTCCTCAAGACGCCTGAATGCTTCTTCAAGCCCCACATTTCCAGCTGCAATTTCTCTGGACAGATCGTTCACTTCAGCCACAATACCCAGATGTGCCCCGGAAAGCGGAATATTTTTTATTGTTGTATAAGAATCTTCTGCTCCGGTCTGGGCACTGATAAAAATAGCATGACTCAGAGTGAATACATCAATGTCATCCACATGAAATCGATGGCAGATATGTTGAATTGTTTCTTCAACCCGGAAAATTTCTCCTCCGTTTTTCAGAAGGATACGTCCTGCCTCCATGGCAAGATCAACAACTCTTCTGACATTTACCTCTGAATCCAGATGCTTTTTCAGATATACCATATCTGTAAGAAGTTTTCCATCATCAAAAACAGGCAGTCTGTAATGATCTACAAAAAAATTCACCACGATATGAGAATTAGAGAAGCCGCATTTTTTATAAAATTCTATACTTCTCGCAATATTCCCGGTTCCAACGTACATCATATCACAGGATTCAGCATAATATTCACATAAATAATGGACCATAACACTGCCAAATCCCCTTCCTCTGGCTTCCTCCCGGGTTACAATGTTCTTCAGTTCGCAGGTTCTGTTCTTAAGCCGCACTACCACTGCCACTGTCTGAACCTGCTCCTCCTCATATAACAAAAACATATCCCCGGAATCCAGATATTTTTCTATCATGTCTTCCTGGGGATCTGCCATTAACAGGAGATTAAGATACTCCCTTTTATTCTCCGTAATCTTTTCAATCTTCATAATGCCAATGCCCCGCAATCAGTCTCTTGTTAATCGCACCTATTATAACATTGGTTTTTCCAAAATTACAGATATTTTTCTATTTAATTTTTTAATTCTATTCCAGACCAGCCGGGCACGCAATAAGAACACTTCCATCTTTCGTATACAGTTTACCCTCTATACTGCAGTAATACTCGTTATCAGGATTCACCCATATATAAACCAGATCCATCATCCCGTCAAAAGCGCCCGGTTCTATGTCATGAATATTTGCAGGAATATATACTTCGTATACCTCTGTAGTCAGAGAAGCAAATGCTCCCGCTGCAATTCCTTTATATTTTTCTTCAGATGGAATATTCAGCACTCCATCTGTAATACTTTCAATCCCTCCTGTATAATCGATAATATATCCCGATTCATTCAGTACAAACGGACTGAGTGCCTCCCAACCGGCATAAAGATTTACAACATAGATTCCGCGCTCCGACGATTCAAAAGGAACCGTCGCCTCTTCATCAAGATACCATCCGGTAAAATGATACCCCTTTCTTTCCGGAACCAGAACACAGTCTGTATTTAACCGATAATCATACAGAACTGTCTCCATCTGCCCTCCAGTGCCATTATTATAATGAAGCACAGCTTTATAATCCACAACACCATATGGAACGATTACCGTATTGTCATTATAAGTAATAGTTAAATTCTTCATTCCGGTAGTTTCTGTATCCAGACCGCTCACGCTGCAATCATCCAGTGACACCATTTTGTCGCCCAACATCAGATTAATATCCGCCAGATCTATTTTACTTCCCACACAATAATCCTGCGCCAGGCTACCGATATATGTAAACACTAATCCTGAACTCACATTTTCCTTATCTTCCACCTGGGTATCCGAATCATTCACCATTTCAGTATAAGGTACTGTTCTATCCACCATATTCCCTGTTCCTTCATAAGACACCGTTATTTTTCCTGTTTCCAGTTCTGTAACCTGTTCAGAAGGCATGCTTAGATTCGTTATCTCTTCGGCATTATCTTTGGTTTTTGCATGCAGCGCCTCCGGATTTAGTTTTACGTTTTCTTTTCTTATCACCGAAGAATTTCCCACAATTGACTCGTTCGTTTCTGCCTGCTTTTTGGAAGTAAATGCTCTGAATACCGCCTCCTTATTTACCGGTAAAATCCACCATGACATTACCACCATAAAACAAGCGAGAACCATCATTGTCAGAATTCCTTCATTGAATGTTATTTTCTTCGTTCTCATACTTTTATTATAGTGGTTGCTTCTATACTGCTCAATATTCGGTAGCGCAAAAAAAAGTGGCATCTCGACACATCGAGCGCCACTTTTTGTTTACATAGGTACAGGAACTTCTTACTGAATATATCCTGCCTTCTTAAGCTCTTCTTCAGCTTTTGCAAGATTTGCATCGGATACACGGATGATCGGTCCGGTACATCCCATTCCGCTCTCTGCGTAGATGTTAATCTTCCAGAGTGCTTTCACTGCATCCTCCAGATCCATAACTTCGATTCCAGGAATCTGTGCTGTTACGATCTCCTTCGGAGGCTCTTTTACATCCTCTGCTGCTCCTGCCGGCTTCTGGGATGCTTTCAGTGCATCCAGGATATCCTTCAGTCCTGCTTTCTTCACAGCTTCGAACTCAGCCTTAGCTACTTCAAAGACTTTTCCTTTTACCAGCTGTGCTGCATAACGGATCGCATTGGCAATTACAGGTGCTCCGCTGGCTCTGGATACGATCATGACTAACTGCTCATATCCCTCTCCGATTCCAGGTCCATAACCGTATCCTGTTGCTTCAAAACTTCCGCCTGTGTTTGCAGAAGACAGCATTTTTACCAGGATATTTCCGGTCAGGGAATCGGTTACCATGATATCCGGGGATGCCTGCAATACGTCATTTCCTCTCATGACACATCCGCCGTCCGCTCTTCCGGACTCTGCAAATGCTATGTCATATCCCTGATCCTTTAACTGTTTCAGGGCTTTCTCAGTCTGACGAGCGCCATCTACATTCAGGATACCTACGGTAGGATTTGCATTACCGCATGCTTTTGCTGTAATGATTCCGTAGATCGCATTCTTGATCATTCCCTCAATACGGTCTGTACTGGAGGTTCCGGTAGTATTTGCGATATACATCTCTTTTCCCATAGCCGGTGTCACACAGCGTCCTACTGTGGATACTCCGATTGGGAATGGGAAATGCATGGTTACCGCTGCATCTACCTCTTTATTCTTCAGCATCTCTTCCATCTTGTCATGGCCTTCTTCATCGTTTGCCACTTTGATGGTCGTAACGCCTTCTGCCTCTAAGGTTCCGATGTAGTATACATCGATTCCGTCCTTTGCTGCTGCAACAGCAGCTGCCATGGAGTTCTCCTCTCCATGCTCACTGCCCATTCCAGTCAGGGCAACCTTCGGTCTCTTGCCAAAGCTTCCGGTCTCAAGACCTTCTGCCATCTCCATAAAAGTGGTGGCAATCATTTTTTCAATATTATTTGCCATAGTCACCACCCCTTACTCTGCCATCAGAGTAGCAGCGAAATCTTTCATTGCTTTCGCAATCAGTCCTTTTACTTCTTCCTCAGATACTCCAGCTTTTGCTTCTTCCTCTGCTGCAGTATTTCCATGGATTACGAAGGATACTCCGTCAAAAAGGTTGGTCATACGTCCAAGGAACAGACTTCCTTTTCCGATGATCATTGCATTCTTGATCTTTCCTTCCAGAATGTCTTCTCTTGCGAATCCGATGTATGGTACACCTGACGGAATATGTCCCTGTGTCGGTGCCCATCCGGTCAGACCATGTTTGGTTGTGAATCCTGCAAGCTCCTTACGATCCAGCTCTCCGCGTTTTACTGCCAACGCTGCGATCATCTTGTAGTTTGCAAGCGGAACATCTCCTGCTCCTGCCGGTTTTGTGATATCCGGGTTCTGCATCTCCGGTGAATATTTGTCAATATCTGTGATCTTCAGTCCTGCTCTGTCAAGTGGATCTGCTACCAGGCTTCCGATTACGTTCTGTGGTGCGGAACCTGTTCCTACACTGTGACGTCCCAGCATATTTAAGTCGATCTCCGGATTTACTCCGTCATTTTCAGAAATTACTACTGCGAATCCACCCAGGCAGTCTTCCAGGATCGGAAGGCCTTTCTTAATGTGGTCTTTTCCGTTCATTCCAAGTTTAGCAGTACATCCTCCGGATGTTACAACTACTGTCTTGTATGCTCCGGATTTTACCAGTGCTGCCGCTTCGATCACTGCATGAGTCGGAGCTGCACAGAATCCTCTTGCGTCGGATCCGGTAGCGTTCACAAGTCCAGCAACCTCTGCTGCAGCTTTTGCAAAGTTACCGCCACCTCTCTGGTTCATGTCACCACATGCTTCCTCAGCACAGTCGATAACATACTCAACTTCTGATTTATCAATTCCTGCATTACGTACTGCATATAACAGAGCCAGTACACTGGATGCCTTGCTCATTAAGTTCTCATGCATAACGTGTGCGGATAAGTTCACATCAATATCATGGGCGCGTTTTACGCAGCCAACTAATTTTCCTTCGTGATATAATCCTTCAGCGTGCTCTTCGTTTACGAAATGCTCGATTTCGGAAAGTTCAACACCCTCGTGGATCTTGCTTACGATATCCTCTGTGATGATCGGGTTTGCAGCGAATGCATCTTTGTATTTTGCAACAAACTCTTTATCCAGTCTTACAACCTCGAACATATCGCTTGCCTGTACCAGGAATAAGAACTCTTCCTGTGGCATGATCTCACCGTATTTACCGTAACGGCTTGCTCCCTCTTTCTTCTTATCGAACCATGGGAACTCTACCTCTGCCAGCTCATCCGGATGAACGTTTCCGATATATGTCTGGTTTGGCCAGTAATTAACTGCATCCTCGTATGAACGAAGATTCTTCGGTACTTCTTTCAGATATTCAGACTCAGGGTTAACGATCTTCTCTGTAGTCTGTGTTGTTCCATTATATAAAACCATATCAGGTGTATGTACTAATACATAACTTGCCCCTTTAATTACACTGTTCATTGGTTTTCCACCTTTCTTTGACACCCACTGTCATTATGGCATTTATCATCTTATGCAAGGAAATGTGCCTCATCGGCACATTTCCCCTTTAGATGCATCGCAATTAAAATTTGCAGAACTCATCTCTGATGGCTGTCATCTCGCTGATGATATCATCAACATCAAGTACCATTTCCATCATACTTACCTGCTCATCATAAACTGCTTCGTCAAACTCTTCTTTCATTTCAGGTTCACATACGTGATATACTCTGAGTCCAAGCTGGACCCCTGTCAATGGACCTGCAAAAGTCGGGTCACCTGCTGTTACAGTCTCAGCTGCAAGTCCTGCAGCTTCGCCTTCTGCAGCACCAAGAACTACTACTAAGTTCTCTGCGCCGTATTCATCAGCAAATTCCTTTACTCTCTTCTGATTCTCTAAGTCCATTGCGCCTGCGCTCGTTCAGACGAAACATTCCGTGGATGAAAATACAATCTCAGCACCAGCTGTCTTTACGCACTCTGCGATAGCCGGTCCCGGAATTCCATCACGGTCTCCGATAATTATTGCTTTTTTCCCTTCTAAAATAGCCATAATTCAGAGTCTCCTTTCTTATGATACTATTGTGTTTATATATGACAAAGAAAATGACCTAATAATTAGATGTATTTCTTAATCATCGCTTCAATTGTTTCTGGTGTACAGTCGTCTTTTACTAACTCCTCTACTTTCTCTCCACCTTTGTAGATGGCCATTACAGGAAGTCCAAGAATCTTCTGTGAGATTGCAAGACGACGTGCCTTTGTTGTGTTCAGAGATGTGAATTTCATCTTATCTCCGTATGTCTCTGCGAACTCATGTACCTTCGGCATCAGTGCCTGGCATGGAACACATCCGTCACCGTAGAAATCTACGAATACATATCCCTCTGCCTCTAATACTTCTGCTGCAAAGTTGTTTTTGTCTAAATCTACCATTGGTTTCTCCTCCTTTTATTAGGTTTTTATGTCCTGCACAGTAAAACTACTGTACCAAACAGTCTAGAAATAATCAGACATGCTTCTTTCAACCTGAACTGCTGCAATTGCACCGTCTGCTGCTGCAGTAACAACCTGTCTTAAGCTCTTGATACGAACATCTCCAGCGGCGTATACGCCTGGAATATTGGTGTGCATATCATCATCTGTCTTGATATATCCACGCTCATCCATATCAATGATTCCTTCGAACGGTTTGCTGTTCGGAATGGTTCCGATAAATCCGAACACACCGAACATTCCGTCTTCTTCATCTGCCTCAATTGTTGTGATCTCACCGGTCTTTACATTCTTCACTTTCATCCACTGAAGAATGTCATCTCCACCAACTTCCTCTACAACAGTATCCCACATGAACTCAAGCTTCGGATTCTTGAATGCTTTCTCCTGAATGGATTTTGCAGCACGAAGCTCATTACGTCTGTGAATAATCGTAACTTTTCTTGCAAATTTTGTAAGGTACATAGCTTCTTCTACTGCGGAATCTCCGCCGCCTACTACATATACTTCAAAATCTTCAAAGAAGTTAGCATCACAGGTAGCACAGTAGGAAACTCCTTTACCGGTAAACTCAGCCTCACCTTTACATCCGATTGGACGTGCATGTGCGCCGGTAGCGATAATTACATTTCTTCCCTGATATTCAGCCTTTGCGCTCTTTAATACCTTAACATCGCCTTCCAGAGATACCTCTGTAATGGTGTCAGATACACGCTCAGCACCGAATTTAGTAGCCTGTTCTGTCATTCTTGCGATCAGAGACGGTCCGGATTCTCCCTCAACGATCTGTCCAGGATAGTTCTCAATCTCATCTGTGATTGCAATCTGTCCGCCATCCTGACCTTTTTCAATAATCAGAACAGAAAGACGGCTTCTTCCTGCGTACAGTCCTGCTGCTAAACCAGCAGGACCTGCACCCAGGACAATAACGTCATAAATTTTACTCATAACGAAATTCTCCTTAATATTTTCAAATGCTCTAGTCGAAAATTGTCTGTCCGTCAACCTCTGTTGTTAAAGCATTGAGTGCTTTCTCAACGATGTGGCGACGAAGTGCTTTCTCCTCATCTTTATCCAATGCAGGATTTCCAAGAGGATGTGGAATTGCGATAGCCGGAACGATTCTGTTCGCACCAACCGTCATGGAAATAGGAGTTACTGTACATACATGTACAACCGGAATACCAGCTCTCTCTACTTCTTTAACCATCGTTGCACCGCAACGAGTACAGGTACCTCAAGTGGAGGTGAGGATTACTGCATCAACACCGTCTGCTTTCAGTTTCTGTGAGAACTCAGCAGCAAATGCCTTAGAGGATGCTACGGCTGTACCGTTACCTGTTGTTGTGTAGAACAGGTGATGTAATTCCCCAATAATTCCTTCCTTTTCCATATCACGAAGAACGTCAACCGGAAGTACACGGTCAGCATCTTCATTAGCGTAAATCGGATCATATCCACCGTGAGCTGTCTCATAAGTCTCTTCGGTCAGATCCATAACGCCGGTAATGTCATATTCTCCATAGTGAGAAGCACTGGAGCTTTCGATGTGATCCGGATTTCCCTTCGGAACAATACCACCGGAAGTAACGAGTGCAATTTTAGCGTGTGCAAGATCCTTTACTGCCGGATTCGGATCAACTCTGTCGAAGTCTGGCATCGGGAACTCTGTCTCAAACGGCTTATCAGCCAGTTTCTTAAGCAGCATCTTAACTGCACGCTTGGAACCTCTTTCTTTCTCAAAGAAGTTAACACGAACACCATTTGGCATATATCCTTCTTCGCAGGATGCACCGATTGCCTCACCTTTTGCAAGTTTGATTGCAAGAGGAGCCATCTTCTTAACTGCATCTCTCATACCTGCTGCATTATTCTTTGTAGAAACCATATATACCTGATTCTTGAACATATCAGCACCAGGGTTCTCTACATACATACCTGTCAGTGCAGGAATTCCAAGTTCTTCCTGAACTGCTGCAGCGATAGTACCACATGCAACACCATAACGTCCAGCATTGAATGCCGGTCCTGCGATAAATACATCCGGAGCCTGCTCCTTAACCATTGCAAGGATATCTGCTTTTGCTTTCTCCAGATTCTCATTGAAGTAAGAGTCACCACAAATGATTGTTGCAACAATCTCTGCTTCATCCTTAAAATTCTGAGTCAGTGCCATACCCGGTCCAACTACTTCGCCAACACGAAGCTCTGCCGGATAATCTGCTTTTTCTTCTCCACCAATCTGTGCAAAGAACTGATTGATGTAATGAACAACTTTAATCTTAGCCATTATCTTATCCTCCCTTCTATCTTGCGCTCAGCTTGTTGAAACCTGTCTCGTTAGTTGCACCTGTCAATACCTGAAGTTCAACTTCAAGAGATCCGTCCTCGCGAAGTGTTTCTTCACTTGCACCTGCAATCTTTGTAACGTAGTCAAGAGTTCCAATTACTTTATCAAGTTTCGGCAGGATAATTACCTGGTTTGCATTACCGCCTGTTACAACTGCATCTGCTGCTGCGTCTGCATCTGCCAGAGACTGAGATTTTCCATCACGTCCGGCATACTCGTCTGTGATGATAACAGTCTTAACGCCTTCAGCCTCAATCTTCTTACAGTTCATGATAAGGTCTGTATCCGGGTTACCAAATCCTTCCTGAGAAACGATAACACCGTCAAGATCTAACATCTTGCAAAGTTTAGCTGTCCAGTCAGAGGAACGCATCTTATCAGCAAGGTATACGTTCTCATTTGTAATGATCTGGCATACAAAGTTGATTGTCTTTCCATGTTCTTCAAACAGATCATGTACAACCGGGTTGTTCAAATGAACATATGTTGGGTTCTTGTCACATGCAGATACACAGTTACCTGATACAATAGCACCATCCATAACTTCAGTTGGGCTTAAGATTGTAGGAACAATCTTCTTTGCATCAACGCCATATACATATGTGTCGTGCAGAAGTCCCTGGCTCTGAAGCATCTGTACATATGCAACTCTCGGCAGATTCGGATATTTCTCAAGTCCTTCCTTAATTGTACATGTCTCATAAACCTTTGTCTCATCCGGTGTAAGATTACGAGCAAGCTCACCGATATAAGTAGCAACTCTGAATCCTGCAAATCTTACTGCAGCCTCATAATCATGCGGCTTAAGATCTTCAACCGGCTCACAAACCATAACAAGGTTCAGTGTCTTGGAGAATGGAGTGTAATCAGCTCCAGGACCTGTCATATCAATAATACCTTCCTGGAATCCTACGATCTTACCAGCTGTAACAACAGCCATTCCTTTTAATGCATATGTTTTTCCGCTTCCTACAGTATCAACTTTTGCGATAACGCCCGGGAAGATTCCCCCTCTTCCCTCTACTTTTACACGTGGTTCGATTACATCCTTAACTGGTGTAATTCTTACAGACTCGCCTGGTTTAGCAATGTCAAGTGATACGCTCTTAATCTTCTCATCCTCAAGAGCAACTGCCTTTACGGCCTCTTCTGATACATAAAGGATTCCATCTTCGATCTTAGATTCTGCTGCGAACTGAATATCCTTAATGTATATGTGTCCCATTTCTAATCTCACTGTGTATTCCCTCCTTTGAAAAAAATGATATTATTGTTGAAGCTTATTGCTATTACAACCTTTCTTAATACAATGCATCGGCCGATGCCATTGCACTCTCCAGTAATGTCCAGTCAATCAACTGAAAATCGTCATATACCTCAGGTTTGTACTTATCAGATTTCATTACAAACTTATGGCACGCTTGTATGGCGTTTTCAATCAATTTCAGGGCGTTCGGATCAACATCCCCCCTCTGTTCACTGATCATAATGGATTTGTACGGTGTTTCGTTGGGTTTTACGCTTCCTGACAATGGATGTGTCAACAGCATATGCCCCTCGTGGATTCTGTCTCGGACTTCTTTCAGAATCTCTTCATAAGATACCTCTCTGTAAGTCACGCTGCGCTTTCCATCAAGCTTTTCAAAAACCAGTGGATTGTTGGTGATAATAATATATTTATTCTTCATTTTTCCACTCCTTCCCTCCTGCCTTGCGTTTAACAAAAAAGGACGATGCAAACACACAATTGTGGCATCGTCCTTCTGTCTTTCGTCTTGACAGCTCTTTCAAAAAGCTTAGATTCATTATCAACACAAGATCCAGAACGCGGTCCTTTTCTTAGTCCTTTTGCCTGAAAGTTTCGCCTTACAAACGTTCACCCTCGTCTGTACGGTTTGCCTCTTCGGCGGTCATTACTAACTCTCTCTTAAGAAAAATCACTCCGCTATTCACTTATATTTATAGACGCAACGAATATATGTCATTGCCTATTTCTATAGTAACTTATCGTTATTTTTTTTGCAATAGTTTCAAATAACTTTTCTAGCTTTTGGTAGATATTAACAAAAATACGTGCCGTTTTTTATGAATAATTACTTCTTCTTATTCTTGAAATTCTTAAAGTAATCATCATGTACTGATTTGATTACTCCGCTCAAAGCAAACAGTGCCAGAATATTCGGAAGAACCATCAGGGAGTTAAATGTATCCTGCATGGTCCACACAAGCTCTACTTCTGCAAGAGAGCCCAGGAAAACGCACAATGCTGCGATAATGGAATAAATCTTTACGGCCTTCGGTCCAAACAGATATTTCACATTAGCCTGTCCGAAGAAATACCATCCAAGGATAGTAGAAAATGCAAAGAACAGCATACATACTGCAATAAATACGTCTCCGCCCTTGCCAAATAAGGTTGAAAATGCATACTGACTAAGTTCTGCACCTGTAAGTCCTGTCGGAATAGAGTGTGTTGTAATGATAACCAATGCTGTCAGGTTCAGGATTACGAATGTGTCAATAAATACACCTGTCATTGCTACAAATCCCTGTTCAACCGGATGATCAACCTTAGCAACAGCATGTGCGTGAGGTGTAGAACCCATACCAGCTTCATTAGAGAACAGACCACGTGCCACACCTTTTGTAAGTGCAAGCTTTACAGTTGCACCAGCTGCACCACCGACAATTGAAGAAGGAGCAAAGGCACCGACAATAATTGAATAGAATGCATATGGAATTTCCTTAAAGTTATAAAGAATTACAATAAGTGCACCAACAATATAAAGTGCTGCCATTACCGGAACGATAAGCTCAGTAATCTTTGCAATACGTCCCATACCACCCATAAATACAAACAGAGCAACCAAAGCAATTACTGCACCCATTACCCATTTCGGAATACCAAAAGCAGTGTTCCATGCTGCTGCGATAGAGTTGGACTGTACAGCATTACCCATAAATCCAAGTGCCAGCACGATCAGAACAGCAAAGACACCTGCCAGTACCTTTCCAAGTGTGCCCTGGAAAGCGGCTCTTATGTAGTACACAGGACCACCTGTAACAACTCCGTCTTTACCAACCTGTTTATACTTTTGTGCCATAATAGCCTCGGCATAAATTGTAGCCATTCCAAGGAATGCTGCGATCCACATCCAGAAAATAGCTCCCGGACCACCTACTGCAATCGCTGTTGCTGCACCGGCAATATTTCCGGTACCAACCTGAGCCGCAATCGCTGTTGCAAGAGCCTGGAAAGATGACATACCATCATTTCCCGCTTCACCTTTCTTGCTGAAAAGACCGCCAAAAGTTCTTCTCATTCCTTCGCCAAAGCCTCTCACCTGAATGAATCCCAGCTTTACTGAGAACCAGATACCACCGCCGAGAAGTGCGACGATGAGGATGTAGTTAGAAAGATAACTACCGATCGTTGAAAATATGTTGTTTAATACTGCTTCCACAACATAACCCCCTTTAATATAGATATTGTGAATGCATTTATTCACTGCGTCTATATTACCATTTTTAACATTTATTTACAATATTTAGTAAGATTTAATATTATTTTTATATACTTTTCACATATTTTGTATTTCTATAAGTAAATCTGTGAAAGAAAAAAGGCGAAAACACACGGTTTTTCGCCTTTTGATTTTTATGTATTAAAATCAGAAATTTACATTTTTGGGCATATTGCTATTTTTTTAGCAATCCCCATCATCTACTATACGTTGATTTCCGCCTTCATTCCGAGAACATCCTTGTTTGCATCCAGAAGAGGACGAATTACATTCTTCAGATATGCATCCACCTGTACAGATGCACGGCCGATATACCTGGACGGATCCATGGTCTTCTTCAGTTCATCCAGTGTAAGATTAAATGCCGGATCTGCCGCAATCAGCTCCAGAAGATTATTATCAAGACCCTTTTCTTTTACATTACGTCCCGCTTCCATAGAAAGCTCACGGATGCGCTCGTGAAGTTCCTGTCTATCGCCGCCTGCCTTCACCGCATCCATCATGATATTCTCTGTTGCCATAAAAGGAAGCTCAGACATCAGACGTTTTTCAATTACTTTCGGATATACAACCAGCCCATCCACTACGTTCAGGCAGAGATCCATAATTCCGTCAATTGCCAGAAAACCTTCCGGTACACTGAGACGTTTATTTGCAGAATCATCCAGAGTTCTCTCAAACCACTGAGTAGCAGAAGTAATTGCCGGGTTCAGCGCATCAATCATAACATATCTGGAAAGAGATGCAATACGCTCACTTCTCATAGGATTACGTTTATAAGCCATAGCCGATGAACCAATCTGAGTCTTTTCAAATGGTTCTTCCACTTCTTTCAGATGCTGAAGAAGACGGATATCATTGGAGAATTTGTGTGCGCTTGCCGCAATACCGGCCAGAACATTCAATACTCTTGTATCTACCTTTCGGGAATACGTCTGTCCGGAAACCGGATAACAATGCTCGAATCCCATTTTCTTTGCAATCATAGGGTCAATCTTATCAATGGTTTCCTGATCTCCATCAAACAATTCCAGGAAACTTGCCTGAGTTCCTGTTGTTCCCTTAGAGCCGAGCAGCTTCAGGCTTCCAAGTACATAATCCAGGTCTTCCAGATCCATGGTAAATTCCTGCAGCCAGAGTGTAGCTCTTTTTCCGACACTGGTGGGCTGTGCCGGCTGGAAATGTGTAAACGCAAGCGTTGGCTGATCTTTGTATTTTTCCGCAAAATCTGCAAGCTCGGCAATTACATTAACCAGTTTCTTTCTTACCAGTTTCAAAGCCTCAGACATTACAATAATATCTGTATTATCGCCAACATAACAGGACGTTGCCCCCAGGTGAATAATCCCCTTTGCCTTCGGGCACTGCTGTCCATACGCATATACATGGGACATTACATCATGACGCACCACTTTTTCTCTCTCTTTTGCCACATCATAATTAATATCATCCTTGTGAGCCTTCAATTCTTCAATCTGCTCGTCCGTAATCGGAAGTCCAAGCTCCTTTTCTGTCTCTGCAAGTGCGATCCAGAGACGTCTCCATGTTCTGAATTTCATATCAGGAGAAAAAATGTACTGCATCTCCTTACTCGCATAGCGTTCTGACAATGGGCTCTGATATCTGTCGTTGCTCATAGTTTTTTACCTCTCTCTACTTGTTTTTGTATTTAGTCAAAAGCATGTGAGATATCTCTGTCCGGAACTTTCATCGGATAATTTCCGGTGAAACAGGCATCACAATATCCCAGATCTCCAACCATATCCTTTAATTTGTCGATTTCCATGTAACCAAGGGAATCGGCCCCTATCATCTCACGAATTTCTTCCGTCGTATGAGAGTGAGCAATCAGCTGCTCATTGGACGGTACATCCGTTCCAAAGTAACAGGGATACAGGAACGGAGGTGAGCTGATCCTCACATGTACTTCCGTTGCCCCCGCAGCCTTCAACATCCGGATGATATTTGCACAGGTCGTTCCACGGACGATAGAATCATCTACCATGACAATACGTTTTCCACGGACTACCTCTTCAATTACACTTAATTTAATTTTCACACTGGATTCCCGTTCACTCTGTTTCGGCTTAATGAATGTTCTTCCTACATAGCTGTTTTTATGGAAAGCCATTCCATACGGGATTCCCGTTTCCTCGGAATATCCTTTCGCAGCCACAAGGCCGGAATCCGGAACTCCCACTACAAGATCAGCCTCTACCGGATAGGATCTTGCAAGTGCCTTTCCTGCAACAATCCGGGAATGATAAACATTGACTTTATCAATCGTGCTGTCCATTCTTGCAAAATAAATATACTCAAAAATACATCTTGCATGCTTTTTCGGATCAATTGCCATACTCATATCCGACTTAATTCCATGCTTGGTAAAAGACACAATCTCACCCGGTTCTACATCGCGGACAAATTCACCGCCAACTGCTGTAATGGCACAGCTTTCAGATGCAAGAAAATACGTATTGTCTCTCTTTCCAATACATAACGGCTTCAGCCCGAATGGATCCCTGGCTCCTATCATTTTACGCGGTGAACTTACAACCAGAGCATACGCTCCCTTAATCTTCTTCATGGCATTCTTCACCGCATCTTCTGCCTTCTTTGTATTCAACCTTTCTCTGGCAATATGATAGGCGATCACTTCAGAATCAATAGTAGTCTGGAAAATTGCTCCTGTATATTCCAGTTCATGTCTGAGTTCAACAGCATTGGTCAGATTTCCATTATGGGCAATGGCCAGCGTTCCTTTTACATAATTAATTACAAGCGGCATGGCATTCTCCGCCTTAGATGCCCCGGCAGTTGAATATCTCACATGCCCTACCCCAAGATTTCCCTTTAATGAACCCAGAGATTCCTCATTAAACACCTCATTGACAAGTCCCAAACCTTTTTTTGAGTGGACCTTACGTTCCCCATACGTATCCGTCACTGCAATACCGCAGCTTTCCTGTCCACGATGCTGTAATGCAAAAAGCCCATAGTATATGGTAGAGGCAACGTCGTCTCCATCCATATTATAGGCTCCAAATACACCACATTCCTCTCCCAAACCTGTAGTCACTTTTTCAAATTTGTTCATGAATGTTTATGCTCCTTATTCTTAGATGACTGATTTTATTACGTACCTCATTATAATACAACCATATTCCAAAAGCAATAATCTATTTTTCATTCTTACGGTATTCCCGTTTCCACTGTTCGAAGGTTTCATCTGTCAATTCCGGTTCTTCTTTTTCACCCATTCTTCTGAGCTGTTCCTTAAGAAGAGAATCAAGGCTCAGATATACCGGCTCGTTAGACAGCATTTTTACATACTGCGCTTCCGGCATGTACCTGTAACAACAATACAGATATGCTTTTACCATTTGAGGATCCTGACAGACCTGAAACCCCTTTTCATACATTTTTGCTGCTTCTTCATACAGGAACATTTTTCCATAAGCAGCTCCCAGACATCCATACACCTTACCATAGAAGTCCTTGCCAATGGAATCATCCCATTCCTTATTTATAATTGACTGATATACCAGAATTGCTGTCGCATACTCTCCGGACTTTAGCAGGTTGTCTGCTTTGAATTTCTCACGTTCCACCTCATTCTGGTTTTTTAAATGTTCCAGAACATTATGAATCTTCGTAATCTCTGCCGGTGAATAAATAGACGCATGACTCAGGATCGTGAGTACAAACTGCTCGATTGCCATATTCTGCTCCAACTGCCACCTCAGTTCTCTGGCAAGTTCATAAAGCTCAAGTTCACTCTCCAGCCAGTCACAAAGCTGACGATTCACAATGGTATAGTCAATCAGATACAGGTTATTGCAAAAATAATAACAAAGTTCTTCTATTGTATAAATACGCACATGTATTCTCGCTATTTCATATGGATGTTTTGCTTTCTTTTTATGACAAAGAATTAAACTGCCCATTGCTTCCTCCTAAATGTATCATCTTTTCCACCTGAAAATCGGTAGCTGGGAAAAACTCTCCAAATCCCGCATCTTTAAACGTAATCTTACAGGTCTGTTCATCCAGAAACATCGTCTTTATCTGCAATCTGAGTGCATAATCCTTACGTTCAGGAAGTCCTGCCAGAGACACGGTTTCGGCCTGAAGCTCTCCGCTCGCCAGAGATTCTATGTGTATCTCTATATCTGACGTATCTTCCAGAAGAACCTCCCACTGACCATCGGCTTCATACCAGTGGGTTCCCCACTCTACAATAGGATACCAGCATTCTTTTCCCCGCACTCGCATTTTCAGGCAAACCTGCTCCATCATTTTGGAGTCATCGAGATAGATGGGACGTTCCTCATAATCTCTGCCTTTTCTATAGGATGCGTAGCATGCCCCCTTACTGTACAGGTTATTTCCAAGAAATGCTCTGCGCCCGTTACACAGAACTTTCAGAGAATTGGGATACCAGTTGTTTTCAAATCCCTCTCCTGTAAGAAATACTGAAGAAACTACTTTTTTATCAAATACGCTTTGAATAAAGGACTTAAAACGTTCATCCGCATCCTTTGCCTTATCTACATTCAGTACCGGATAAATCGCTGCCAGCTCTTTCATCTTGGCACTTGCCACCTCATCAACCGTCACGAAGAGGTCAGTGCCTCTTCCTACGACTGTTTTCAGCTTTCGAAGCATATACGCCCGTATTTCATTACGGTCACAATAAAACAGTGCCGCTTCATACTGCCAGAGTTCCTTAGGCTGGTAGAACATATAATGGCAGAAACTTTCTTTAAAATCCTGCACCTGTACACGCTCCTTGGAAACTCCAACAAATTGTCCTACTCCCTTTAACATTTTGCTGATGTCAATATCTGTATGAGGTACCGAAAAAGTAATATACTCTATACTGCCAAACAGTTCCAGAGCCATCTGCATAAATTTAGCCAGAAGCCAGATGGCATCATAAGTTTTCTCACCAAGGACCACTTTTTCCCGCTGTAAAGCTTTGGAATACAGATTCGAAACCGTATACTTTTCATCCACCTCAGACAGGCGTTTGGCATCTTTGCCATATACCCACTGCTCCTTCAGGTAACCAAGCATCAGCGGAATCTGATAATTGTCAATTGCCACTTCCAATGTCTCCGGTTCATGTTTCTCATCATCATAATAGCTGATCTGGCAATATTCATCATTCAGTTCAATTCCTAATATCTTTCCGCCCTTCAATGCTTTTCTCCTCCTTTAATTCTGCTGCTGAAATATTTCCTCCGCCATAAGAAGTTCCTGCTGATACTGAAGCATGGCCACTTTTCTCTGCGCAGGCTCCATATCTGTCATGGCATTCAGCTTTCCAAATCTACCAATTGCCGGAATATCTTTTCTCTGCTGCAGAAGATGCTCCTCCTGTACAACCACATTATGATCCTTTGTTTCTTCAAAAGAAAATTTAACCTGTTCATCCTTAAACAGGACAAAACTTTTGACATAAATATTCTCATATACCGGTGTCAGACTCTCCGACTGATAGCCAAGATCTTCTACATCACCACGACGCATCTTGTATATGATCCGCACCTTTCCCCGCCTCGGAGCCCGATACTCTACCATCGTTCTGTCATAAATCTGAACCTCACGCAGCCAGGATTCCGGATAGCAAAGATAAAATGGAAAAATCAGCTGTTTTTCACACATTTCCCGAAGAATCTGATGTAAAATCCTGGTTTCTTCCTCTTCATATTCCTTATCAGAATAATAACGCAAAAGAGCAATCTTACAGATATCCGCAAGATCTTCTTCCAATTTCAACTCATTCAGGATAATTTCAAACACTGTACTTCCTGTCTCACGGTTATCCACGACATATTCTCTGGATACATATGCAAGATAAGCCTGTTTTAACCGGAAATAGGCATTCCCGGTAAGATAATAATCCAGGAAAATATCTTCTTCTCCATACATATCTTCCGAAAAGAGCATCTGTGTAATAATCCGCTCCCCAAGCTTTGCCACAGGGACTTCATATTCTTTAGCCACCCGCCACAAAGCCTTCATATCTTTGGTCGCGCCACAATAGAAATTAGCAAGATACATTAAAGTCACTTTATCATACTGCTGACGCTTAAATAACTCAAAACAAAGATACAGCAGGAATTCATCTTCATCATAATTATCCTCCCGGATTCTCTTACTGCACAGACGAAAAACCTCTTTTTCATCAAAGTCATCCAGATCATTCTGATGAATATTTTCGAAATTGACCTCCAGCTTTCCACTTTCCTTTCCCCAATTATTCATATGTGACATGTATTTTTTACACATCTCTAAAAACCGGGGTTCATAAAACATTCTCTGTGTCTCAAAAGGTATGGAATCCGTAAAATGCCTTCCTTCTTTCGATTCCCAGACAATTCTTGCTTCTTTATCATATAAATATACAATCGTACCCTCAGCACGATATGGCACTCTCTGTTTGACTGTACCGTCCTTTTCGATCACCAGAACATATTGCAGATCATGTGCCTTAGCAGTCACCTTATATGCATAACAGATATCCCGCATAGCTTCAAGGCGCTCACCCGTCATTTCTTCTTCCGTACAGAATCTCTTATATATAATCTTCAGGGATTCATTGATATGACGTTTCATAAGCTGATCCCAGGCAAATTCCACCATCTGCTCTCTATAGCTGATATAGAGATCACTGGCATACTGTTCGTAGGTAATCAGATTCGCATATAGTAAAGCTGCCTTCCGGTAATTCAGATTATTTCCATGCATAAAATACAGGAAAATCGATCTGGGAAGCGCATCACGCACTTTTTCCTCTTCAATAGTTGCCATATAATATTCATAAAGCTGCGCAATCTTAAGCTCCGCATCCACAGCCCGCTGATACCAGATAAAATACCGTCTCTGATTTCTATTTCCTTTAATGAGAAGTGTACAGATGGCATTTAATACCATCGGCTCCTTAAATACATCATAAATTCTTTCAAGGATACGGAACAATCCTTCACTGTAATTCTTCTGTTGACTGGCGAGATTTACCACATACATAGCCAGCTCTCTGTTAAGCAACCGGTATTTTGTGGCAAAATTCAGAACCTGAAGCTCAAATTTACCAAGTTTTTTCAACAGATTACTCTTCTCCTGAAAACAGATATAAGATTCCAGATAAAACAGGACACTGTTCACATCATAACCATAGTACTGCTGCTCCAACACCTTAATTCTCCGGTAGGGATCCTTATACTGAGGATCAATACTGAGCAGCATCAAAAGAATCGGAAGAGAATCCTGATGCCTGAGATAAGTCTTCCCGATTTCATCAATCACCCTCTCCACATGACTTCCTGTCTTGCGAATCAATGCCGTGAGATAGAGATAATAAGCATTGCTCATAGGATCCTTACCAACAGCAAACCGGTTATAATTATAATTTTCCAGAATCCATTTTGCTTCCTCTATCCTTCCACCTTTTATATAAATGTGCGCCTGGAAAAGCTGAAGCTCATCGGACATAGGAGCATAACGTATCATATCTTTACTTTTTTCAAGAGCGCTCTCCACCCAGGTATTTACATCAATTCTTCCGGCTTCACAGGCGACATATTCCTTTAATATCTGCGCGATCAGGAATTCTATCTCCCGTCTGTCTTCCGTATATTTTCCGTTTTGAAGAACCTCTACCTCATAATTCAGAATTTCATACGGTGTCACAAGCTTAAGTTTTCCAAAATTCCTTCCCGCATGAAGCTTATCCGGATTCACCACAAACTCCATCGTATAAACATTTCCCACAAAGTCATCGGTCGTAATCTCACTACGTCCCACCTTGAGGAAATCTCCTTCCGTACGGATGGAAATCGGCATAAATCCCCAGGTATTCTTCATAATTGTAAGCATACCTTTTGTTGCTTCCTTCAGATCTTCAAAAAGCATTCCTTCACCGGATAAGGTAAGGAAAATGCATTCCTTCTGCTTGATTCCCACCAGAAATTCTTCCATTGCCTGCTCGTCAAGAGCCCATTTTCTCATATTATCATAAAGGGTAAATGTTCTCGGATTTTCATATTTCAACACTTCGTAAAATTCCCGGGAACGGAATAATTTCTGCGCTTCTGAATAATCCTTGATTGCCAGTCTTTTAAAATCATCGGTACTCTGTACCTTGCCATAAGCAGTCATAACATAGGGCTTTTCAATCAGCGCCGTAAATGCAAGTTCGTATTCTCCGCCGCTGCATACTACTGTAAACTTTCCCTGTTCCACATGTCCCGGGCGAAGTCCTCTTCCATCATATTCAAATTCAACCTTTACCGGATTCCCCTCAAATCCCTGGTCAATACAGCGCATACGAAAAGAAGACGGATACACAAGTCCCCTTATTGTTCCGTCAGTTAGGCTCTTTATTGTAAAACTTCCATGAAACACTTCTCCCTCTCCGATTGTCAGAATCAGACAGGTATCCGGAAATACAATTTCCGGCTGCATTACCTGAAAGTCTCCTTTTGAAAATTTTTTAATCTTATTTTTCAAGCCTGCCACCTCTTCTTGCATTGCATTTTCATTTAAACATACTATAATAGATTATAGCATTGTTTCAACCTTAATAGCAATGCCGGAAGCAGAAAATGTTGAATTTGTATGAAAATAAATGTCATTTTACAGCCGAGGAGGAATATTATGGAAGAAAAAAAGGCACCTGCTTTTCATGGCAGCGACCTGGAATTGATTGAAGAATATTATAACATTCCCAAAGAAAAAATCGTAAGTTTCGGTGCAAACGTAAACCCTCTGGGGCTTTCGGATTCAGTTCGCAAAAGCCTGTCAGAGCAGCTTGATGTTATCACCCGCTATCCGGATCGGGAATACACCGCCCTTCGCAAAGTCATTGCAGACTACTGCGAAGTGGACTATCAGAACGTAGTCACGGGAAACGGTTCCACCGAATTGATTTCCTTACTTATCAGCCACCGGAATGCCCGTCACGCCCTGGTGATCGGCCCCACCTATTCCGAATATGAGCGGGAGCTGTCGCTGACCGGAGGCCATATGTCTTTCTTCAATTTGAAAGAGAAAAATGATTTTAGATTAAATATTGAAGCTTTGCGGTCTCGCCTGGATGCAGAAGCAGATATTGACTTTCTGATTCTCTGTAATCCAAACAATCCCACCTCTTCCGCGCTTACCGCCGAAGAGCTTGAAGTAGTCATTCAGGAATGCAGGAACCGCGGCATCTTTGTTATGATTGATGAAACTTATGTAGAATTCGCTCCCGTTGTTTCACTCATCACGGCCATTCCTTTGACAAAACGCTATGATAATCTGATGATCATACGGGGAGTGTCCAAATTTTTTGCCGCCCCGGGACTTCGACTTGGCTATGGTATCACCGGAAACGAAGCATTTCTCTCCACTCTGAAAAAATATCAGAATCCATGGAGCCTCAACAGTATCGGTGCACTTGCCGGAGAGCTGATGCTTACCGACACAGAATATATTCAGAAGACACGAGAACTTATCCTGTCTGAGCGGGAACGGATGTGCAATTATCTCGACTCTTTTCAATATGCAAAATACTACAGGCCTTACGCGAATTTTATTCTCGTAAAAATACTGAAAGAAGGTCTCACTTCGCACCAGGTATTTGAACACGCTATCCGACAGGGACTCATGATACGGGACTGTTCCTCCTTCGAAAGCCTGAATGGAGAATTTATCCGATTCTGCATCATGAACCCTGAAGACAATACAAGGCTTATACAATGTCTGGGTGAATTGCTAAACCCCAGCTAGACACAAAAGAATAGAAAAGTGCTGCTTCAAATCAGATTGTTATTCAATCCATTTGTGGCAGCACTTCTTTTAATTATGACATTTCAACTATAATCTTCTTTATTAATTCCATGCTCTCTTCTCTGGTTACTTTTTCAAAATCAATGCTACAAAAGATAAATCCTCATCTCCTGTATTCTTCATTCCATGTCCGTCTCCATCCTTACAGAAGACCACATCTCCAGCTTCAACGGGAACAGCTTTTCCATTATCGTCATACATGCCTTTTCCAGTAAGAATATAATAGGTTTCCGTCTCCCCATGATGCTCATGATGACCCAACTCACAATTAGGTTTCAATGTTACTCTCGCAAACAAACCACAATGTTCTCCTCTTTCCTCCGGACTGATCAACGGCTCCTTCATCAAAAAGCCTGCACCCCCATTAGCACGTTCAACTGTGAGAACCTCTCTTTCTCCTGCTTTTGTCATATTAAGTATCCTCCTTGCTTGTATTTTTACTCTTATAAAAACAATACATCTTACTAAAGGGATGTGTCAACATTCATTTGGGGACAGGGTAAAATGCAATTGGGGACAGGGCAAAGTTCAATTGAGGACGTAGCAAAGTGCACTTTGCTACGTCCTCAATGAAAATAATGTGCTCCAATCTGCATGCCGTATCCACCCTGATCAAAGAAAAGGCAGTCGCCAACAGGATTAGCCCCGGCAAGTGCATCTTTCGCCGCCTGCATTGCAGATTCCGTATAACCGGATTCTGCCCTTACACGATCAAGCCACCCGGTCACCGCAGGGCCAAATTGTCCTGACTGGTAAATAACCTCTTCCAGTGTGTCAGGATACAGATCACTGTTCAGCCGGTTCATCACAACCGCTCCTACTGCAACCTGTCCCACATAAGACTGATTTCCCGCCTCACAGAAAATGATGGAGGCCATCAGTTCCTGATCCTGCTTTTCTTTCTGCCGCCTGGCTTCTTCCTTTGCCCTTGCCTCTGCCGCTATCTTCTGTATATATTCATTCTGCACTTCCATACATGGCATCACCCGAGTAAAAGTAGTGATTTCTGATGCGTGAACCGTCATGTTACCGGTCACCACGCTCCCAATCATCACTCCCGCCAGAACGGTTTTTACAACTTTTATCTTTATGCATTTATTTTCTTTATTTAACATACCATATTCCTCCTGCAAACAATATGAATATTGTTTTAATAAAGTATACGCAATAATTTCGATTTTATTACATTTATTACGATTTTATTAATTTTCACATTCGCACTCATATTTTCAGAAGGATTGAAAACCTTATTATAAAAGACGCAGCAATAATCTTTGCTGCGCCTGTCGTAACAATCTTATAATTTTGCAATATCAACCAGCGTAAGTTTTGCGATATCCGTGTTTTCCAGACTGGTAATCAGAGCCTGCGCGGTATCAATAGCAGTCAGTACATTTACACCTGTCTCTATTGCATTGCGGCGAATCAGGAAACCATCTCTGCATCGCTCTGCTCCCTGCGGAGGTGTATCAATAACCAGATCAATCTTATGTCCGAGAATCAAGTCCAGCAGGTTCGGTGATTCCTGCTCAATCTTGTTGACAGGAATGGCTTTTACTCCACCTTGTTTCAGAGCTTCTGCCGTTCCTTTGGTCGCAAAAATCCGATAACCGATTTTTTCAAATCGGCGACCAATCTCAACCGCCTCCGGTTTGTCCTCATCCCTTACTGTAAGGATCATGTTATTGAATTTCGGAAGCTTAATTCCAGCTCCCAGAAAAGCTTTATAAAGTGCTTCATCAAATGTCTTTGCAATACCCAGACATTCTCCGGTGGATTTCATCTCAGGTCCCAGGCTGATATCCGCGTCGCGGATCTTTTCAAAGGAGAATACCGGCATCTTCACTGCGAAATACTCTGCTTCTTTCTGAAGTCCCGGTGTGTATCCAAGCTCTTTGATCTTATGTCCGATAATCACCTGAGTTGCAAGCGGTACAATCGGTATTCCCGTAACCTTGCTGATATACGGAACTGTACGGCTGGAACGTGGATTTACCTCGATCACATACACATCCTCACCGCAAACAATAAACTGAATGTTAATCAGGCCGATTACATGCAGGGATCTTGCAAGCTTCCTCGTATAATCTTCGATTGTCCGTTTCGTTTTTTCAGAAATACTCTTGGCCGGGTATACGGAAATACTGTCTCCGGAATGGATTCCCGCACGCTCAATATGCTCCATAATTCCAGGGATCAGAATATCTTCCCCGTCACAGACCGCATCTACCTCAATTTCTTTTCCCTGAAGATATTTATCAACCAAAATCGGATGATCCTGTGCGATACGGTTAATAATTCCGATAAACTCTTCTATATCATGATCATTAATGGCAATCTGCATACCCTGTCCGCCAAGTACATAGGAAGGACGTACCAGCACCGGATAACCAAGTCGGTTTGCAACCTCTTTTGCTTCCTCAGCAGTATACACGGTTCCGCCTGTCGGTCTCGGAATTCCACATTTCTCCAGAATTGCATCAAACAACTCTCTGTCCTCTGCCGCATCTACATTTTCTGCGGAAGTACCAAGAATCGGAACACCCATTTTCATCAGGGCTTCCGTAAGCTTGATCGCTGTCTGTCCACCGAACTGCACAACTGCTCCGTCCGGTTTTTCCAGATCCACAATACTCTCCACATCCTCAGGAGTCAGCGGCTCGAAATACAGCTTATCTGCTATGTCAAAATCCGTACTTACCGTCTCCGGATTATTATTTACAATAATCGTCTCATATCCCTCTTTCGCAAATGCCCAGGTACAGTGAACAGAACAGAAGTCGAACTCAATTCCCTGTCCGATACGGATCGGACCGGAGCCAAGAACCAGCACCTTCTTCTTATCGTGAGTTTTCTCTACCTCATTCTCGCTTCCGAATACAGAGTAATAGTAAGGTGTTGCCGCAGCGAATTCTGCCGCACATGTATCAACCATCTTGTATGCTGCAGTAATTCCATACTCATGACGAAGATCATGAATCTGACGTTCCGTCTTGCCGGTAAGCTGTCCGATTACATTATCCGGGAACTCCAGTCTCTTCGCTTCCCGAAGAAGGTCTTCTGTCAATACCTCCTTCTTTAATCTCTGCTCCATCTCAACCAGGATTGCAATTTTATCGATGAACCATTTATCAATCTTTGTAATATTATGGATTGCATCATAGGAAATGCCTTTTCTCAGAGCCTCAGCAATCTTCCAGATACGGCGGTCATCTACCACCTCCAGCTCTTCCAGCAGCTCTTCCTCAGAAAGTCCTGAGAAATCATAGGACATCAGGCTGTCTACATGCTGCTCCAGAGAACGGATGGCTTTCATAAGTGCCCCTTCAAAGTTATCGCAGATACTCATAACCTCTCCGGTAGCTTTCATCTGGGTGGTAAGCGTTCTCTTAGCGCTGATAAATTTATCAAATGGCAGTCTTGGAATCTTCACTACACAGTAATCCAGCATTGGCTCAAAACTTGCATAAGTCTTCTGCGTTACCGCATTCTTAATCTCATCCAGTGTATATCCAAGCGCAATCTTTGCTGCCACCTTTGCGATCGGATATCCGGTCGCCTTGGATGCCAGTGCTGATGAACGGCTTACACGCGGATTTACTTCAATAACGCAATATTCAAATGTCTCTGGGTGCAGGGCATACTGCACATTACATCCTCCGGTTATATTCAGCTCGCTGATAATATTCAGCGCAGAGCTCCTGAGCATCTGATACTCTTTATCTCCCAGAGTCTGGGATGGTGCCACAACGATACTGTCTCCGGTATGTACTCCTACCGGGTCGATATTTTCCATATTACATACGGTAATGCAGTTGCCGTTACCATCACGCATTACCTCGTATTCGATTTCCTTCCATCCTGCAATACACCGCTCTACCAGAACCTGTCCCACACGGGAAAGACGGAGACCATTTTCCAGAATCTCAATGAGCTGACCACGATTATGAGCAATTCCGCCGCCGCTTCCTCCCAGAGTATAGGCCGGGCGGAGTACGACCGGATATCCGATGCTTTCCGCAAATTTAATACCGGACTCCACATCCTCTACCACCAGTGAAGCCGCACATGGTTCTCCGATTTTCTCCATAGTCGCTTTGAATTCCAGACGGTCTTCTGCTTTACGAATGGTCTCGGAAGTAGTTCCAATCAGACGCACCCCATTCTCCTTCAGAAATCCTGCCTCCTCAAGCTCCATGGCAAGATTCAGTCCTGCCTGTCCTCCCAGAGTAGGCAAAATACTGTCCGGCTTCTCCTTCAAAATCAGCTGTTCCACCACTTCCACCGTCAGCGGTTCTATGTATACACGATCTGCAATATCCTTATCCGTCATAATGGTTGCCGGATTGGAATTCAGAAGAACTACTTCAATCCCTTCTTCTTTCAATGAACGGCAGGCCTGGGTTCCTGCATAGTCGAATTCCGCCGCCTGTCCAATGATAATCGGACCAGATCCGATCACCAGTACTTTTTTAATATCTTTATTTCTAGGCATTGCTTAAGCTCCTTTCATCATATCCATAAATCTGTCAAACAAATAACCGGAATCCTGTGGACCAGGACATGCTTCCGGATGGAACTGTACCGTAAAAATATTCTTACCGATATAAGAAAGTCCCTCATTCGTACCGTCATTTACATTGATAAATGCAGGTTTTGCAATGGATTCATCCAGCGAATCCGCTTCTACCGCATACCCATGATTCTGTGAAGAAATATATACACGGTTTGTGGAAAGATCTTTAACCGGATGATTTCCTCCGCGATGTCCGTATTTTAACTTATAGGTCTTTCCTCCATTTGCCAGAGCCATAAGCTGATGTCCCAGACAGATTGCAAATATCGGAATATTCGTATGATAAAGCTTTCTGATTTCTTCGATTATAGATACACAGTCCTGTGGATCTCCAGGTCCGTTGGATAACATGATTCCATCCGGATTGGATGCGATGATTTCCTCAGCTGTAGTATTGGCCGGATAAACGGTCACTTCGCAGCCTCTAGCATTTAAAGATCTGGCAATATTGTTTTTCGCACCAAAATCCATCAGTGCAACCTTATATCCATCGCCAGGTAAGATATATTTCTCCTTGCAGGTGACTTTTGAAACCACATCTCCTACCCTGTAAGCTTTCAGTTTTGGAATAATCTCTTCCAGATTATAATTCTCATTGGTAGTAATCATACCATTCATGGTACCCTTTTCCCTCAGTATTTTCGTGAGAGCTCTGGTATCTACCCCGGCAATTCCCGGAATATCCTGCTCCTTTAAAAAATCCTGAAGTGTTCCTTCGCAGCGGAAATTGCTGGGCATTCTTGACAATTCTCTTACGATATATCCATCCGGCCAGGCCTTTTTGGACTCCATGTCCGGCGTCACTCCATAATTACCAATCAACGGATAAGTCATTACAACGGCCTGTCCTGCGTAAGAAGGGTCAGTCAATACCTCCAGATAACCTGTCATTGAGGTATTAAATACGATTTCACTTATCATGTCTTTGGTGGAGCCGATACTCGTTCCTTTAAAGACGGTTCCATCTTCCAGTATTAGAAATGCTTTCATGTGTTCACCTTATCCCTTCATCTATTTATTGTTATCTTTACAAATCCATGCATTCAGTCTAAAAACCGGTTGGACGGGTGTAAAAAAAACAAGGCTGTTTGTGCAAGCACAACCGCCTTGTTATTACCTCCCATATACAGAAAAAGCCTGAATCTGCCATTCTGCGTCATATTTTTTTCGACTAATCATGTCTTCACAAATTGAAATGATTATACTACAAGATTGTAACATTTTCAACTATTATTTTAAAATTTTTAAAAACCGGTTTTTAATCATTTTAACAACTATTTTCATCATTTATTATCAACTGCATATAATAATTGAGACAGAAGTTGCGAGGTTAGTTACCATGAATATCCCCACCTCTTCCCTGCCCGACACTCCGGATAAGGGCAGACTTCAGATTAATATTGTATCCGAGATTACATCAATTCCTGTTGCAGACGCAACGATCCGCATCTCTTATACCGGTATCCCGGACAGTCAGCTGGAGGAACTCACCACCGACTCTTCCGGGCAGACGGAAACCATTGAACTGGATGCTCCGCCCGTGGAGTATAGCCTGGATGTTGATAATGATATACAGCCATACTCCGAGTATACCTTCCAGATTGAGGCCTCCGGTTTCGAACCTGTTACGATTGCAGGGGCAGAAATTCTGGCAGATGTAACGGCGCTTCAAAACGTACAGCTACGTCCAATCGATACCACCGGAGAAGCGGAGGATACTTTTGTCATTCCGGCACATACCCTGTATGGTGTATATCCGCCAAAAATCCCGGAAGATGAAATCAAACCGGTGAATGAGACCGGAGAAATTGTATTAAGTCGTGTCGTTGTTCCGGAATATATCGTCGTCCATGACGGAAGCCCACGAGACACGACCGCACAGAATTATTACGTAAAATACAAAGACTACATCAAGAATGTAGCCTCCAGTGAAATTTATGCCACCTGGCCGGAAAATACCATCCGGGCAAACGTACTGGCAATCATGTCTTTCACCCTTAACCGGGTATACACAGAATGGTACCGAAATCAGGGCTATGATTTCACCATCACCTCATCCACCGCCTTTGACCATAAGTGGATACCGGAGCGAAACGTCTTCGACACCATCTCCGTTATTGTGGATGAGCTCTTTGCCGACTATCTCTCACGTCCAAATGTACGGCAGCCTATACTGACCCAGTACTGCGACGGAAGGCGTGTCCAATGTCCAAACTGGATGACACAATGGGGATCGAAATCCCTGGGAGATCAGGGTTATAGCCCAATAGAAATTCTTCGTTATTATTACGGAGACGATATGTACATCAATACCGCAGAAGCTATTTCCGGAATTCCGTCCTCCTGGACGGGATACAATCTGGAAATTGGCTCAAGCGGACAGAAAGTGCGTCAGATGCAGGAGCAGCTGAATGTGATAGCCGGAGCCTATCCCGCCATTCCAAAAATCACCGCAGATGGCATCTATGGTCCGGCCACCGAGGCTGCCGTACGAAAATTCCAGTCTGTCTTCGGACTTCCCGCGACAGGAATTGTGGATTACAGAACATGGTTCAAAATATCGGAAATATATGTCGGTGTTTCAAGGATAGCCGAACTCGTTTGAAGAACAGGAAAACCACTTCCTCCTACAGTCATTATTTGAAAACATTGTAAAAATGGGCAGGTGCACTAATTCATTTCGTGCATCCGCCCATGTTTTCCTGATACGGGAAGCAGATCAGTAAAGCCCCTTCAAAATTTCCACACATTTGTCGATTCCCAATTTCCCACTATCCAGTGTAATATGATAATTCTGAGCATGCCCCCATTTCATATCCGTATAGAAACGATAATAGGCCGCCCGGCGTTTATCCTTATCCTTCAGGCGCTGCACCGGTGATTCTTCTCTTTCCCCGTAGACATCTACAATTCTCTTTGCACGGAAATCCATGTCTGCATGAATAAAGACCTTCATGCAGTCAGCTTTATCCCTCAAAATATAATCCGCACACCGTCCCACGATCACGCAAGGTCCTTTTTCCGCCAGTTCCGTGATAATATGGTACTGAATCTGCCACAGATAATCCTCATTTGTCGGTCCGAACGCGCGATTGGAAAACGCAGATGCAAAGAATCCACCCGGTGCATATTCGCCGGCGTCCTTGATATAACTTTCTGCAAATCCACTTTCCCGTGCAATCTCATGAATCAATTCACTGTCATAGCAGGGAATTCCCAGTTTCTCCGCTGTTCTTTTCCCAATCGTACGACCTCCGCTTCCAAATTCACGACTGATGGTAATCACTCTGTTCTTCATTATCCCAACTCTCCTTTCTCATTCAGTTCCCTGTAGGTTCTGATAATTAAAAATAATGCAATAATAAATGTTAATATATCCGATACCGGCATGGAATACAGCACCCCGTTCAGATCAAAAAATACCGGAAGAAGGATTGCAAATCCTACGCCGAATACAACCTCTCGAATCATGGAAAGTGCCGTTGATGCTGCCGCCTTTCCCATAGCCTGAAGGAAAATAAAACATGCTTTATTCACACAGGCAAGTATTACCATACAAAGATAGATGCGGAATGCTTTTACAGCAAATTCCGTATAATAAAGGCTTTCATTGGCTGCACCAAAGATAGCAATTAGCTGACGCGGGAGAAACTCAACCAAAATAAATGCGACCGCGCCTACCGTTGCTTCTGCAGTCAGGAGCTTCGTAAATAACTCCTTCACACGATCTTTATGTCCTGCTCCCATATTAAATCCTACAATCGGGATACAGCCCGCTGCCATACCTACAACAATAGAAATCACAATCTGGAAGAATTTCATAACAATTCCAACAACTGCCATCGGAATCTGCGCAAATTCTTCCTGTCCGAAAATCGGATCCAGTGCACCGTATTTTCGAAGCATATTGTTGATAGCTGCCATGGCCGCAACAAGACTGATCTGGGACAGGAAGCTGGTAATACCGAGAACCAGTGTCCTTGTGCAAATTGTTCTGTTGATACGATATTTTTCTCCGGAAGGTCGGATAATCTTCATATGCAGCAAATACCAGACTGCAAGCACCGCAGTAACCACCTGCCCGATCACAGTTGCCACAGCCGCCCCCATCATTCCCCAGCGGAAAATAAAGATAAAAATCGGGTCAAGTATAATATTAATAACCGCACCTGCCAGCGTAGAAACCATGGCAAATTTCGGATTGCCATCCGCTCGTATAATGGGATTCATGGCCTGCCCAAACATATAAAACGGTATTCCAAGAGAAATATAGAAAAAATACTCCTTCGAGTGATGAAATGTTTCTGCATTAACGGTACCTCCAAACATAGAAATAATCTGATTCGAAGAGAACAGATAAATCGCAGTTAAGAGAATGCTGCTTATAACAATCATCACCACAGAGTTTCCTACGCTCCTCTTCGCCGTCTCTAATTCATTTTTCCCCAGAGAAATGCTTACAAAAGCACAACATCCGTCTCCAATCATGACGGCGATGGCAAGGGCAACCACCGTCAGCGGAAATACCACCGTGTTAGCCGCATTTCCGTAAGACCCCAGATAACTGGCATTGGCAATAAATATCTGATCCACGATATTGTAAAGCGCCCCAACCAGAAGAGAAATAATACAGGGGATCGCATACTGACGCATCATATTTCCGATGCGCTCCTCCCCCAGAAACTGATTTGAATTTGATTCCATTTGTTTCACCTTTCTTTCGCATTTTTTAACAAAATAAGAGCGTGTAAACCTATGACGCTGGATTTACGCCACAGGCTACACGCTCTTGTTGTTTTTAAATTATATCAAAAATCCTATGGATTTTTCAAAGGTAATTTTGAACAAAAAACTTTTTTTGGCAGAAAAAATAGTTTTAGTTTTTTATTTATGGATTACTTTATAAAGCTTACGTGTTTACAGATTTCTTCAATTGCTTTGTCTTTTCTTTCATTGAAGATTACTTTATTCTCTTCAAAGAGGTTTCGTCCCTCTGTATCAATGGATACAATAAGAGGTCCGAATTCTTTTACACGGCAATGCCATAAGGTTTCCGGCATACCCAGATCACGCCACTGTGCATCTATGATCTCCTCTACTTCGGTAGCTGCCACAACAGCATTTCCGGCAGGGAATACACAATGAATCGCTTTGTAATTCTTGCAGGCATATTCTGTGTTCGGTCCCATGCCGCCCTTGCCGATGATTACTTTTACACCTGTTTTTTCAACAAATTCTTTTTCAAATTTCTCCATGCGCATACTGGTAGTAGGTCCAACGGATACCATTTCGAACTTGTCATTTTCCAGTGGACGGATAATCGGTCCTGCATGGAAAATTGCCGCATCTCTCACATCAACGGGAAGCTCACGTCCGGCTTCCACCAGTCTTCTGTGTGCCACATCTCTGCAGGTTGTCATGCTTCCGTTCAAATATACGATATCTCCAATATGGATATCTGCCAGATCATCAGCTGATATTGGCGTTGTAAGGATTTTCTTTCCATCTTTGATTTCTAACATTATAATTCCACCCCCGAATGTGTCGTGATTGTATAGTTGAGATCTTTATCGAAAATAATGTGCCCTCTTCTGTGCGACCAGCATCCAACATTTACCGCAACTCCGATTGCAGACGGATGTCTTGCTGTATTTTCAATATGGACACCCATTACGGAATATTTTCCTCCCATTCCCTGAGGTCCGAGGCCGATTGCGTTGATTCCGTCTTCCAACAGTTTTTCCATAGAAGCGGCACGTTCATTTTCATTGTGACTTCCCAGTGGTCTCATCAGTGCTTTCTTAGAAAGCAGCGCTGCTGTCTCAACAGATGTTGCTACGCCTACACCTACAAGAAGCGGAGGACATGCATTAAGTCCATAGGACGTCATAACGTCCATAACGAATTTTGTAACTCCTTCGTATCCTGCCCCCGGCATCAGAACCATGGCTTTTCCCGGAAGGGTACATCCGCCGCCTGCCATGTATGCATAGATTTCGCACTGGTCACTGTCTGGAACAATATCCCAGAATACGGTCGGTGTTCCTTTTCCTACATTCTTTCCCGTATTATACTCATCAAAGGTTTCTACACTGTTGTGGCGAAGAGGTGCCTCAAAGGTTGCTTTTACAACTGCTTCTTTTAACAGTGCTTCCAGTTCACCGATCAGAGGAAATGCTGTTCCGCATTTTACCCAGAACTGCAGTACACCCGTATCCTGACAGCTTGGTCTGTTCAGTTCCTTTGCCAGTAGCTGGTTCTTCTTCATTGTCTGATAGATTACTTTTGAAAGCGGGCTGTCTTCTTTTTCGGCAAGCTCGTCCAGCTTTGCAATAATGTCATCCGGCAGTACTTTTCCGATATATGACACAAAATTTGCCATATAATTAGTAAGCTGTTCTACCTGTTGTTTTTTATCCATAACTTTTTTCACTCCTTATAAATTCGAATTCAATCCTTCTTCTTTTATGGGAAGAACGGAAATGCAATTGGAAGAATGATCATACTTACGATAGTTGCGATTACGATCAGCGGTGCTCCGGCTTTTACGTAATCCATGAATTTATATTCTCCTGCTCCCACTACCATTGTGTTTGCGGGCATTCCTATTGGTGTTGCATATGCACAGGATCCTCCTATTACACATGCCATCAGCACTGCTCTCGGATCAGCTCCCATTCCCTGGGCAATTGACAGACAAATCGGGACCATAAGTGCAGTCGTTGCTGTATTGGACATGAAATTTGTCATCACACAGCAAAGAAGAAATACAACCAACGTCAGGATGTATGGTGATGGATTTTCTCCCAACGCACCAATTACCTTACCGGCAATCATCTCACCGGCTCCTGTACTCTGCAGGGCTGCTGCAAGCGAAAGGGTTCCACCAAACAGAAAAATCGTTTTAAGATCAATGGATTTTAATGCATCCTTCTCTGAAATAACTCCTGTGAGAATCAGAAGCAGTGCTCCAATTCCTCCGGAAATACAGAGCTTGATACCTATCTGATCTTCAAAAATCATCGCAAGCAGTGTAAAGACCAGAATAATCAATGATAACCACTGTTTCCATGCCGGAACATCACTGAAATCCTTCTGTGTGTCAAATGCACCATCATTTTTCACATCATGATTTGGTAGAAGTTTATATCCGATGGTAGCATAGAAAATAATTCCCACGATCAGAATAGGCAATCCCACAATAGCGTATTCAAAGAACCCGAAGCCAAGTCCCAGTTCTTCCAGCGCACTCTGTGCGATCAGATTTCCGGGAGCCCCGATCAGGGAAAGATTTCCTCCCATTGCCGCGGCAAATACCAGCGGCATCAGTAAACGTGATCTCTTGTACCCGGATTTTGCCGCAATACCGATAACCACCGGAATCAGAACGGCTGCTGTTCCTGTATTTGACAGGACTCCACTCATTAATCCTACTATGATCATAATTGCTATGATCAGCATTCGCTCTGTCTTTGCAAATTTCGTTACAATGCCGCCAATTTTATTAGCCATTCCTGTTTCAAACAATGCACCTCCAATGATAAACATTGCCACAAACAGAATAACATTGCTGTCTATAAATCCCGCAAAAGCTGTTTTGACATCCAGCACTCCCGTTACGACCAGTCCGATACAGACGATCATCGAAGTAACACCCAGCGGAATCTTTTCCAGCACGAACATTACGACTGCAAACAGGAGAAAAAGTAAAGTAATTGTAGATGGACTCATTTTCTTTCCCCCAATCCTTATTCATTTTATCGAGTAATATGGCGGCCGCTCTTATTACTTCCTGTTACGGTTTTATTATACAAAACAGATTTTCACTTGTACATTTACGAATACTTATACTGCCATAAAAAAAGATTAAAGTGAACGGGATTTTTGTGCATTTTTACAAAAGATATGTTATAATCCAAAGAAACAGCATCCTTGTTTTCGTTACTTTTTATTAAAAACTGTCGAAAAAAAATACTATTAGAAAAAGGAAAATAATATGAAGATTATTCAACTGGAATATTTTTGCGCTGTCTGCCGCTGCCACAGCATAACACAGGCCGCACAGAAATTATATGTAACACAGCCTGCAATATCCAACGCAATACGTGAACTGGAGAAAGAGTTTTCTATCAGCCTGTTTACAAGATCTAAGAATCATATGTCTCTTACCAAAGAGGGAGAAATTTTTTACCAGAAGGCTAACCAGCTTTTGGATACGATTAACCAGACCTCTTCCGAACTCTATGATCTTGGCAGACAGATTACTCCGATCCGTATCGGAATACCTCCTCTTTTAAGCACTGTATTCTTTCCGGACATGATGATTGCTTTTCAGAAGGAATACCCGTCTATTCCGGTTGAATTATATGAGTATGGTTCTATCAAAGCTACCAATATGGTATTAGAAGAAACCCTGGATCTTGCTCTTGTTAATATGAACTTTTATGAAATAGATAAACTGAATTCCTATCAGCTTCTTTCTGACAGGATTGTATTTTGTGTATCTCCAAAGCACCATCTGGTGCAGAAAAAAGAGATATCACTGGAGATGTTAAAAGATGAGAAATTAATCATGTACAATACAGATTCTGTTTTAAACACCACTCTCTACTCAAGATTTGAGGGAGCAGGTATAAAACCGAATGTCATCATGCACGCAAGCCAGTTATATACAATTCAGAATTTTATCAGCAATAAGCTGGGCGGTGCATTCCTGTACTCTTCTCTAATGAAGAATCTTCCGGGACTCATGGGTATTCCGATCGCCCCGATCATTCAGCAGGAAATTGGTCTTGTATGGAAAAAAGGAAAATATGTAAATGGCAGTGTAGAGAAATACATTACTTTTGTTCAGAGAAGAAATCCTGAACTTTTCAACCTATCATAAAAATTAAAAATGGAAGTAATCATCGGTTTGTTTTCTCTGATTACTTCCATTTTATACTATAGTTCACCTAACTGTGAACTATAGATTTTTTCACCGCCTGTGCAATGGACACATCTGGCACATAATATGGAATCAGCGTTGCCTGCACAGCATGATAAAGATCTGATTTTCCCGGCCAGACTGTTCCAATCACATTATTATTGCGATCCAGCTGATGGAACCAGGATCCATTCACATGATCCAGCACTTTTTCATCCAGATACTGCATAAAATCTGCATATCTGTCTGCATATTCCTGTTTTTCTGTCACATGATAAAGAACTGACGACGTATTGATCGCCTCTGCCAGTGTCCAGTGCATTCTGTCATGTACCACCGGTTTTCCATCCCAATCTGTTGTATATACGATTCCGGGTGCTCCATCTGACTTCCATGCATCCTGAACTGCCCGATCAAACAGATTTTCTGCCGCTTCAATATATGTCCATGCAGACTCTCTGTCATTTTTGTATGTAGAAAGTGCCCACTGTGTAATCAGTCTTGACCACTCAATCCCATGTCCCGGTGTCGCCCCATATGGCTTGAACTGATCGTCCGGCTGTTCCTTATTGCACTCCAGATCCGCAGCCCATTCATTTGTAAAATGTTCCGGGATTCTCCAGTTATTGGAGGACGCCCAGCCCAGAACTCGGTTTATAATACGTCCCGCCCTTACCCGGTACTCTTCTCTCCCAGTAACATCTGCTACCGCCAAAAATGCTTCCACCGTATGCATATTGGCATTTAATCCACGATAATCATCCAAAACTGTAAATTCTGTATTCCATGTATCGCAGGCAAGTCCCTCTTCTTCATTCCAAAATCTGAGATCATACAGTTCCAGCGCCTCCTCCAGCAATTCTTCTGCCCCTTCCCGTACAGCAAGGATTGCGGATGTAGCAGCGAGAATGACAAACGCATGTGCATAACACTGCTTACATGGCAGTGCTTTTCCATCCGCAGTAACCCCTGCATACCAGCCCCCATTTTTCACATCATGGAGTTCTCCACGGATTCCCCGAAGTGCTTCATCTACAAGCTGCTCACTTCCTGCATGTCCAAGCATCGTTCCCAGACTGTAGACATGTGCCATGCGACAGGTAATCCATGTTTCCCGATTACGCTCCTTCCACGGAGTTCCGTCATTTCCAAGATAGTAGGAGCTTCCCCCGGGAGAAGGGAACTGATGCCCAAAATCAAACAGGTTCTCCCGAATCTCGCTTAGAAATTTTTTATTCTCTTCTGTATCAAGCCGATATTTATTGTTCATAAAAAGATGCTCCTTGTTTAGCAATGTCCCTCAGCATTTTTGGTATTTTCGCAAGGTTTTCTCGCCGTCAGTGCCGAAGACATGATATATTCTCCGATGGAGAGGCTTCTTCCCCAGCGCTCCTCATATTCTTTTGATACAGGTTTGGTTACTATCTCTATGTCCTCAAAGCCCGCAAGCCTGACGATTTTTTCCAGTTCTTCTACCGAAGAAGCACCGGACACTCAGCAGGAATGCATGGCTTCATCTTCCTGCATCTCCTTAGTAAGTTCTTTCATAATAACAATATCGCATATGGAGATTCTGCCTCCCGGCTTTAAGGCCCGATAAATCTCCCGATAAACACGCGGCTTATTATCTGACATATTAATCACACAATTAGAAATACACACATCTGCCGTGTTATCTGCCACCGGAAGATTCTCGATTTCCCCCAGACGGAACTCTACATTGCGGATTCTATTTTCCTTCGCAATGTTTCTGGCTCTCGTCAGCATTTCCGGGGTCATATCGACTCCGATTGCCCTTCCGCGTCTTCCTACGACTTTTCCTGCAATAAAACAATCAAGCCCTGCTCCGCTTCCGAGATCCAGCACTACTTCTCCCTGCTTAATCTCAGCTTTTCGATGCGGATTGCCGCATCCAAGTCCCATGTTTGCTCCTTCCGGAGCCATTGCCAATTCCTCTGGGGTATATCCTACCGTTGCCGACATACACTCCGAGGAAATTGTCTCTGTCATAATCGACTCTTCGTGCTGTTCCATCGCAATTTTACCATATTCTTTTCTTACACTTTCATAAATTGATTCCATCATACACCACTTTAGAAAAATATTCTTTTCAGATCATTGAACATGACCACCACCATAAGCAGCATCAGAAGCACAAATCCCGCAAAGTGGAAGTATCCCTCTTTTTCCGGAGGAATCCGCTTTCTGCGCACTGCTTCCGCAAAAAGGAACACAAGCCTTCCTCCATCCAGAGCCGGAATAGGCAGCAGATTCATTACCCCCAGATTGGCCGACAGAAGAATCGCCAGATTCAGGAGATTCACAGTCACGATCAGAACTCCATAGCTCCGGCTTGACTGATAGGTGTCGTCCACCAGATTCACGATTCCCACCGGTCCGGACAGTTCCTGAAGACCGGCCTGACCGGTAATCAGAAGCTTAAGACTCGACAGCGTTGTATCGATCCAGTATTTCACCTTATAAGCGCCATACTGAAAAGCCTCCAGAAGGTTCGCCTTCTCATTGGGGATCCTGACTACGCCCAGCATATAGTACTGAGCCTCTTCACTATACTTCGGAGTCAGTGTCACTGTATATGTCTCTCCGTCCCGTTTATAGGTAACATCCACCTCTTCTCCCTGATGGAACTGGTTATAGGCTGAAACTTCACTGAACAGATGAATCCGCTTATGATTCATCCGGATGATCTCATCACCGGGTTCCAGCCCTGCCTCGGCAGCCGGATACCCTTCGTTCACTTCACTGATCACAGGTTTATCATATCCTACTATCGCCACCAGAATCACAGACATTATAAATGCCAGAATAAAGTTGAAGACCGGTCCTGCCGCAATGACCGCAATCCTTGCCCACACAGATTTACTGTGAAAATTCCCACTGCTTCCTGTTGCCTCCTCGTCCTCTCCCATCATGCAGGCTCCGCCGATAGGAAAAAGGCGCAGGGCATATCTTGTACCCTTATATTCTTTAGAAAAAAGTACCGGTCCCATTCCAAGGCAGAACTCATCTACATCAATTCCGTTCTTCTTGGCAACTGAAAAATGTCCCAATTCATGAAAAAAAACGATAAAGCTAAATAATAAAACTGCTAATATAATACCCAAATTTCTGTCTTACCTCCTGCTATTGATCCGGTCATAGGTCGCCGCTTCTGTCTCAAGAATCTGCTCCAGTGTCGGATTCTGAATATTCTTATGCGCTCTCATACAGTCCTCGATTATCTCCACAATCTCCAGATACTTGATCTGACGATTCAGGAACTGGCTGACCGCAAGCTCATTTGCCGCATTAAATACGGTCGGAAGTGAACCTCCGGCTCTTCCTGCCTCATAGGCAAGAGCCAGACCATAGAATGTATCCATGTCAGGCTTTTCAAAATCCAGTTTCCCCAGGCTCCAGAAATCCAGACGTTCTCCCGGAAGATACCTCCGCTCCGGATAGTACAGCGCATACTGTATCGGGAGCTTCATATCCGGTGTGCCAAGCTCTGCGATGATAGCACCGTCCACATACTCTACCATAGAGTGAATCACACTCTGGGGCTGAACAACCACCTGTACGTCATCCACACTCACGTCAAACAGCCATTTTGCTTCTATTACTTCCAATCCTTTGTTTACCATGGTAGAAGAATCGATGGTAATCTTTCTTCCCATCTCCCAGTTCGGATGCTTCAATGCATCCTCCACTTTAATCTCCAGAAGATCCTCCTCTCTTTTGCCACGGAATGGTCCTCCGGAAGCCGTCAGCAGAATCTTCTTTATTGCCTGGTGCTGCCCACCCTGCAGGGATTGGAATATAGCACTGTGTTCGCTGTCCACCGGAAGAATGGAAACACCGCATTCCTTCGCCAGGGGCATAATAATATGGCCTGCCGTAACCAGTGTCTCTTTATTCGCAAGTGCAATATCTTTTCCCGCTTTAATCGCCTCAATTGTTGGACGGATTCCGATCATGCCCACAATAGCTGTCACTAGTATCTCCGTCTCCGGCAGGATTGATACCTCAATCAGTCCATCCATACCTGCAGTGATGCGCACATCCATATCCTGAATACGGCTTCTCAATTCTTTTGCTTTTTCTTCTGTCCAGACTGCCACCAGCTTCGGATGAAATTCCCGAATCTGCTTCTCCAGAAGCTCAATATTATTTCCTGCAGCCAGTCCCAGAACCTCTATATCTTTATTTTCTCTTACTACTTCAAGAGTCTGTGTTCCAATTGACCCTGTGGAACCAAGAATCGCAATCTTCTTCATCCTTTTATCCTCTCTTGTCTACAACAGAATCCAGGCCAGAAAACAGATAACCGGAGCAGTGAATATGACACTGTCAAACCGGTCCAGAATACCTCCATGTCCCGGAATCAGTTTTCCATAATCCTTAATCTCATAATTTCTCTTAATCGCTGATGCCGCAAGATCTCCTATCTGGGAAATTCCTCCGCCCACCGCGCAGGTCACTGCACAGAACAGAGGACTGATTGCCGCTCCTCCCCAGTGATTCATTGCCAGGGCATACAATGCACCAAGTAGTGCCGCACCCACGATACCGCCAATACCGCCTTCCACAGATTTCTTGGGGCTGAGTTTCGGCGCCATCTTATGCTTTCCGAAAAGCATACCTGCACAGTATGCACAGGTATCGCATCCCCAGGAACTCAGGAAGATCAGCCATACCATAATCATTCCGTCTTCCAGCGTTCTTGTCTGATATACAAAAGAAAGCATCACCGCAACATAGAATACACCGAAAAATACGGTCATAACCTGTTCGGCACGGTATTTGGGAAATGTAAACACATATACTGCCATCAATGCAATCAGGTAAAAGATGGCAAAATAGATCAAAAGATCGGTATGCCCTACAAATACCATTGCATAATACAAAATTGCCGCCAGATAACCTGCCACAGCAAGCGGTGTACGCTCAGCTTTTACTACTTTATATAATTCCGTCATTCCTATAATACTTATGACAGCAGATACTGCAAGAAGGAGATTCCCGCCAAATCCAACCGTGATCACAAGCACGATCACAAGCATAATACCACTTAATAATCTTGTTTTAAACATTTTGAGGTTCCTCCTTTACTCCTCCGTAACGTCTGTCTCTAGCATTATATTGAAGGATAGCTTTTTCCAATTCCTCTTTTGAGAAATCCGGCCACGGAACATCTGTAAAATAAAATTCTGTGTATGCAAGCTGCCACAACAGATAGTTGGAAAGTCTCAGCTCCCCGCTTGTACGGATCATAAGATCCGGATCCGGTATATCATGAGTATCCAGATAGGATTCCAGTATTTCTTCATTAATCTCTGAAGCTGTCTGTTTTCCATCCACACAATCCTGTGCCAGACGGCGTACTGCACGCACGATCTCATCCCTGCTGCCGTAATTGATCGCAATCTGGAAACTCAGTCCTCCATTATTCACTGTTGCCTTCTCCAGTTCATCAATACGGTCCCGGATATCCTGGTCCAGTCTGCTCTTATCTCCGATAACGCGGATCTTCATATCATTCTTTGCCGCCGTCTTCAGACAGGTTTTCATGTAACTGCGCAGCAGCTTCATTAACGCATCCACCTCATCTTTGGGACGATTCCAGTTTTCCGTTGAAAATGCATACACTGTGAGGTACTTGATCCCCATTTTCCATGCTTCCTCACAGATACGTTCCACATTCTTGCTGCCCTGGGCATGTCCGTAATTTCTGGGCATTCCCTTTGCTTTTGCCCAGCGACCATTTCCATCCAAAATAATCGCCACATGCTGTGGTACCTTCATCTTACCTTTCCTCCTACCAATTCAAGTTCGCCTATATCCAATCAGAACAGCTTCCGCTCTGTACGAATCGGAAGCTGTCCTGATATTTTCCGGCATCTTATTATACTGTCATAACCTCTTTTGACTTTGACTCAATTGCCTTGTCCACTTCTTTTACGAATTTGTCTGTAAGCTTCTGAAGCTTTGTCTCAAGATCCTTGATCTCATCCTCAGAAACATCTCCTCCTTTTAATTTCTTAAACGCGTCATTTCCATCACGGCGGATGTTACGGATTGCAACCTTAGCCTGCTCTCCTTTTTTCTTAACATCCTTTACAAGCTCTTTTCTGCGATCTTCTGTAAGCTCCGGGAATATCAGACGAATTGTAGATCCGTCATTAGTCGGATTAATTCCCAGATCAGACATATTAATTGCCTTCTCAATCGCTTTAACCATGCTCTTCTCCCATGGCTGGATCTGGATCATACGAGCCTCCGGTACGGATACATTGGCAACCTGCTGAATCGGTGTCGGTGTTCCGTAATAATCTACCATAATCCTGTTCAGAACATTTGGATTTGCACGTCCGGCACGGATCGTCATCAGTTCTCCATCCAGACTGGCCATCGTTTTATTCATCTTGTCTTCATATACCTGTAATCTCTCGTTCATGTTTATATCCTCCCTTTATTAAACAGTCACCTTGGTGCCTGTAAATGTTCCTGACATTGTCTCTACAATACTGTTCTTCTCATTCAATCCAAATACCAGCATCGGCATCTTATTCTCAAGACACATAATAGATGCAGTAAGATCCACAGCCATCAGTTTCTTGTCAATAATCTCCTGAATGGAAATCTCATCATACTTCTTAGCATCCGGATTCACCTTCGGATCACTGTCATAGATACCGTCAATTGCTTTTGCAAGAAGCATCGCATCAGCTTCAATCTCAATGGCACGAAGCACTGCTCCTGTATCCGTTGAAAAATACGGATGTCCGGTTCCTCCTGCAAAAAAGATTACCTTACCTTCCTCCAATGCCTCTAATGCACGGTCTTTGGAAAACAGGGTCGTAAATGCTCCGCACACAAAAGGAGTGAACACCTCTGTCTTCATACCAACATGACGGAAAATGTCTGATACATAAATACAGTTCATAACCGTTGCAAGCATACCGATCTGATCTGCCTTGGTACGGTCAATCGTCTCGCTGGTACGTCCTCTCCAGAAATTACCTCCTCCGGTCACAATTGCCACCTGAATTCCATCATCTACCAGTTTTTTCACCTGCTCAGCTACTCCAATACAGGTCGCCTCATCAAATCCGGTCTTCTTATCTCCCGCAAGAGCTTCCCCGCTTAATTTCAATAATACTCTTTTCATAACGACGCTCCTTACTTTTTCAGTTGTCATACTTACAGTAAAGTATAACATATGTTTTCCTAAAAGGGAATATTTTACTTCGCTTTCTGTCTTTCATATTTCTTCATAATGTAGAAATACATTACCAACAGCAGACCCCCTGCCAGTATCCATGCTGCAGGGCTTGCCATACACGCTCCTGTATAGCTGCCTATTTTCCCGGAAATAATCGCCATCACTCCTCTTCCAATCAGTTCGGCAATTCCTGCCATCATCGGCAAAAGGCCAAATCCCATCCCCTGAATTCCATTGCGGTATACATTTACTACAAGAAGAGGGATAAACATGATGCTGACACAGCGCAGATAGATATCTACCATTCCCATCACCTGTGTCAGATTATCTTTCACAAATAATATAGTCAGATATTTACCGCCAAGAATCAGAACTGCACCAGTGACCACTGCGTAGATACTGCCCATAATCGTAGCGGAGCGGAATCCCTGACGTACCCTGTCAATCTTCTTTGCACCGGTATTCTGGGCACAGTAGGTTGCCATTGTCGTTCCCATTGCAACATATGCCTGTGTTACCACCTGCTCAATCTTAGTTGCAGCCGCAAAGCTTGCAACCGCCAGAGAACCAAGTGTATTCAGCGCCGTCTGTACCATGATCGTTCCGATGGCCGTAATGGAATACTGAAATGCCATAGGCAGACCAATCTTCATCTGCCATCCTGCCAGATTCCAGTTCATATGCCAGTCCTCCCGCTTCAAATACAGCTCCGGCACCGCTTTTATAATATAAAACAGACAAAGAATACCTGATATTCCCTGAGAAATAACCGTTGCCCAGGCTGCTCCTGCTGCTCCCAGATGGAATACAATTATAAATACCAGATCCAGCACGATATTAAGAAGCGCTGCCAGAATCAGAAAATATAGCGGAATCTTACTATTGCCGAGAGCACGCAGAATACTGGCTAAAAGGTTATAAAGCACCTGCGCCACGATTCCGCCACAGATAATCATAATATAACTGTACGCCTCTCCATAAATATCTTCGGGAGTATGCATCAGATGCAGTATCTGCTTCATAAAAGACATACTAAGAACCGTCATTAATACAGAAATCACTGCTGACAGAACAGATGCAGATGCCACGGACTGACGCATGGCCCTCATGTTGCCCGCACCAAAATGCTGTGCCGTGACCACCGTAAAACCTGCAGTTAATCCCATCAGAAACCCCAGGATCAGAAACATGAGTGTTCCGCAGGATCCCACCGCCGCCAAAGCTTCATTTCCAACAAATTTTCCTACGATTACTGTGTCTACCATGCTGTAAAGCTGCTGAAAAATATTGCCGATAAAAATCGGGATGGTAAAATTAAGAATAATCTTCCCCGGTTTTCCGACTGTCATGTCTCTTTCCATACCTTCTTCTCCTCTCATTCTTATGCAAAAACTTCATCCATTATATAAAATCATTTTCTATTTCGCAATAGTTTTAAACACGAAAAAAATGCCTATCTTTTTCCTCAGATAAGCATTCTTTTTATACATTTTTTCTATTATTATTTAATGATTAAATCAGTTCCAGCCGTTCAAAATATTTCATCAGAATATCCGCACAATTGTCCACACCCAGATCAGATGTATTGAGAATCATGTGATAGTTATTCACATCTCCCCAGGCCTTTCCGGTATGCTCATGGTAATATTCCGCACGTTCCTTGTCTGTCTTCTCCAGTTCCTCTTTCGCATCCTCATAGGACAAACCGCTTTTTGCCATAATTCGTTTGATACGGTCTTCCTTATCTGCACACACGTAAATATTAAAGGCATTTCTCTGATCCTTCAGTATCTCAGATGCACATCGTCCCAGAATAATGCAGGGCTCCTTGGCAAGCTGACGGATAACCTCTACCTCAGATTCATAAATGTTCTTCGACAGCTCTTCCTCCACATTTACTTTATCATACACCGGAATTCCCAACCGCTCTGACAGTTCCTCTGCGATCTTGCTTGCACCGGTTCCATATCTTCTGCTCATTGTAATTACCAGCTTCATGCTTCATCCTCCTTCGTAATGCTCCACATCTGTCTGCGAAAACTACGAACCAATTATACCACAGTTTTTTCGAAAAAGGAAATGGAATTTTTAGTATTTAAGACCTTCCAGATCCTCTCCGGGATGAACAATCTTCTTCACCCATTCCTCCCGGATCTCCCACAGATTGCCACAGACGTTAAAGATGGTCCATTGATCTATTTCAAACACTCTTTTCCAGCTCTCAATAATCCTGCGCTCTTCCTCCGGATACTTTCCCTGATATCTTCCCTGGAAAAACTCAAATCCATTTGCAACACCAATGTCCTTTAGATATTGTTTATACTGTCTGGCATCCTCTGCATCCTTCGGTAGATAAATCCGGTTGAGGACATAATCCCATTTTGCCTCATCAAAATAGATTACCTGCTCCTTCGGCACCTCCAGCACATATACCACCGTTCCGTCAATCGGCTTCAGGCAATTTTCAGCACTGATGGAACACCAGATAGGTGCATGTACATCCTCAGGCTTTGGCACGCGCTTCGCCGCCTCCTTCGTGAACCAGTCATAACTCTCCATGAAAAGAGGCGCAATATCACCAAAATGAAGTTCCACATAGATTCTCTGGTTAATGATTCTTCCATCCCGCTGCAACTGATACAAGGTCTTGTCATTCTGACGGGTATACAGCTTCACCATTTCTCTTTTCTCATCTCGATTTTCCATACTCTCACTCCTGATACCGATAATCTTCTATAATATTACAGTTTGCAAACAATTCCCAGATCACACTTTCGTATACAGCCAGCTTCTCTGCCTTACGGATCTTTTTTGCATATTTCTTCGAATCTGCAAATATCCGTATCAGATAGATCCACAGTTCTTTCATTTTAAAAAGTACATTGCGTTCCCCATACATAACCTCGCGGTATCCCTCATACACCAGATTATGATAGGCAAGAATCTCTTCTTTGTCCGGCATGGGGCCACCCTCAATCATCCGCACAAGACCCGGGTTCGCCAGAAGTCCTCTCCCCAGCATTACTGCTTCCACCTCCGGAAATTCCTCCCGGAACTTGCGGTAATCATCTAATGTAAACAAGTCTCCGTTATAGCACACCGGACATCTGCTCTCCCTGAGTGCATCCCGGAACACATCCATATGCGGAGCATTTTTATAATAATCCTTCTGTGTCCTTGGGTGAATGATCAGCTCTTTCAGAGGATACCGGTTATATATCTCCATGAGTCCCGGCCATTCCTCCTCATCATCCCGACCGATTCTGGTCTTAATCGATATCTCCACATCCGTACCTGAAAATATTTCCTCAAGAAAGCGATCCAGTTCTGCCGGCTTTGCCAGGAAACCCGACCCGCGGTATTTGGACACTACCGTCCTCGAAGGGCAACCCAGATTGAGATTCACCTCTGTGTGTCCATATTCTTTAAGCTTCTTCGTTGTCAGCAGAAAATCCTCGGCAGAATTCGTGAGTATCTGCGGTACCAGGGTAAGGCCCTGATTATGCTCCGGTCGAAAATCATTCTTCTCCTTTGAGCTGAATTTTCCCTTCTGGTTCGGAGCAATAAACGCGGTAAAATATTTGTCTATCTGCGGAAACAGAGCATGGCTTGCACCGCGCTGAATATAACCGGTAATCCCCTCCATCGGGGCATAATAATATTTCATACAGATTCAATCCTTTACTTTCAAAACTCGCTGAAAATATTGTACCAGTAATATCCGGGAACCGCAATTGCTAAAATTATGCTAAGAACTGCTCGAATCAATTTCTGCATTTCTCTTTTATGATATGATATTGATATCCGGTGATATTTTTGTAAAATAGAAAATAAGAATACTTAGCTGGGAGGATTTGGCATGATGGGGAAATACAGAGCAAACAAATATTTTAGTTTTTCTTTTACAATCCTATTAATGATTTTATCAACCATCCTTGCATTTGTTTTTTTCCGCATTGCAAATATCAATTCTGCAAATATTGCTTTGATCTATATTCTTGCACTGATTCTTACAGCAAGGTACACGGATGGATACTGGTATGGCATTGTGTTTGCGTTGTTCAGCGTTATCTGTATTAATTATTTTTTTACCTACCCTTTTTTTAAACTGAACTTCACACTGTCCGGTTATCCGGTTTCTTTTATTCTCACACTGGCAATCACACTGATAACCAGTACTGCAACCAGTCACCTGAAAATTCAGGCAGCACTTCTTGCAGAGAGAGAAGAAATCATCAACAAGGCCGAAAAAGAGAAAATGCGTGCAAATCTGCTTCGCGCCATCTCTCACGACCTTCGCACACCTCTGACCAGTATTATCGGTACTTCTGCTTCCTATCTGGAACTGGGGGCTTCGCTTTCCTCCGAAGAAAAAGATTCCCTGGTACAGCAGATTAACGAGGATGCCAACTGGCTGCTCAACATGGTGGAAAATCTGCTCTCCGTAACAAGAATTAAAGATTCCGAAACCGCAAGAGTAAACAAATCACCGGAAATTGTAGAAGAAGTTGTCGCTGAAGCAATACAGCGATTTAAGAAAAGACACTCGGAAGCCTCTGTTGTCGTCTCTATTCCAAAAGATTTCATCATGCTTCCTATGGATCCGCTTTTAATTGAGCAGGTAATTATCAATCTGCTGGATAATGCTTACGTACATTCCTCCAGCAGTCAGTCTATTGAACTGACAGTTATTGATTCACCTTCCTCTGTGATTTTCTGCGTCAGAGATTTTGGCAAGGGTATTGAATCCACCCTGCTTCCAACCATATTTGACGGTACCAGCTCTCGAAGCAAGAATGCTCCCGATGCCCACAAAGGTATGGGAATCGGATTATCCATTTGTAAGACCATTATAAATGCTCATTCAGGAACGATTACCGCCCTGAATCATGAGGATGGTGCCGAATTCATGTTCACACTTCCAAAGGAGGATAACATACTTGAGTAATTCAATTAAATTTGTCGTTCTGGTTATTGAAGACGAGGAAAATATCGCTTCCTTTATCTGTAAAACCCTGAAGCTTAACGGTTACAAAACAATTACCGCTTCCGCCGGCAGAGAAGCCCTCTCCATCATTCATTCTCAGTGTCCCGATTTGATTCTTCTGGATCTCGGTCTGCCGGACATGGATGGTATGGAGATTATCCGCCAGGTACGGGAATGGTCCAGTACACCGATTATTGTCGTCTCTGCCCGTATTCAGGAACAGGAAAAGGTGGATGCACTGGATGCCGGTGCAGATGATTATATCACAAAGCCCTTTGGTACATCCGAGCTTCTGGCACGCATCCGAACCTCCCTTCGGCACAGCAACCGCCTGAACAATCATTCAAATCTCTATCTCAGACCCTATCATTCCGGGAAACTGACAATTGATTTTGAGAAGCGTATTGTATCCCTCGCAGGGCAACAGATTCATCTGACACCGGTAGAATTCCGTATCGTCGCCTATCTGGCTCAGAATTCCGGAAAAGTAGTTACATATACCTCCATCATGACCCAGATCTGGGGACCTTACTCGGATAAGAACAATAACAAAATCCTCAGGGTGAACATGGCCAACATTCGAAGAAAGATAGAAGAAAATCCGGCAGAACCGGAGTATCTCTTTACTGAGGTCGGTATTGGCTATCGTATGCGGGAGGATGAGTGCAAATGGGGACAGGGCAAATGTTAATTGGGGACGTAGCAAAATGCATTTTGCTACGTCCCCAATTAACACCAAGCCACAATTATTCCAATACAAAGAAACGGACCAAAAGCAAATGTACTTTTTCTGGTCCCCTTTCCAGTCAACAGAAGCCAGCCTGCATACACTCCACCAGCCAAAACTGCTATCGCAAATGCATACAAACTCAATCTCCACCCTATCATAAAACCACTGGATGCCATTAATTTGACATCTCCGCCGCCAAAAGCCCCCGGCACAATAACTGCAATCAATAAAAGAGGCAGACTTATGCTAAACACACCAGCCACTCTGTCGATCAGAGTAATTTCCGGGAAAAAGGGGATTGCGATCATCCCCATAATCCCGATGAAAATCACTGCATTATCCGGTATGGTCTGTGTTTTCCAATCTATCCATGCGACTGCAATCAACACTGCCAGATAAATAACAAAGATAACTGTCCTCATATACCTCCAATTATTTAGAACAATCCGGTAATCTTTCCGGTATCATCTACATCAATCCGAACCGCTGCCGGAACTTTCGGAAGACCCGGCATGGTCATGATTTCTCCGGTCAATGCTACGATAAATCCAGCACCTGCTGAAATTTTCAGGTTACGTACGGTGATTTCAAAATCTGTCGGTGCGCCAAGCTTTGTCTGGTCATCGGTCAGACTGTACTGTGTCTTAGCCACACAAATCGGACAATTGCCGAATCCCAGTGCTTCAAGCTCCTTAGCCTGCTTCTGAGCCTGTGCAGTCAGAACTGCTCTCTTTCCTCCGTAGATTTTCTGAACAATCTGATTCAGCTTATCCTCAATGCTTCCTTCCAACTCGTAAGAATAGGTAAAGTCATTCGGCTCCTCTGCCAGACGGATGACTTCCTCTGCCAGCTTAATTCCGCCTTCGCCGCCTTTTGCCCATACTTCAGATAATGCAACATTGACGCCAAGTTCCTTGCATTTTGCCTCTACCAGATCCAGCTCTGCTTTGGTATCGGTCGGGAATGCATTGATGGCAACAACACATGGAAGCTTGTACACATTCTTGATATTGCTTACGTGTTTCAGAAGGTTCGGAAGTCCTTTTTCCAGTGCCTCAAGATTCTCATTGTTCAGGTCTGCCTTTGCCACACCGCCATTATATTTCAATGCGCGAACGGTTGCTACGATTACAACTGCATCCGGTTTGATTCCTGCCATACGGCACTTGATATCCAGGAATTTCTCAGCGCCAAGGTCAGCACCGAATCCTGCCTCTGTGATTGCGTAATCTGCCAGCTTCATTGCCATTCTTGTTGCAGTTACAGAGTTACATCCATGAGCGATATTTGCAAATGGTCCTCCGTGCACGATAGCCGGTACTTTTTCAAGTGTCTGTACAAGATTCGGTTTCAGGGCATCCTTCAGAAGTGCTGCCATTGCGCCCTCTGCATGAAGGTCTCCTGCTGTCACCGGTTTCTGATCTGCGATCTTGCCATAAGTATATCCGATGATAATACGGGACAGACGTTCTTTCAGATCTGTAATATCCTTTGCAAGGCACAGAACTGCCATAATCTCAGATGCAACGGTAATATCATATCCATCCTCACGCGGTGTTCCGTTTGGCTTTCCGCCAAGTCCGTCTACCACATAACGAAGCTGACGGTCATTCATATCCACACAGCGCTTCCAGGTAATCTTTCTCGGGTCAATATTCAGCTCATTTCCCTGATAAATGTGGTTGTCAATCATAGCTGCAAGAAGATTGTTAGCTGCTCCGATTGCATGAAAATCTCCTGTAAAATGAAGATTGATATCCTCCATCGGTACAACCTGAGCATATCCGCCGCCTGCTGCGCCGCCCTTTACTCCAAATACCGGTCCAAGGGATGGCTCACGGAGTGCTACCATTACATTCTTGCCAAGCTTCTGCATACCGTCTGCAAGACCGATAGTCGTCGTTGTCTTACCTTCTCCTGCCGGAGTCGGATTGATAGCTGTCACAAGGATCAGTTTCCCATCCTTCTTATCACTTTCTTTCAGAAGATTATAATCAATCTTTGCTTTGTACTTTCCATACTGTTCCAGATACTTGTCATCAATACCTGCCTTTGCTGCAATCTCGGTGATCGGTGCCATCTGACACTCCTGAGCAATTTCAATGTCTGATTTGAATCCCATAATTTTCTCCCTTCTTTTTACAACAAAATCTGTTTTTGAAAAATCTTTCCCTGTTAAATGGAACATCATACTATTCTGTTACGCAAAAAGGACAGCATATGCGGTAACACATGCTGCCCAGACGGTCGACGTTCCAAAAATCCGGCTCCCCTGTGGTACTCCACATATTATCCGTCAGTAAACCGAATCCTTCTTTAACTGTCGTCATCGTAACATACTCAAAATAGAAATGCAAGTTATTTTTCCGTTTTCTTGACACTATTCGCGCCAGAATGCTATAGTTATATCATTATTAAGGAGGTGCTATTATGGAACAAGACAACAGACCATATATGCCCTGGCAGCTGGCAGACGACTTTATGACGGAAGCTTTTGTACGTCTGGGTCTGCCGCGTGAAGATGCCAGACTCTGTTCAGATGTATTACTGGAAAGTGACCGCCGGGGTATTGAAAGTCACGGATGTAACCGTTTTAAGCCAATTTACGTGGACCGCATTAAAAAAGGCATCCTGAATCCGGTTACAAAGATTGATATTCTAAAAGAAACACCTACCACCGCCGTACTGGATGCAAATGACGGCATGGGCATGGTTGCCAGCAAAAAAGCAATGGATATGTGTATAGAAAAAGCACGTCAGTACGGTATGGGCATGGTTGCTGTACGGAACTCTTCTCACTATGGCATTGCCGGATACTGGGCTACAATGGCAACAAAGGAAAATATGATCGGTATCACAGGCACCAACGCAAGACCTTCCATAGCTCCTACTTTCGGTGTGGAGAATATGCTGGGAACCAATCCACTGACCTTCGGTATGCCGACAGATGAGCCCTTCCCCTTCGTTCTGGACTGCGCCACTTCTATAATTCAGAACGGAAAGATCGAATATTATGAGCGCATTGGTCAGGATGTTCCCGCCGGAATGGTAATCGGAAGAGATGGTTCTGAAATGACTGACAGTGCGCAGATCTTAAAGGATATACGAAGCCAGAAGGCTGCTCTTGCACCCCTCGGTGGTCTGGGTACACTTTTTGCCGGATATAAAGGATACGGCTATGCTACCGTTGTTGAGATTCTCTCCGCTGCACTGCAGTCCGGTATCTTCCTGAAAGACCTGGAAGGAAAAGACGAGAATGGAAATATCCGTCCTTATCATCTCGGTCACTTCTTTATTGCTATTGATACAGAGGCTTTCATGGGCGCTGATGCATTTAAGAAGACCTGCGGCGATATTCTAAGAGGTCTGCGCGCTTCCGAAAAGGCACCGGGACAATCCCGCATTTACACGGCCGGTGAAAAAGAATACGAAACCTGGCTGTATCGCAAAGACAGAGGAGTGCCTGTGACAGAGGCTGTGCAGAAGGAATTTATCCAGATTCGTGATGAACTGGGGCTGACACAGTTCCATTTTCCGTTTGAGGATTAGTATTGTCTTATAACTTCCTTGCAGTAGAGGACGGAATATTCATCTGCTCCCTATAGGACGCAATCGTTCTTCTAGATATAGAGATACCATGCTCTTTCAACAGCATTTCAATCTTTTTGTCACTGAGCGGATGGTTCCTGTCCTCTTTTTGTATGATTCTTCCTATTACAGCTCGAATCTGAGCAGGACTGATACTGCCCTCTTCCGTCTGTACACCACTGCTGAAGAAATATTTCAGGGCATAAATCCCCCATTTGGTCTGAATATATTTCCCTTTCAGCGCACGGCTTACCGTTGATACATGAAGCTCCAGGTCGTCTGCCACCTGCTTTAATGTCAATGGCCGGAGACTCGGAGGTCCCTCTATGAGAAATGCCTGCTGGTACTGAAAAATCCTCTCTGCTATCCGGAGCAGGGTTTCCCCTCTTCGCCTGATGCAGCTTCTCAGCCACTGCGCCTTTTCATATTTTTCCTGAATATACTGCCTTGTATTCTCATCAGTTCCATGCTTTAACAGATCCAGATAGGTCTGATTCAGATGTATTTCCGGAACATATTCCTGATTCAAAAGTATGTCATAATGATTTTCGTAATTAACCAGTACAAGATCCGCAGTCAGATACCTTGTCCGCACCGCAGGTGTTCCATTTTCGAAAGGCTTCGGATCAAGTCTTCGGATGATCTCTGCTGCCTGACGGATCCGGGACACATCTTCCCTCATCTTTTTTGCAATACTCTCATACCTTCCCTGCGCGAACTCTGTAAGGTAATTTTTTTGGATCAGTTCTTCTGCAACCGTTTCCTGTGGATAATACTCTTTCAGCTGCAGAAGCAGACATTCCTGCAAACCAGACGCACCCACTCCTTTGGGCTCCAGCTGTTTTATAATTTTCAATGCTTCTCTCACAGTTCTGATATTTATCTTTAAAGCTTTAGCAGTTTCCTGAAGATCGTCCGTAAAATAACCTCTTTCATCCAGGCTCTCCACTATGTACTCCGCCGCTCTTTGTACTTCCGGTGACAAATGATATACAGACAACTGAAAATAGAGATCACCGTTCGGGCGCTCATTTGCTACTATTTCCCGTTCAATCATCTCATCATCTTCTGCCGACCAATCCTTTTCCACACTCACAACATGTGAATGATCATTGAGCCACATGGTTCGTTCAGCAATCTCAATTATCGGGTTTTCCATTGCCTGATCGGCTATGAATTCACCCAGCTGTGCATGATCCATAGCCAGAATCTCCAAGCATTGCTGCATATGTACGGAAAGCGCTATTTTCTGTTGTACCTCTGTTTTCAGTTCCATGGTATTTCTCCTTATATGTCTCTTATTTTAAACAATTTTTCTACTATCTACAAGCAATAACAAAAACTTTCTTGTGTGGGAAATTTTTTTCTTATATAATGAAATTAATTGATATATTAATAATCCGAAGGAGGCTACATTTATGGGTACGTCAGAAAAGCAACATCTCAGAGAACAGTTTCATCTTGATACGAAAAACAAAAAATTCCGGCAGGCACTGGATTTCTGTGAGCGCGTGGCGGATACCCATGCAAACATCCTGCTTACCGGGGAGTCGGGCAGCGGAAAAGAAGTTGCGGCAAAATATATCCATGCCTGTGGTCACAGAAGTAATCAGAATTTTGTTGCCGTGAACTGCAGCGCATTTACTGAGACACTTCTGGAATCAGAATTGTTCGGCCACGAACAGGGATCCTTCACAGGTGCTTCCAAAGCCCGCGAAGGTAAATTTGAACTTTCCAATCATGGTACACTGTTTCTTGACGAGATCGGTGATCTTTCCCTTACAACCCAGATTAAACTTCTGCGCGCTCTGGAGACAAAGCAAATCGAACGAATCGGCAGTAATAAAAAGCGTGAAATTGATTTCCAGCTAATCACCGCTACCAATCAGGATCTTCCAGCAAAGATTGAACGTCGGGAATTCCGGGAAGATTTCTTCTACCGAATCAGCACTATTGTAATCCGCATCCCGGCTCTTCGGGAACGAAAAGAAGATCTTCCCGCATTCATTGATTTTTTCATGAAAAAGGCACAGAAAGAAAACAATATTACGATTCATTCGATAGACAGCTCTGCGGAAAAATTTCTGATGCAGTATGATTATCCCGGAAACATACGGGAACTGAAAAACATCATCGAACGCATGGTCATTTTATCAGATCATGGAGTAATCACCGAAGAATCCCTGCCGATTCTATATAATATTGGCACACTAAAGTACGCCCAAAAAACTCCTTACTTTTCAGAAATTCTCCCCTGGAAGGAATATAAAGCAGCCAGTGAAAAAGCTTATCTCAAATGGGTGCTGGAGCAGCTGGACGGAAATGTGGCCGAGGCTTCAAGACGACTGGGAATCACTTCCCGGCAGATTTTTAATAAGATTCAGGAATATCAGCTGAAATAGCAGCAGGGGACAGGCACCAAAACCTGTCCCGGTTTTTGTTTATTCAAATACAGTCTGCTCAGTGATCGGTGTTTCCAGAGCCTTAAGCCCTTTTTCTACCAATTCACGGCGAATCTTTTTACTCTGCTCCGGAGACTTATTAGGATCTCCAAGCGGATAAGGAATACCGATTGCCGGAACAATTCTGTTGGCACCGATCGTCCTGGAAATCGGTACCACCGTACAGATATGAACGACTGGAATTCCCACACGTTCAATTTCCTTTACCATCGTTGCACCGCAACGTGTGCAGGTACCTCAGGTAGAAGTAAGGATGACAGCCCCGATTCCGTCTTCCTTTAATTTGCCTACAAAATCTTCACCAAATGCCTTCGCATTCCCGGTTGCGGTTCCTGTTCCTGTTGTTGTAATAAAATAATCTGCCAGTTCGCCGATCACACCTTCCCGCTCCATGTCTCTAAGTACATCCAGCGGAACAACAAGGTTAGGATCTTCAGTTACATATGCCCTGTCATAACCTCCATGGACAGTCATAAAATCTTTCTTATCCATTCTGTTCATACCTTCAATACTGTAAATTCCATACTTTGTAGCACTGGAAGACTCAATATGATCCGGATTTCCCTGGGGAACAATACCGCCGGAGGTAACAACTGCAATCTTCGTATGCGCCATATCTGTTACCGGAGCAGTCGGCTCTACACGGTCAAACACCGGCATCGGATACTCTGTCGGGCACTCTTCTCCGTTACATTTTTTCACCAGGAGATCAATTGCTCTCTCAGAACCTCTTTTCTCCGCAAAATAGTTGACACGGATTCCTCTTTCCAGATATCCTTCAATATCCGGTCCTAAAATCTCCTCACCTTTTACCATTTTTTCGCCCAGAGTTTTGAAAACAGGCACTGCATTTCTCATTCCTGCGGCGGAATTTTTCGTCTTTACAATAATTAGGTCTTTGCGGAACATATCTACACCCGGATTTTCCTCATACATACCTGTAATAACCGGAATACCTAATTCTTTTTCTACCGCCTTACATATGGTTCCGCAGGCAACTCCGTAACGCCCTGCATTGAAGGCAGGTCCGGCAATAAATAGATCCGGCTCATATTTGCTTATCATGCCGATTAGTTCAGCAGTGGCATCCTCCAGATTCTCTCCAAAGTAATTATCTCCACATACGACTGTTGCCGCAATCTCATAATCTTCACCGAATGCAGCAGCAAGTGCAAGGCCCGGACCCATGGCGCCTTCATGAAGTTCCGGTTTCATACCTGCTGCTTCTTCACCGCCTGCTCCCGCAAAAAAATTATTTATATAATGTACGATCTTATATTTTGCCATTTTAATATCCCCCTTCCTAGTATGTACGTGCCGCAAGCTTGTTGAATCCATTTGCTATCGTAGATGCTATGATAATCTGAAGCTCTGCATCAAAGCTTCCATCCGCATTCATACATCCTGCATAACCGCCAATCTGACTTTCCACATAATCCATCGTTCCAATCAGTTTGTCCATCGGCGGGAAGTGCACGATCAGATTACCCTGTCCGCAGGATACCATCGTATCTGCTTCCGGAACTGCATCAGCAAGGGAATATGACTTTCCGTCACGACCCGGGAATTCATCAGTAATAATCACAACCTTCACACCGGCCTGTGTTACTTTCTTACAGTTCATCATAAGGTCTGTATCCGGATTTCCGTAACCTTCTTCTGTAATGAGAAGACCATCAAGTCCCAGATATTTTGCAAGCTTAGCCACCATATCGGAATGTCTCTCTTTATCGGCAAGAAATACATTTTCATTTGTCAGGATCACTCCCACGAAATTCAGATCCTTTCCATGACGTTTGTACAGATCTTCGATGACCGGGTTATTCAGGTGATGATAGGTTGTAACCTTATCACACGGAGCTACACAGTTTCCACTGACAATGGCTCCATCCATAATCTCTGTAGGATACATGATCGTAGGGATAAACTTCTTCGCATCCACTCCGTAATAGTATGTATCATGAAGAAGTCCCTGTGACTGCAGCATATGTACATATCCGATCTTCGGAAGATCCGGATACTGCGCAATCTGCTCAAGGAGCGGTTTTGTCTCATAAGTTACGATCTCGTCGGGTGTAACATTTCTTCCTGCTTCACCGATGTAAGTAGCAACTTTCAGACCTGCCATTCTTCCGGCAGCCTCATAGTCATGCGTTTCCAGTCCATCTGCAGGTTCAATTACCACACACACATTATAGGTCTCTGAAAATGGTGTGTATTTTGCTGTCGGTCCTGACATGTCAATTACACCTTCCTGGAAACCAACAATCTTACCACATGTAATCACGGTCGAGCCTACCAGCGCGTGGGTTCTTCCTTCACCTACCTGCTGCACTTTATTGATTACACCCGGAAAAATACCTCCCGGCCCCTCTACCTTTACTCGTGGTTCAATGACATCTTTTACCGGAGAAATGCGCACAGGCTCACCTGGTCTTGCCAGTTCAACAGTTGCTTTTGTAAGTCTCTCATCTTCCAGTACGATTTTTTCGATTTCTTCTTTACACACATACAATGTTCCATTTTCCACATAAGTCCTGTCCGCAAACTGAACATCTTTGATGTAAATCTTTCCCAATTCCAATTTCATAATTCCCGTACCTCCTTAATCCTTATCGTCTGTTCAAAATAGGATTCGACATTGCCCCTTCCATCAGCGACAGATCAATGGTTCGAAAATCATCCGTAGATTTTTCTGACCATCTGGGGAGTGGACGGTTGTTCATAAATTTGTGATAGGCCGCAATGCTTTCCTCAATCAAAATCAGGTCTTTGAATTCCTCTGCACCTTCCAGAGATTCCGTTGACAGAAGAATCGATTTAAAAGGCGTCTGATTCGGTTTCACACTCCCTGCAAGAGGGTGAGTCAGCAAGAAATATCCCCGATGTATATAATCTCTTGCCGCTGTCAGCACATCCAGATACTTCCACTCTTCACTGTAGTCAACCTTTATTTTCCCCTTCCACTTTTCAAAACATTTTGAATTATTCGTTACCATTACACAATTCATGTTGTCCTCTCCTTTTATCCGTATACCTTTGAAGTCGGATATAATCCTTCTACTTAATATTAATTAGCAAAACTCATGCCAACTTTCAATTTTCACCATTCGCACTTATAGATATTCACCATAAATGGCATATAATTATTTTAATTATCTATAGTTTGACTCTAATTTCCTCAAACCGCTTCAAAAATCTTGTAATTTATTTCCTGATTTTGAAATATTTTTCATCATTCTTTTCTATTCCAAAAGATGTACAAAAAAAGAGCAAGGAATCTATTTGTATTCCCTACTCTAATTTCTATTTTTACCATTCAATCTTGTCCACCGGAAGAGGATTATCATTATAGTATTCTCGTCCAACGCGACCATTCTTTATTTCAATTACATGATCCGCCATCGGCGCAATCGCTGAATTATGAGTAATAACTATCACCGTCATTTTTTTCTTCCAACAGGTTCCCTGCAACAATCTCAAAATCTGTTTACCTGTCTGATAATCCAACGCACCCGTTGGCTCATCACATAATAGCAGCTTCGGATTCTTTGCCAATGCTCTTGCAATTGCCACTCTCTGCTGCTCTCCACCGGAAAGCTGTGCCGGGAAATTGTCCATTCGTTCTCCAAGACCAACTTCTTTTAATACCGAACCCGCCTCCAACGGTTTTTTACAAATCTGAGAGGCCAGTTCCACATTTTCTCTCGCTGTCAGATTTTGCACCAGATTATAAAACTGGAAGACAAATCCAATGTCGTCTCTTCGGTACCTTGTTAATTCTCTGTTTGAGTACTCTGCAACATTCTTCCCATCTACCCAGACTTCACCTGAAGAAGCAGTGTCCATTCCGCCTAAAATATTTAAAACTGTAGTCTTACCAGCACCACTCGGTCCAACAATAACCACAAATTCGCCCTGATCAATAGAAAAATTAATTCCATCTACAGCCCGGATTTTCACTTCACCCATTTGATAAATCTTACGCACATCCCTGAGTTCAACAAATTCTGACATGTTTTATCTCTCCTATTCTGTCGCAAAACTAAATCTTTATTCATTTTACTACATATCTGTGCAAATATCTATGAATAAAATATAAATTATGAGCCTGAGAAAACGAAACATAATTCACCTCCTTGCCTCCCAACCATTTTTCCTTTATACTTAACTAGAAACACTAATATAAATAATTGAGAGGACTTTTTATGAAGAAAATACTTATGATAGCAACCGGGGGAACGATTGCTTCTAAAGAAAGTGACAGTGGTCTGACGCCTGCCATGACAGGGGAAGAATTGGCAGCAAATGTTCCTGGCATTGAAGACAAATGTGAACTTAATGTTCTTCAGCTTATGAATATTGACAGCACAAATATGCGTCCGAAGCATTGGATGATGATTCGGGATATTATTATCGAGCATTATGATGCTAACGATGGTTTTGTAGTTCTTCACGGAACGGATACGCTGGCGTACACGGCAGCAGCCCTTTCTTATCTGATTCAGAACAGCATAAAACCAATCGTCCTGACCGGTTCCCAGAAACCAATGGGAAATCCTTACACTGATGCAAAACTGAATGTATACCAGAGCATTTTATATGCGTTGGATGATAAATCCTGTGACGTTTCTATTGTTTTCAACGGCAAAGTCGTTGCAGGCACACGTGCACGGAAACAGAGAACCAGAAGCTTCGATGCATTTGAAAGTATGAATTTTCCGTTTCTTGCCATGATTCATGATGATAAAATTATCCGCTACTACAAATCGCCGCGTCCGACGGCTTCTGATTTAAAGACATACACACAGTTAAACGACCGTGTTTTCGTATTAAAGCTGACTCCGGAAGTAAAGCCCGATATTTTCCGACTCCTCAGGAATGATTATGACGCTATTATTCTGGAGACATTTGGAATTGGCGGTATCCCTGAATATGAGGATGCCTCATTTGAGAAAGCAATTTTTGAATGGGTAAATTCCGGCAAAGTCATTGCTGTAACAACGCAGGTTCCGGAGGAAGGATGCGATCTCGGAGTGTACAAGGTCGGCAAAAAATACAGTGATTGTCCGGGAATATTAACTGCAGGTGATATGACAACAGAATCTATCGTTGCAAAAATAATGTGGGTGCTGGGACAGGCAAATGATTGCCGGCAAATCCGCAAGCTCTTCTATACTCCGGTCAACAATGATCGTCAGATTGACCTTTAACAGATAATAAAGAAACTTAGGTTTCTTTTATATATTTATCAAATGATCAGGGAGGGAATATCAATGAGTAACACAAAAGACATTATCTATCGCGAACCGGTACCGGAGGACGCAGAAAAAATTGTAGATTTCTACAATTATGTAGGCGGGGAAACTACATATCTGAGTTTTGAAAAGGATGAATATCCCATGGATGCTGCCGGTCAGCGAGAAGACATTCTGTCGACAAATGCGCATCCGGCAAGCATTATGCTCCTTGCCATGGACGGAGACGAGATTCTCGGAATTGGAACGATTCATTCCAGTAACAAAATCAAAGCCCGCCATCAGGGCGAACTCGGTATCGTGGTTGCAAAAAAATATCAGGCACAGGGAATCGGAAGTGAAATTATTCGCCGTCTGATCGATTTTTGCAAAAATAATGGTATCACGACAAGAATCCAGCTAGATACACGTTGTGATAATGAGGTTGCCGTCAAACTCTATGAACGTTTCGGATTCGAGATTGAAGGACGCCTGAAAAATACCACTTTACTAAACGGTGTTTACTATGATTTATATGTTATGGGACTGATGCTGTAAATTAAGCTCTATTTTCAGACAATTTAAAACCAACGCCCCGAACGGTCTCGATTTGTATATTGCTGTTAATGCTGCACAACTTTTTTCGCAAATTATAGATATGCTGTTTCAGGGATTTTTCTGTACAATCGGGTGTTTCATAGCTAACGCTGTCCAGAAGAAAATCCTTCGAAACAGTATATTTCGAATGTGACATCAACAATTTGAGAATCACTGCTTCCGTCTTTGTCAGTTTTACGACCTGTGCCTGAGCAATCAGGTTCAATGATAATGGATCCAATGTTAAATCTCCAACAGATACAGTAGATGCCTCTGCGTGATTAACTGAACTTTTTTCTTTGCGTAGCTGAACAAAAATACGGGCAATCAATTCTCCTGTATTAAACGGTTTTGTTATGTAGTCGCATGCACCCTCATTCAAAAGATGAATCTTGTCCTCTACTTCCGCTTTTGAACTCAGTATAATGACCGGAATATCCTCAATATGCTCCAGCACGCCTTCTCCGTCGAGACCCGGGAGTACCAGATCCAGCAATATCAGATCCGGCTTATTGTGTTTAAGCAAATATAACGCTTCCGTCCCGGAATACGCCCGGATAACCTGGAATCCCTCTTCCATTAAAATCTCTGTTAACATATCTCCAGTCAGTACATTATCTTCAATTACAGCGATCGTTTCCATAACCCACCTCAAAAATTAAGTATTTTCTCAATGTACATAAATAAAAGGCTTACCAAGTATCTCTATTTAATAAGCCTTAATTCCATATATTATTCAGATCATCATACCCCGACTTTAGTGAAACATCCTTTTCACTCCACGCATTTCGTCCCTTACTGTACGAGTTGTATCCATTGCCTTGATGACCGGAAGATCAATAAAAATTTCATCTTTAAAATCTTTAAAAACATCCCAAAGAGCCATCACTTCGTCACATCTGCTGTCCACCAGAAATGTTTCTCCTGAAAAATCTGTAATAATTGAGTCGGATATGTAATCCTGAATAGTTCCAAATCGCCTTAAAAATTCCTCATTACATTTTGTGATTGCATTTTCAACCCCATTTTCAATTTCAGATAAAAATACTGTTGATAAGTACATTGTCATTTCCTCTCTTTTCTGTCATTTGTCATTATCTGATATGAAAATATTATACAATGTCGGTTTGAATAAAGTCAATGAGGCACTCGAACTATCGTTCGACGCTTTTCGACGTTTTATGACGTAACACACACTGCATCGACATATTGTGCGGTTGTTTTACTTTGAGTATTCATCTGTTCTTCTTCCGAAATATAGTAAGCTACCATATCCACGAATTCACTGTTTGTCGGCTTATAGTTAAGCGGATAGCCTGCAATCTCATCCATTCCTTTCTTATTCGTCTCCCAACAAACATTAATAACAGTACGAATATTATGCTCGATATTCATTGGTGTCGTTTTATATTTACTTGCCAGATATGGATAAATATCTTTCGTAATCTTCATTGGTTCATCCTGAAAATTCATTGCCAGGCGAATAGCATCCGACACCAAATAGTACCCCTTATATTTTGATGTAGCCCCAAGTTTTCTAATTATCCCATTTATCGTTTTCATTTCTCTTACGTTTCTCCTTTCTAAGTCTCTTTTAATTGTGTCCTACTAAGGATCATTCTTTAGATCAATGTCTGTGAAAATAATATAATTTGAATACTTGATTTAATATTAATCTATAAACTCAAAAAAAGGGTAAAGAAGTACGTCAAGATTTCGTCAAAATATTAGTAAAGATTTCGTCAAGAGCTACGCGTCGTCCAGTCCTTTTTCCTGATACTGCTGTTTCACAATCTCTTCCAGCTTCTTCCGGCTCTTTCTGTCTGATACCTGTCTGCAGAATTCCTGAATCCAGTGGTCATGCTGCTCCGTCTCCGTGGTGTCCCAGTACTCAATGCCACAGGTCTCATCATATAACTGTTCCAGCCTTTGAAACTGCTCGGTGAACTGTTCGGAATACGTATTCCAGATTTCCAGGTTATACAATTTCAATCCCAGAAAATCGGTAATAAAAGTAAGTCTGTCAAAATCAGAAAACGTCATTTTTTCTTTCCCCATCAAAATGTCCCTGTCATGCTTTCCGCATAAGAAAAGAAAGGCAAACCGTTCCATATCACTCTGGTGCATAATTATCCCCCTCTTTTTGTCTCACTTTTACAACCGATTGTATTCCTAATCCCATGTAAAATCAATAGAAAAAGTGCAGAAAGTGAGACAATCCTGCTCACACTATTTGCAGGAGGGATTTGAAAAATGCCAAAACCGAAACCATCCACCGGGGAGAAAAACCTGATCAGCCAGAGGCTCATCGCACTCCGCCGCCAACACAATATGTCCCAGAGACTCTTAGCATATCGACTTCAACTGAATGGATATGATATCGATAAAAATGTGATCACCAGAATTGAAACAAACAAGAGATATGTTACTGATGTAGAGTTAAAGGCACTTGCAGAGATATTCAATGTTTCTTACGATTATCTCATTGAGGGAAAAGAAGAAGAAAAGCCATAGCCTCCGATGGGGACTGTGGCTTTTTTTCTTTTTTCCTAATTCGCAAACCGTATTCTGTCAATCAGCGAATCCTTCTTCACCGATTTTCCGATTATAAATACCATGATGATCTGAACAAATATAAGCAGGGCTACCATAATAAGAGTTGCTCCCAGAGGATAATGATAATTCCTGATACTGAACATTCCATGCTCTCTTGCCCACAGGAAAACGGGATATCCTGCCACACTTCCGCCGCCGACCGCGACAATCAGCGTTCCGGCCGTATAAAATAAACCTTCGAGCTGCAGCATTTTTAAAAGCTGAGCGTCCGACATTCCTACCGCCTGCAGCATGCCGATTTCCTTTTTTCTGACGTGAACACTGTGAATCATGGTATTGATCATATTCATGATACAGATTGCACTCAGTATTCCAAGAAATGCGTAGCAGGCACCTCTTGTCAGAGTCATAGCCGAATTCCACTCATCATAGTAAGATTTCCAGGTTTGCATCTGGGTTCTGCCATTTTCTTCGACGATTGTCTTTAGTTCAGCTTCTACGTCTGCGTCATATTTTTCTTTGGCAAATATGCGGTAATACATATTCAAATTATATCTGCTGAAGGAGCGAAGTCCCTCATCTGCCATGATCAGATAATTATATCTTGTAAATCCCAGATCATAGTCGCCAATCGCTGCAATCTCTAATGGCTTCTGACATTTTTCATCTCCGTCCCATGTTACTACATCTATGACATCTCCTGTTTTCAGATCAGGATACCAGTGAAGCAGATTCTTATCTATGATTACTTTGTCTCCCCTCTTTAGTTCTTCATAAGTAATACTTCCTTCTATGATTCCGTTTTCCAGCAGCTCCTTTCCGCTTTCAGGAACTCCCAGCATTCCCTCTCTGGCATTATCAAATGCATCCGATTCCACATCATTTCCCAGATAACACTCCACCGAATCAATTCCGTCAATCTGTAAAATCTGTTCTTTTAGTTCTTCTGTAAGCGGATTGTTTTGCTGCACCTGGCTCCACTCCAGCTCCGGATGCTCTTTATCGTTATTATCTATAACAGGAGATATCTGATATTCTCCCATAAGGGAATTGTCCGCAGCTTCGTTTGGATCGGCACATGACAATACCGTTGCAACAATCATAAAGAATAAGCCTGTAATCGCCATGGAGCAGATTGTAATCATACTTTTTTTCTTATTACCTGCAAGATGTATCATGGCAAGCCGGGTGACTGTAATATCGGAGTAACCTTTTCTGCTCTTTTTCGTGGTTTGCTCTCCTCTGTACCGCATAGCTTCTATTTCGGAAACTTTTGCAGCGATTCGCATAGGTCGAAGTAATGACAGGAAAACCGTAATCATTGCAAGGGCGGATATTTTGTGCAATATTTTACCCCGGTCTAAGCCGGGGTAAGATAATGATTTCAT